>NZ_CP016353.1:2961136-3280909 GCF_002240355.1 Prauserella marina
GCGCAGTGCGAGCACGCGGTGTCGGTGGTCAAGGAGATCGTCCCCGAAGGCAACACGGGGGAGAACGTCACCGGCTCCCGGCCCGCTGAGGCGGGCTGGCGATTCGATGCCTCGTCGACGACCCCGGGAGTGGGCGGGCTCCCCGCGAGCCAGAGCACGACGGACGACGGAACCGGTTCGGTGTCGTTCGAGCTCGGTTACCAGGCCGGACAGAACTCCTTCGATCTGACGATCGACGAGAACCAGCAGCCGGGACACACGTTGGTGACCCAGGGCGCCAAGAACGCGGTCTGTACCAATCTTGCGGATGACAGTCCCGTCCCGGTCACCAACAGCGGTGGCACCGGATTCACCTTCGATGCCGACGTGAACGCGGTCGTGAGTTGCACTGTCTACAACAGACCAGCACAACGCGCTGAGGTCACCGTGGACAAGGAATGGGTGATCGACGGCGAGCACTTCGCCGAGGGGGAGCAACCGGAGGGCTTCGAGGCGGACCTGACCTTGACCGGCCCAGCCGGAGCGGATCCCACGGCGCAGCCGTGGGGCGAGCCGAGGGAGGGCTACACGGTCGGCGATCCGGTCACCATCGCGGAGACGACGTCGGTCGCCGACCCCGGATGCCGGATCGTCTCGGCGCGCGTCAGCGAGGCCGACGGTGAGCCCGCTGACGCCGATCTTCCTCATCAGGCCACTGTGGACAGCCCGATGAGCGGCTTCCGGGTCACCAACACCGTGATCTGCGGCGGCGCGCAGCTCACCCTGGAGAAGAAGGTCGACAACCGGCACGGCGGAACGGCGGGCCCGCGGGACTGGACTCTCGTCGCGGACGGCCCGACACCGGTGTCCGGCGTCAGCGGCAGCACCGAGGTGACCGAAGTGGCGGTGGAGCCGGGAACCTACACGCTGGCCGAGCGGGACGGCCCCGGCGGGTACACCACGTCGGGCTGGACGTGTGAGCGTGACGGCGCTCCGGTCGGCGTCGAGCAGGATTCCGTCACCCTCGACCGAGGTGATGCCGTCACCTGCACGATCGTCAACGCCGACAAGGAAACCGTGCCGCCACCAGGGCCAGGACCCGATCACGGGCAGGCGAGCGGCCCGCTCGCCTCGACGGGCGTTCCGATGGTCTCCACCCTGGCGGCCGGCGCGCTCCTGCTCGTGGCGGGGCTCGTGCTGAGCCTTGTCGCGAGGAGGCACTTCCGCGATGCGGGCTGACCGTGACCGGGCGACGACGTTCCTCGTGAGGGTACGAACCGAGAAGGAGAACTGATGCGCACCCTTTCCCTCGCGAGCCGGCTGACCCTCGGCGGCGGCTGCTGCGCGCTGGCCTACGTGGTGATACTGACCGGAGTCGTGCCCGATACGACCGCGACGGCGCAGACCACCGTGCCGGTCAACCCGGTTCGCCCGGTGGCGCCTGACGACGCGCAGGCCGATCCGAGCCACGGTTTCCTTGTCCTCGTCGAAGGTGACGCGCAACTGTACGAGAACGAGGTCGAGGGACCGGTGGCGGTCGGCGGCGACGCGGGCTTCGCCGCCTACCAGGTCGCGCTCAACAATCCGGGCACCTATGTGGCTTCCGGTGACGACACGGTGACGGGCCTCGTGATCGGCGGTCGCCCCGACTACCCGGGCAGCCCCTCTGGCGGGCAGTTGAACGTCCTTTCCAACACCTACGCCAAGATCGGTGACCTGCGCGGATCGGACGTAATTCCCTCCGGCGGGGTCACGCACGTCGTTCCCGAGGGGGGCGACGAGGCGACTCACCCCGATGTCAGCATCCAGACCGCGCAGTCGGCGGAATCGGTCGCCGGTGACAGTGGATTCGATTTCGCCTCGCTGTTCTCGACCTATCGTGAGCTCAACGCCACCATCGCGCGGTGCCCGCAGACGGTGCGGCTGATGGATCAGAACGGCCAGGCCGAGTGGAACGGCACGGATCCGGTCGCGACGCTGGGATTGCGGCCGGGACAGAACGTTCTCACCTTGACGCCGGAGGAACTGGCGAACCTGAGCACGATCAACCCGGACAATTCGGGCTTGCAGCCGGGTGAGGCGGCGTGGCTCGTCGTCAACGTCGAGGTCACCGGCGACTACACATGGCAGGTCCCCAACGTGAGCTGGCAGGGCAACGAACCGTCCCGGCACGTGTTGTGGAACTTCACCACCGACGGGACGCTCACCTTGCCAGAGGGCTCGCCGACGGTGTGGGGAACGGTCTACGCGCCGAACGCGCGCCTCGTCGATCACAGCTCCGCCAACATCGAGGGCAATGTCGTCGTGCGCTCGTTCCAGCACGGCGGTCTCGACGAGGCGGGAGCCGTCAGCGCCGACGGCGGCGAAGTGCACTACGCGCCGTTCGCCGACCTGATCCAGTGTTCCGACGTGCTTCCCACGACGAGCCAGATCACGCCGACCACGCAGAGTCCCAGCGACGAAACGGGGCCGCTGCCGACCCGCACCACCGTGCCGAGCACGCCGGTTACCACTACGAGTACGCCGACCACGACTGAGCCCACCGGCACCTCCGCGCCGCCGGCGGGCGGTGACGGTGAGAACCACACCGGCGGCACGCCATCGCAGGAGCACGGCGGCCTCGCCTCGACGGGCAGCGCCACCGCGCCGTGGTTGATCGTGGGTTTCGCTCTGCTCGTCGTGGGTGCCGTGCTGCTCGCGAGCCCCGTGCTGAGCCGGATCAGGTTGCGGCGCAAGGGATCCTCGTCGGAGAACTAGCATAAACGGTGGCACCGAGACCCCATTTCTAAAGTGGTGAAACCAATGCGTCACCGACGTCCCGCATACCGGACGCCGTTGACACGAGCCGGTTGGCATTATTGGTTTCTCTTGAACAGAAAGTGGGGTCCGCTGTGGTGAAGAGGCTGCCGGCCGCGGTGCGAGACGTACCGGGGGCGGGTGGAGTCAGGGAATCCAACGCCGCGTCGGTGCTGGGAGCCATCAGGGTCGACGGCCCGTTGTCGAGGGCGGCGATCGCCAGGCACACCGGGTTGAGCATGCCGACGGTCAGCAGGCAGGTCGCGGCGCTCATCGAACTCGGCCTGCTGCGCGAGGTCGCCGACCAGTCCGGTGTGCGGGCGGTGGGCAGGCCGACGGTCCCCGTCGACCTCAACGACGACGTGATCGCGGCCTGCGGTGTGCACCTCGGTGTTTCGACGACCACCTACGGCCTGACGAACTTGAGGGGCAGGCTGCTCGGCAGCGAGCGGATGGCCACCCCGGCAGGGGGCCCGGAAGAGGTGCTGAGCAGGATCGCCGCCGAGGTGCGCGGCTTTCTCCGGCACTGGCCGGAACGCAGGATCATCGGCGTGGGTTTCGCGATCGGCGGGCAGATCGACGCGGAACGCGGACTACTCGACCACGAACGGCTTGGCTGGCGAAAGGTTCCGGCGCGGGCGGTGCTGGAGGGCGTGACGGGCCTTCCGGTGTACCTCGACGGGCACGTGCCGGCGATGGCGGCAGCCGAACTGCTTTTCGGAGCAGCTGGGCGCGCGGAGAGTTCGCTGTACTTCTACGCGAGGGAAATGGTGGGCGTCGCCGTCGCGGTGCACGGCAGGCTGCACAGGGGGCCGGGACAGTCGGGCAGCATCGCGCATCTGCCCGTCGGCGGCGACGTGCCGTGCTCGTGCGGGCGCACGGGCTGCCTTGAGGCGACGGTCGCCGAGCTCGCCGTCGTGGAACGCGCGGTGAAGGCAGGCGTCATCGCCGAACCGGACATCGGTCTGCTGCGCGCGGCGGCCGAGGCCGGCGACCCCACCGCAGACGAAATCCTCGCCGAAAGGGCGCGTGCGCTGGGCACGGCGGCGGGAATCCTGCGGGACGTGGTGAATCCGGAGCTCGTCGTCCTCGGCGGGCAGGCGATCACCGACGCCCCGGGGTATCTCGGCGAGCTGTTGCGCACGTTCGCCGACACGACGGCATTGCCGGGCACTGACCTGGTCGAGGTCACCAGGTTCGGGCCCGACGTGCAGGCCATGGCGGCGTGCACCGGTCTGCTCACCCAGCTCTACGATCACCCGCTTTCCGTGCTGGGAGCCTGACCGCGTTACTTTCACGCAGTTCCTTTGTGGACTGTGCGGATCCCAGTGACTGGAAGCCGGAATGACCGTGGACGGCCCGGTCGTTGCGCGAGCATGACTGGCAAACCGGAGTTACATCTGGCGACGGCACTGGAGGCAACGGGCTGGCACCCGGCTTCGTGGCGGGAGCCGCGAGCACGCCCAGGGGAGATATTCACCGCCGCGTACTGGACGGATCTGGTGCGGGAGGCGGAAAAAGGACTGCTCGACTTTGTCACGATCGAGGATTCGCTCGGTCCGGGTGACGGAATCGAAAGGACCGACCGGGTGCGCGGAAGGCTGGACTCGGTACTCATCGCGTCGAGGGTCGCGCCGTCGACGACCGAGATCGGGCTCGTGCCGACGGTGGTCGCCACCCACACCGAGCCGTTCCACCTCTCGAAAGCGCTGGCGACGCTCGACTACGTGAGCCAGGGCAGGGCGGGAGTCAGGGTCAGGGTGGACGGCAGCGCCGGCAACGCCGCGCATTTCGGCAGGCGGGATCCGGCGACCCTCACGAGGGAGGAACTGTTCGCCGAAGCGGCCGACTACGTCGAGGTGATTCGCAGGTTGTGGGACAGCTGGGAGGACGAAGCGGAGATCCGCGACGTCGCCACCGGCCGGTTCGTCGACCGCGAAAAACTGCACTACATCGACTTCGAAGGGCCGTGGTTCGGTGTCAAGGGCCCCTCGATCACGCCGCGCCCTCCGCAGGGGCAGCTTCCCGTCGCCGTTCTCGCGCACGCCACGGCTGCCTACCGGCTCGCGGCACGCTCGGCCGACCTCGTCTTCGTCACCCCGCGGGACGAAAGGGACGCGGCGAGGATCGTCTCGGAGATCGGCGCCGAGAGCGACGTCGCCGGAAGGGAGAACCGGCCGGGGATCTTCGCCGACCTCGTGGTGTTCCTCGACGAGACGGAGCGCGCGGCGGTGGATCGCAAGGCGCGGCTCGACGAACTGGCCGGCGAGACCTGCGACAGCGACGCGGCCGTGTTCACCGGAACGGCCGGGCAACTCGCCGAGGTGCTGACCGGGCTCGCGGAGCAGGGCATCACCGGGTTCCGGCTGCGGCCGGGAGCCATTCCCCACGACCTGCTCGCCATCACGACGAAGGTCACGGCGGTGCTGCGCGAGGCGGGCCGGTACCGGTCGCGCTACGCGCTGGACAGCGAACAACGAACGACACTACGCGGGACGCTCGGCCTCGGCCGTCCCGCCAGCCGCTACGCGGAGGTGGCCTCATGAGCAAGCCGGTCAAGCACATCCATCTCGCCGCGCACTTTCCCGGCGTCAACAACACCACGGTGTGGAGCGACCCGGAGGCGGGCAGTCACATCGAGTTCGGTTCGTTCGCTCACCTGGCCCGCACGGCGGAGCGCGCGAAGTTCGACTTCTTCTTCCTCGCGGAGGGGCTGCGGCTGCGTGAGCAGGGCGGCGAGATCTACGACCTCGACGTCGTGGGCAGACCGGACACCTTCACGGTGCTCGCGGCGCTGGCCGCCGTGACCGAACGGCTCGGGCTGACCGGCACGATCAACTCGACCTTCAACGAGCCCTACGAGGTCGCGCGGCAGTTCGCCAGCCTCGATCACCTTTCCGGTGGCAGGGCGGGGTGGAACGTCGTGACCTCGTGGGACGCGTTCACCGGGGAGAACTTCCGCAGGGGCGGGTATCTGCCGCAGGAGCAGCGCTACGAGCGGGCGCGGGCGTTTCTCTCGGCCTCGGCGACGCTGTTCGATTCGTGGCGAGGCGACGACATCGCCGCCGACGCCGGCCGCGGCGTGTTCGCGGGGGATCCGCACGCGGGTGGGTTCGCCTACCGCGATGCCCACTTCGACATCGAGGGCCACTTCGATGTGCCGAGGAGCCCGCAGGGCAGACCGGTGATCCTGCAAGCCGGCGATTCGGAGGAGGGCAGGGAGTTCGCGGCCGCGACCGCCGACGCGATCTTCACGAGGCACGGGACGCTCGAAGCAGGGCAGGCTTTCTACGCCGACGTCAAGGGGCGGCTCGCGCGGTACGGGCGCACTCGCGATCAGCTCGTCGTACTTCCCGCCGCCACCTTCGTGGTCGGCGACACCGACGCCGACGCGCACGAGAAGGCCGCGGTGATCCGCCGCAAGCAGGTCAGCGCGCAGACCGCCATCAAGTTCGCCGAACAGCTCTGGAACAGGGATCTCTCCGGCTACGACCCGGAAGGGCCACTGCCCGAAGTGGATCCGCTACCCGGTGAGAACACGATCTCGCGCGGAAGGGCGAGTGTCCGCTTGTATCGTGACCCGGTCGCCACCGCGCGTGAGTGGAGGGAGCTGGCATCGGCTCGGAACCTTTCGCTGCGCGAGCTGATCATCGAGGTCACCGGTCGGCAGACGTTCATCGGCTCGGCCGCCACGATCGCCGAGGAAATCAACCATTTGGTCCAGCAGGATGCCAGCGACGGGTTCATTCTGGTGCCGCATGTCACACCGGGAGGTTTGGACGAATTCGCGGACACGGTTGTGCCGCTTTTGCAGGAGCGGGGCGTCTTCCGATCGGATTACGAGGGGGTGACACTGCGCGACCATCTCGGGATCGGTAGTTCGTTACCGGGTAACCTCGAACGGAGCGCCTGAACATAGGCGATGTTCCCCGCCCGTGACGACGCCCGAGTGACGATTCTGTGAAATCCCAGTACCGCCCGGAACTCCAGGGTCTGCGTGCCCTCGCCGCTGCCCTCGTGGTGATCTACCACGTGTGGCTCGGCCGGATCTCGGGCGGTGTGGACGTTTTCTTTCTCGTCACCGGTTTTCTCATCACGGGCCAGCTCTACCGGGCAACGATGCGCGGCCGCATCGAGTTCCGTCCGATGTGGGGCAGGATCATCAAGCGGCTGTTGCCCGCCATGGTCACCGTGTTGCTGGCAACAGTCGCGGTCGCCTTCGTGCTGCTGCCGGAAGTGCGCTGGTTCCAGACCATCAAGGAAGTCGTCGCCTCGGCGTTGTTCGTGGAAAACTGGCGGCTGGCGGCTGATTCGGCCGACTACTTCGCACAGCACGACCAGGCGAGCCTCGTCCAGCACTTCTGGTCGCTTTCCATCCAAGGCCAGTTCTATCTCGTGTGGCCGCTGCTGGTGGTGCTGATCGTCTTCGTGGCGCGGCGCGCGGGCTGGAGCGTGCGCAAGTCGATGTTCGGCGGCCTGGCCGTCGTGTTCGGGATCTCGCTGGCCTACTCGGTGTGGCTCACCGTCGTCGACCAGCCGCTGGCCTACTTCTCGTCGCTGACGAGGGTGTGGGAATTCGCGCTCGGTGGTTTGCTCGCGCTGTCGATCGACAAGATCAGCCTGCCGAAGGCACCGAGGATCGCGCTGGGCTGGCTCGGCGTCGCCGGGTTGGTCTCGGCGGGCCTCATCCTGCAAGTCGGCACCGTTTTCCCCGGGTACGCCGCACTGTGGCCGACGATGGCCGCCGTACTGGTGCTGGTGGCCGGTTCCACGGGCAGCGTGCTCGGTGCCGACCGGCTGCTGTCGTCGAGACCGCTCGGCTATCTCGGCAAGGTCAGCTTCTCGCTGTACCTCTGGCACTGGCCGGTGCTGCTGTTCTATTCGATCGCCAGGGATCGGCCCGAGGTCGGCCTGCGCGGCGGAGCGCTGGTCATCGCGATCTCGCTCGTGCTGGCCGTCGCGACGTTCCACCTCGTGGAGGAGCCCGTCCGCCGGTCGCGGATCGGTGTCACGACGCGGTGGGGTGCCTACCGGTTCGGCGTGCTCGCGCTCGTTCCGGTGCTGCTCGCCGCCGGTGCCTGGCAGCTCGTCGGTCAGCAGCGGGCCTCGTTCACGCTCAACCCCGACGACCCCGTGTACCAGGGTGCGCGTGCCGTCGGCGCGCCGGTCGACGGCTCACAGCCGGCCGCTCACGGCGACGTTCCGCTGATCCCGCCGTTCGCGGCGTTGCCAGACCAGTTCGACAAGTTCGAGGAAGAGGACTGCTGGCTGGCCGAGCGCAACGAGGAACTCGTGGTCTGCACGATCGATCCTCCCGCCGAGGCCGAGCCGACCAAACGGATCGTCGTCGCGGGCGATTCCCATTCCCAGCAGTACAACGCCGCGCTGCGGCCGCTGGTGGAGCAGCGCGGCTGGCAGGTCATCTCGATGGGAAGGGGAGCGTGCCCGCTCTCGACCGACTCGGACAGCCTCCCCGGCGACCAGGCGTGCATGGACTGGAACACCTCGGTCACCGAGGAAATCTTGGAGATGCGGCCCGACGCCGTGCTCACGATCGGCACGAGGGACGTGCGCGTCGGTCTTACCGAGTGGACCCCGCCGGGATACGTCGCCCAGTGGCGTGCCCTTTCCGAGGCCGGAATCCCGGTTGTCGCGGTCAGGGACAACCCGCGCTTCGACTTCGAACCGTCGGACTGCGTGCGCAACAGCAGCACCGGGGCCATGGAGGAATGCGGAGTCCCGCGCGCGGACATCCTGCCCGAGCAGGCTCCTTACGAGACGTTGCCCGACGTGCCTCCGGGGGTGCATTTCCTCGACTTCAGCGATTACTTCTGCCCAGACGGAATGTGTCAGCCGGTGATCGGCAACGTGCTCGTCTATCTCGACGACAACCACGTGACCGCTGCCTATCTCGAAACCATGTCGGCCGTGCTCGACGAGCATCTTGAGGCGACGCTGGGCTGGTCGGCGTAGGTTTTCCTCCTCGCGGGACGACGGGTCACAGCGACGCGGTGAGCCCGCGTGCCCGCAGTACCGCCCTCTCCAAGGGACGGAACACGAGCAGGTCGATGCCGACGCCGACGATGAGGATCAGGAAGATGGCGGCGAGCACCTTGGGCATGTCGTTGAAATCCTGGCCCTGGCTCAGGTAGGCGCCGAGCCCGATGCCGAGTTGTGGCGAGATGGCGATGAGTTCGGCCGCCATGAGGGACCGCCAGGAGAAGGCCCAGCCCTGCTTCAGCCCGGCGAGGTAGCCGGGAAGCGCGGCAGGCAACAAGATCAGCCTGGCTGCGGCCATTCTTCCCGCACCCATCACCGCACCCACCCTCGGAAGGATCGGCGGCACCTGGTCGACACCCGACACCAGCCCGTTGGCGATGGAGGGCACGGAACCCAGCAACACCACGAAGTAGATCGCCGCGTCGTTGATGCCGAACCACAACACGGCCGCGGGAACCCAGGCCACCGAAGGCAGGCTCTGCAATCCCGTCAGCAGCGGCCCGATCGCCGCGCGGACCACCCGCACCCTGGCCACCAGCAGCCCAAGCGGGGTCCCGATCGCCACACCGGCAAGAAAACCGAGCACGGCCCTGTGCAGGGAGGTCCACACGATGCCGAGTACTTCGCCGTCGCTGGCACTGCTCCAGAACTCGTCCCACACCGCGAGCGGCGCCGGCAGCTTGAACTCGGGCCACCACGCCGTGGACCACAGCACCTGCCACACCACGATGACCAGCACGAGCGCCGTCAAGGGCGGCAAAGCCGTTCTGATCAGCCTCCGCCACAACGGCGGCCTGCTCTCCTCGACCGGGGTGTCGAGCGCGTCGAGCCCAGCCTCGACGGCGGCGAGGTCCGTGCCCCCGTCAGCGGGCCGCATGGGTACTGATCACCTCCCGCAGCCGCGCGGTGATCTCGTCGGTGAGCGCGGCAGGGTCGGTGGCCGAGCTGGATTCAGCGCTGGATTCGCTGCCGGATTCGTTGCCGGTGAACCATTCCCGCACCACTTTGCCCGGCCGCGAGGACAGCAGGACGATGCGGCCGCCGAGCCGCACCGCCTCGCGCACGTCGTGCGTGACGAACAGGACGGCCGAACCGAGCCGCCGGTACACCCTCAGCAATTCGTTCTGCAACACGTCTCTGGTGATGGCGTCGAGGGCGGCGAACGGTTCGTCCATGAGCAGCAGGGCGTGCCGTCGTTCGTCGTCCCTTCGTTGCGTCGCGGCCAGCGCCCTCGCGAGCGCGACCCGTTGCCGCATCCCGCCGGAGAGTTCGTGAGGGCGCTTGTCGCCCTGCCCGCCCAGCCGGACCAGTTCCAGCAGTTCCGTGGCCTTCTCCCTGCGTTCCGCGCGCGAGAAACCGGCAAGCCGCAAGGGAAGTTCCACGTTGCGGATGGTCGTCAGCCACGGCATGAGGGCGGCGTCCTGGAACATGACCGCGGGCCGCGAGGTGTTGCGGGTGAGCTGACCCGACGTCGGTTTCTCCAGTCCGGCCACCAGGTTCAGCACGGTGCTCTTGCCGCATCCTGACGCGCCGAGCAGGCAGACGAACTCTCCAGGGGCCACGGTGAGGTCGAGGCCGTCCAGCGCGGTGACGGCGTTTGCTCCGGTGCCGAAGACCTTGACGACACCATCGAGCCGGACGGCGGCTTCCGTGGACTGCCGCCGCTTGCTCTCGTGCAGGGACACACTCATGGATTTCCGGCTTTCGTCAGTTGGCTTGCAGGCCCGCGGCGTCGACTGGCGGTTTGCCCTGCTCCGCGAGTACCTCGTTGAGCAGGCTGAGGTCGAGGAACCCGGAGAGTTCGGCCGCGGCATCCACGACACCGGCGGTCACCGAGTCCTCGGCGAGTTGCGGATACGTGGCGCTCGCTGGATCGGGCGACAGCTCGATGTTGGCGAACGCGCGGTCGAGAACGGGGCCGCTCAGCGTGTCGCCGGTCAGTTTCTCGATGGCCGAGTTGACGACGGACTTCGCCTCGCCGGTGTTGTTCCCTGCCCACTCGGTCGCCGCGATCGCGCCGCGCAGCAGCGCCTTGACGGTCTCAGGATGTTGCCGCACGAATTCGCTGCGGGCGATCATCACCGTCGTCGGGAACTTGCCGTCCGGCCACAGTTGCTTCTCGTCGAGCAGCACGTGCGCACCCGCCTCCTCGACGAGTTGCGACGGCCACGGTTCGGGCAGCCAGCCACCGTCGACCTCACCGCTGCGGAACGCGTCGTAGATCTGGGGGTTCTTCATGTTGGCGACGGTGACGTCGCCGGAGAGATCCTGTTCGCTGAGCCATTTCTTGAGCGCGACGTCCTGCGTGTTGCCCAGTTGCGGGGTGGCGATCGTGGCGCCCTTGAGCTGGTCTTGCGACGTGATCTCGGGCTTGACCACGAGCTGGGCGCCGCCGGAGACCGCGCCGGAGATGAGCTGGATGGTGCCCTCGGATTTGGTGAACGCGTTGATGGCGGGGCCGGAACCGATGAACGCGACGTCCAGCGAACCGCCGAGCAGCGCGTTGACCTCGTCGGGGCCCGCGTTGAACGTCTGGGTCGTCAGCGTCGTCGATCCCAGCTCGTCGGCGAAGAAACCGTTCTCCACCCCGACGATCGCGGGAGCGTGGGTGACGTTCGGGAAGTAGCCGAGCCGGACCTCGGTCGCGGCGCCCTGGTCGGCTTCGGGCGGCGGCTGACCACCGCCCTGGTCGGTCTCGGCACGGGAACAGCTGGCGAGCACGGTCGCGGCCGAGAGGACCATGGCGGCGGCGGTGACGAATCGCGATCTGCGGGAGAAGCTCACGGCGGTTGCCTTTCGGAAAGGGGTCGGCCAGAGCCTCGCATTTACTTTCACCGGTTTCCACGCCATCCGGTTGGTGGGATGAGTCTTGACAGTGCCGTCGAATCAGGTTAATCGAAAAATCCGGATCACGGAATTCCGGTCTATTTATTTCGTTCGTAACGAAAGAAATAGGTCACTGGTATATGTCTACTGTGGACTCAGCGGTATGTGGCCGCCAGCGCAAGTATCCGCCTCGCGACCATGTCGTTCTGCCGCAGTGACAAGGCGTTGGCCCGAGGGCGAGTGAAGGCACCGGCCGACCGCGTGCTGGTGTGCGGGCCGAGTGCGAAAAGGTTTCGGTGAACATGCCCGTTGACGTCGATCATCCTGCCGTCGCGGGTGTGGATTCTGCCGGAACCGATGGCTGGGCCCGGTTGTTCCGGAATCGTCTCCTCGGTGAGCCTGCCCGATTCGTACAGTGAGCGCAGCAGCGGGTCGGCCGCCGCGGTGACACTCGGCGATGGCAATCGTGCCTCGATGAGCGTTCGGGCCGAGAAGGTTCCGGGAAAGCTCGCGCCATCGGCCAAAAACAGCCGTCGCTCGGTGTCGGTGCCGACGCGCAGGCCGGAACCCAGGAAATGCACGATCCCCGCCTCCTGAAGCGCGAGCAGTTCGGCGAGGCGCTGTGGCGGGGGGCCGCTGGCGAAGAAGCTGAAGAAACCGTGCCACCAGCCGTCGAGGTCGGAAAGCTGGGAACGCGCTCCGATCTTCCCCGTCGCGACGAGCGCGGCCAGCTGACCGTAGACCGACAGCAACGCGACGAAGGCGCCGAGGTCGGCGGAGAACGCGGGATTGGCGCGCCTGCCGAGGTCCGCCTCGATGTGGGAGCGTAGATACTTGCCGAAATCTTCGGCCGTGTCGAACGTCCTGCCCTCCAGCGGACGGTCGAGCGCGGTCAGGTCGAGCCGGTCGTCATAGGCCGGCACGGCGGTCTTGACGAGCGAGCGCATCGCGGGACTGTCCCAGCCGGCCTCGGCGAACCTGGCCTCGAAATCGGCCCTCGCCAGGTGAACCCGGTGCGGGTGGCTGGTCAGCAGTTCGCTGTAGTAGCCCCAGGCGATCTCCTTCGCTACGTGGGGCCAGACGTCGCGCCGGAAGTCGAGGCTTCCCGTTCGCTCGGCGAGCTCCCGCACGGTGGCCTCGCCGAAGAAACGGGGGAGCGGCGGCAGCGCCCCGCCGAGCGCGTAGCCCGGCTTCGCGTGATAAGGAACCCCGCGCCGCGATCCCACGTGCAGCACCGGCTCCGCCCCGCTCGGCACGTACCGGAGCGTGCCGGTGTCCAGCCGGTCGAACCTGCCCCCTCTGCCCTCGGTGAGCAGCAGCATCAAGTCGACGAAGGCAAGCCCGAAGCCGCGCACGATGACCGGTTCGCCCGGCGCGACCGCCGAATAGTCGACGTCGGCGGTGTAGCCTGGCGGGTAATAGGACAGTCCGGCCCGTTCGGCGAACGCGGCGAGTTCCGTGGCCGCGCGGTCCGGTTCGGCGTCGATGTGTCCCACGGTCAGTACCGTCGCGTCGGCGCGGAGCGGTCGCGATGCTCCCTCCAGCCATACCCATCCCGGTTCGGCTCCGGTGATCGCCGTTGCCCTGACCCGGTGTTCGCGAATCTCGATCGTGTCCGGCAACCCGGTTCGAACATGGTCGTACACCCAGGAAAGGTAGGCGCTCTGCAACCGCCGGGTCGGAAACGATCGTCCGGTGAGCGAGGCCAGTTCCGCCTCGACGTCGGCGGGCAGGCGCACCGGCAGTCGCCCCCGCCGCACGTTCTCCGCCCATTCGGCGAGCGAGGGACCGCTGCTCACCGGACCGTCCATGCGCACCGTGTCATCGGTGAACATGGTGACGTCCTCCGGCATCGAGTTCATCCGCAGCAGCGGTGATTGCGCGTAGCGCCAGATCCGGCCGGGGCCGGGAGGGTAAGGGTCGATCAGGTGGACGACGATCCGGCGCCCGCGTGCGAATTCGGCGGCGTTGGCCGAGATTCGTTCCAGTACACCGATTCCACGCGGCCCGGCACCCACGATCGCGAGCTGAAATGCCGACACGCTTCCACGTTAGTGTGATCGCGGTGCATTCCGGCAATGGTGTCCGGAGTGTGGACGGCGTTGCGGTAAATGCCGCTGGTGGCCATTGTCGTGCTGTGTTTCCCCGCGCGAGCATACGGCGGCGGAATTGATTCACAGGGTAAGAAACCCGGTGAGGACAGTTGATTTCAGGAAGAGTGAAAAGCGAGCCGATGGCCACCACCGCGCATGACACGAGACGACCCGGAACGGCGAGCGCGACGTCGCTCGCGGAATGGACGTCATGGCACGCCGAACGCGAGCGTGAACTCGCCTTGCCCTACGGCTGGCTCAGCCTCGCCGGGCTGCACTGGCTCGACGATCAGGCGAGGACGTTTCCGGGAGTTCCCGGTGCGTGGAGTGCGGGCAACGGCGCGGCGAGGGTGACGGCGGCCGAAGACGAGGAACTCGTCGTCGACGAACGCGTTCTCGACGGAACGACGCGGCTGAGCATTCACGAATCGGGTTCGGCCCTGTTCGCGACGTTCGGGGACGTGCGGCTGGAATTGCTGCGCAGGGACGGCAGGTTCGGCATCAGGGTCCGTGACCCCCGTACGAAGGCGAGGGAGAACTTCTCCGGAGTGCCGTCCTTCGCTTTCGACCCGGCGTGGGCCATTCCGGCGACCTTCGAACTGTACTCGCCGCCACACGTCATCATGGGCACGACGGCCCAGCCCGGACTACGGAACCGGCTGGAAGTAGTGGGGGAACTGCGATTCGGTTACTCCGGCAGCGAGTACTCACTCGCCGCGACGGCGGGCAAGGGCAGCGACCTCACCGTGTACTTCGGGGATGCGACCAACGGCGGTACCACTGGCTCGTGGCGGACGTTGTCGGTGCCCCGGCCGCGATCGGGAAAGGCCGTGCTCGACTTCAACAGGGCCCTCAACCCGCCTTCGGCGTTCACCGCGTACGGCACCTGCCCTTGCCCACCTCCCGGTAACGTGTTGCCGTTCGCGGTACTGGCCGGGGAGCGCGCGCCCGCGTGGTGAGTTCACGGGTTCGCGACACCGACTGTGCGGGTGAGATCGGGCGCGGGTGACTTGAACTCAAGCCACCGGCTGCCGGTGACGGCGGCGACGGAGTGGGGAACGTGAGCGGGATGCAGCAGCGCCTGTCCGGAGTGGAGTTCGACGTGCTCGCCGCTCACGGTGCCTTCCAGCGCGCCCGACAACAGGTACACGACGCTGTCGTGGTCGTGCTGATGCACCGGCGACGCGACGCCTTCCGGGTACTCGATCTCCAGCAGTACCCCGTTTTCGGCGGCCGTGAGCAACCGGACCCTGCCTTGGCCGCCGAGTAGTGCCTTGCCCTCGACGTGTGTGAGCGGTGTCCATTCAGGGAGGCCGGGGGGCTGCGCGGGCGCACTCGAATCCATGGCCGCGATCATGGCACGGATCATCGCGCCGGGGCAGGTGTGGATTTCTTTCGGAACGAAAGTCTCTGCCGAAGGGGAGTGCCGTTCCGGCCGGCGAGACGGCACCCCCGCGCGGTTGCCATCGTGCGATGATCGCGTCGTGTTCCGAGTTTTCCATGGCTGGCGTGACCGAACCGTCGACTTGCTGCTGGTCGCCTCGTGCGGGTGTCGCCGGGCCTGACCTCATCGCCCCGTGAACATCACAGCCGTACCAGCCGTATTCGGAGTGAACCCGCCCATGACCGCCTTGACCGCTGAACTTGACATCCACCCGGAACTGGACACCGCTTCCCTGCGCGGGCAGCTGAGCCAAGAACGTCCACTGTGGACTCCGCGCCAGCTGCGCGAGCTGACCTTCTCGACGGCGACCGAACTCGCGGGTCCGCTGACCGGCCTGCTGCGCTACGTACCCGAACAACGCTGGTGGCTGCGGCTCGGCCTGACGAGGGGGGTCGAGTTGTGGCTGCTGACCTGGCTGCCGGGGCAGGGAACCCAGCCACACGACCACGGCGGGGCGGCCGGTTCCTTCGCGGTACTGACCGGACGCCTCACCGAGAGCTACCGCTACCCGGGCGGCCCCATCCGGCTGGTCGCGCACGACACGGGGACGGCGGTGGGCTTCGGCGCGGGCCACGCGCACCAGGTGACCAACACCGGCGACGTGCCCGCGGCGAGCGTGCACGCCTATTCGCCTCCGCTCGTGCCGACCCGGCAGTACGCCAGTCTCGCGGACATTCCCGCCGAAATTCCACCCTTGCCCGCGCTGGATCTGACTTTCGACCAACTCAAGGCGCGAGCCGACCTGGAGGGACCGTGACCGTCGATGACCTGCTCGCCGAGGCGCGTTCCGTGCTCACGCGAGTCACGCCCTGGCAAGCACAGGAGCTTCGCGGCTCCGGTGCGTTGCTCGTCGACATCCGGCCCCGGCACGACCGCCTTGCCGAAGGCGAGATTCCGGGTTCGGTGCCCATCGAGCGCATCGTGCTGGAATGGCGACTCGATCCTCGCGGGGCGCACCGCATCGACGGCGTCACCGAGAACAGGCCGATCGTGGTGCTGTGCAACGAGGGCTACGCCTCCAGCCTGGCCGCCAGAGACCTCCGCCGCCTCGGCTTGACCAGGGCGACCGACCTGATCGGTGGGTTCAGAGCCTGGGCACGCGAAGGGCTGCCGGTGAGGGAGGGGGCGACGGAGGCCATCACGTGACCAGTACTGTCCCGCCGCCGCGCCGACCCCCGGGAGATTCGCCGTGTCCAGAATTCTCGCACTGTCCGGAAGTCCCTCGCGGACCTCGAAGACCGAAGCGGTACTCGAACATCTCGCCATCCGGCTTCGCGGTCACGGGCACACGATGGCTCTGGCCCCGGTCAGGGAACTTCCGGCGAGCGCGCTGCTCGCCGGTGACGCGGGGGACCCCGACATCGCGGCACTCGCCGAAGCCATCGCGGGTGCCGACGGCCTCATCGTCGCCTCGCCGGTGTACAAGGCCGCCTACAGTGGACTCCTGAAGTCGTTGCTCGATCTGCTGCCGCAGTTCGCGCTGGAGGGCAAGACGGTGCTGCCGCTCGCCACCGGCGGCAGCCTGGCACACGTGCTCGCCATCGACTACGCCTTCCGGCCGGTTCTGCACTCGATGGGTGCCGAACACGTCATCCAGGGTTACTTCCTGCTTGACCGGTTCATCGAGGTCACGGAAGGCGGTGTGCTGCTCGCGCCAGAGGCCGAACCCGCCCTGTTGTCCATTGTGGATTTCTTCTCGGCCGTGTTGTCGCGGCGGAGCGAGTTCGCGGCGGCCTGACGTCCTCACGCCCACTCGGCGCCGGGTGGCAGGCGCAATCGCTGGGAGCGTGCGGAAGCGAGCAGTTCCATGAGGGCGAGAGCGGGCCGGGAAAGGGGACGTGCCGGGTCATGGATCAGGCAGAGGTCGCGTTCGACGACCGGGCCGGTCAGCGGTCGCTGGTCCAGGTCCGCGAACGCCATCATCGGCAGCACGAGCCCCGGCACGGCCGAGACACCCAGTCCCGCGCCGACGAGCCCGGCGACCGCGCCGATGTTGCGTGCCTCGGTGACCGGCCCGGTCGGCACTTCCCTCGCTGACAGTGTCCGGTCCACATAGGTCCGGATACTGCTCGTCGGGTCGAAAGCCACGAACGGTTCCGCCGCGAGGTCCGCCCAGGTCAATTCCGCGCGCTCGGCGAAGCGGTGCCCGCGCGGGAAGACACAGGCGAACCGGTCGGTGGCCACCCTTCGGGCCCGCAGCGGGGGAGGAACGGTCGCCGCGACCGTGACGGCCATGTCGACCGTGCCCTCGGCGACATGGCCGAGTACCTCGCGGGAAAGGCCGTCGCGGATCGTGACGACGACCCCGGCCCGTTCGGCGCGGAAGGCTGAGATCACCGGAGGCAGCAGCGTGCCGGCCAGTGAGGGAAGCGCCGCGACGGAGACGGTCCCGCGCGTTCCGGCCAGATAGCCGTCGAAGTGGTTGAGGGCGGTGTCGAAGTCGGCAAGCAGTCGCCGTGCGATGGCCAGGAACTGCTCGCCGTCGGCCGTCGGCCGCACGGTCCGGGTGGTGCGGTCGAACAGCGATACGCCGAGTTGCCTCTCGACCTCCAGCACCGTCCGGCTCACCGACGATTGGGCGACGCGCAACTCCCGTGCCGCGGCCGTGTAGCCGCCGAGATCGGCGACCGCGACCGTGGTCCGCAGGTGCCGGATGCCGATATCCATGCCCATATCGCATCAATGTATCTGAAACTTATGTTGGACCCGCCGGGAGGTGACCCGCAGACTCAGTGCCCGAGTCGTTGTCACCAGAATCGAGTGAGAGGCCGGGGCCAATGCTGTCCCTGACGGGTTTCCTGACCATCGGCGTGATTCTCGCCTTGCTGCTGACCAACCGCGTCGCGGGTGTGGTCGCACTGGCGGGCGTGCCGGTGCTGGCAGGGTTGATCGCGGGCTTCACCCCGTCCGAGATCGGCGAGTTCGTCGGCGGCGGACTCGAAGGTGTCGCAGGGGTCGCCACGATGTTCGTGTTCGCGATCGTCTACTTCGGAGTGATGCGCGACGCGGGCCTTTTCGATCCCTTGATCAGACGGATCATGTCGTTCGCGGGCAAAGCACCGGTCACGATCTGTGTCGCGACGACGGCACTGGCCTGCGCGGCGCACCTGGACGGCGCGGGCGCAACGACCTTCCTGATCACCATTCCCGCGATGCTTCCGCTGTTCGACCGGCTCGGGATGAGCCGCCTCGTCCTCACCACCTGCGTCGGTCTTGGTGCCGGGGTGATGAATCTGCTTCCGTGGGGCGGGCCAGGTGCGCGGGCGGCCGCCACGACCGGCGAAGCGGCGAACGACCTGTGGGTTCCGCTGATTCCCGCGCAGGCGGTCGGCGTGGTCGCCGCACTCGGCATCGCCTGGCTGCTTGGCCGCCGTGAGCAGCGGCGCCTCGCCGCGATCCCGGCGCCTTCGGGCGACGAGGAAGGCTCGGCGTTCGCCGATGCCGACGAGCCGGTCGCGACCGAACCCGCCCAGGGAGCCGGGGCAGGGGAGGATCTGCGGCGCCCGCGTTTGCTGTGGTTCAACACGCTGCTGACGATCGGCGTCATCGCGTGCCTCGTCACCGGGGTCGCGCCGCCGGAACTGCTCTTCCTCGTCGCCGCCGTGATCGCGCTCGTCGTGAACTATCCGGGCCTGCGACGGCAGACCGTGCGCATCGAGGCACACGCCAAGGGAGCCATGCTGATGGCGACCACGCTGCTCGCGGCAGGCGTGCTCCTCGGCATCCTCGAAGGCAGCGGCATGATCGAGGCGATGGCATCGACCGCGGCCGGTCTCATCCCCGAGGGCGCGGCACCGGCGTTGCCACTGATCGTCGGTGTGCTCGGCGTACCGTTGAGCCTGCTGTTCGGGCCGGACGCGTTCTACTTCGGAGTGCTTCCCGTGCTCAACGGTGTCGCAGAACAATTCGGGGTCGCCAGCGCTGACATCGCTCAGGCCGCACTGCTCGGCCAGGAGACCGTCGGCTTCCCGATCAGCCCGCTCACCGGTTCGTTCTACCTGCTGGTCGGCTTGGCCGGAGTCGAAATCGGACGGCACATCAGGCACCTGTTCGGATGGGCCTGGCTGGTCAGCCTGATCATGCTGCTGGTCGCCGTCGCCACGGGAGCGGTACCGCTGTGGGCGTCGTGATCCGTCGGAGGAGGAGGGCCGGATGAGCAGAAGAACCGTGCGGCTCGGCGCGGGTGCCGGGTTCGCCGGCGACCGGATCGACCCGGCCGTGGACCTGGCCCGGCGCGGAGAACTCGACTACCTGATATTCGAGTGCCTTGGCGAACGGACGGTCGCGGCGGCGCAGTCGCGGCGGCTGGCCGACCCCGCCTCGGGCTACGACCCGTTGCTGGAAGCCAGGTTGCTGGCCGTGTTGCCCTACGCCGCGGAGGCGGGCACGACCGTGGTCACCAACTCCGGTGCCGCCAATCCGGTCGCGGCCGGTGAACTGGCGGCGCGCATCGCGGCACGATCGGGTCTTGCCTCGCGTGTCGCGGTCGTCACCGGCGATGACGTGCTGGACACGGTGCGCCGCGCCGACCCAGTCGTGTGGGAGACCGGCCAGCGGTTGTCCGCCTGTCAGGACGAGTTGATCTCAGCCAATGCCTACCTCGGTAGCCAACCGGTTGCCGCGGCCCTGGCACAGGGAGCGGACGTGGTGCTCACCGGCAGGCTGGCCGACCCCGCGCTGTACCTCGGCCCGCTGCGATACCGGCACGGCTGGGGCGAGACGGAGTGGGACTCGCTCGGTGCCGGGACGGTGACCGGTCACCTGCTCGAATGCGCGGGCCAGCTCACCGGTGGCTACTTCGCCGACCCCGGCACGAAGCCGGTGCCGGGGATGGCCAGGCTGGGGTTCCCGTTCGCCGACGTCGCCGCCGACGGTACTGCCGTGCTCGGCAAACTTCCCGGAACCGGTGGGAGGCTGGACATCCGCACCTGCGCCGAGCAGTTACTGTACGAAGTGGACGATCCGACTGCCTACCTCACGCCGGACGTCACAGCGGACTTCTCGCGGGTCACATTCACCCAGACCGATGCGGACCAAGTGCTGGTGGAAGGTGCGGGAGGGCGTCCTCGCCCCGAAGACCTCAAGGTGACACTCGGCTTCCGGGGTGGCTGGACCGGCGAGGGGCAGATCGGTTACGCGGGCCCAAGGGCACTCGATCGCGCCAAACTCGCGGGCGACATCGTGCGTGAGCGGCTGGTCGCCGTTCACGGCGTGGACGAGACGGCGATCCGGGTCGAGTACATCGGGGCAGGCGCGCTGTTTCGCGGCTTGGTGTCCGATGTGGATCCGGTCGAGGTCCGGCTACGGGTGTCCGCTCGCGTCGCGGACGCCGAACTCGCCGACGCGATCGGCTGGGAGGTCGAGTCCCTCTACACCAACGGTCCCGCCGGAGGTGGCGGGGCCGCGCGGCACCTCCGCGAGGTGGTGGCCGTCCGCTCGTGCCTGCTGCCGAGGAATTCGGTGCGTCCCGACGTCCATCTGCTGGAGGGGTGATGATTCTCGACGACATCGCGGATGTCCGGGCCGGTGACAAGGGCGACACCCTCATGCTGGCGGTGTTCCCTCGTGACGGCGCGGCATTCGACGCGCTTGAGTCACGTCTCTCCCCTGAGCTCGTGGCCTGCCACTTCGGTTCCGCTGTCACCGGTGGGGTGACGAGGACCGTGCTGCCGGGGCTCCCGGCGTTCGTGTTCCGGGTCCCCGGCGTCCTCGGGGGCGGTGTCACCGGTTCCACCGCACTCGACGGGCACGGCAAGACCCTCGGCTACTACCTCCTCACACTGTCCATTCCGGACTGACAACCTCGGCGGGCTTACTTGCCAGGACGGGTCCGGCATGGTGGACGTGGTCGAGGATCAACCCGCCGGAGAGGCCGCCGAGGATATCCCCGGGGCAAACTCGACTGACCGAAGGCAGGCGACCGGTTTCGGACCGATGAATCAGGTTCCGGTGGGCCGCCGGAATCGTCGGACCCCGAGGGTAACGTCCGCGTGCAGGACACGGAGGAAGGATCTGGCGTGGAGTTGTCGCGGACATTCGAGTGGCGCGGGCGTACGGTCGCCTGGGACCGGCTGGGGCAGGGGCCCGCCGTCGTGTTGTGTCATGGCACCCCGTGGTCGGCGCGATTGTGGGTCCCGTTCGCCCGCGCGCTGAGCCGTGAGTTCACCGTCTATCTGTGGGACATGCCCGGTTATGGCCAGTCGTCGAAGCACGTCGGCCACGCCGTCGATCTCGGCGTGCAAGGGGAGTTGCTCGCCGATCTCATCGGCCATTGGGGACTGACCGATCCGCACGTGATCGCGCACGACTACGGCGGGGCCGTCTCGCTGAGGGCGCATCTGTTACACGGGGCCGGTTATGCCTCACTGGCCCTTGTCGACGTCGTCGCGTTGCGGCCGTGGGGTTCGGAGTTCTTTCGTCTCGTCGCCGCGAACGCGGAGGTGTTCGCGGCGCAGCCGCCGGGGGTGCACCGTGGCGCGCTGGAGGCCTACATCGGTACCGCGAGTTACCGAGGGCTCACGGCGGAGCAGCTGGACACGTTGACGGCCCCCTGGCTGACCGTGGAAGGGCAACGGGCGTTCTACCAGCAGATCGCGGAGGCCGACGAGCGGTACACCGCCGAGATCGAGGACCGGTACGGCGATCTCGCCCTGCCGGCGACCGTCATCTGGGGTACCGACGACACGTGGATTCCCGTCGACAGGGCCCGGCGGCTCGCCGATGCCATCCCTGGGGCCACGGTGGAGCTGATCGCGGAAGCCGGGCACCTCGTGCATTACGACGCCCCGGTCGAACTGGCGACCGCCTTGCACCGCTGGCTGGTATCCCAGCGGCCGAGGTGACCCAGCGACAGCGGAGCCGTTGGCGCGTGGCCGGGCGGCAGGGGAGCCATGGCGCGTGGCCGGTGCGAGCGCGTCGGCGGGTCCCGCGTACGAGCGCGCGAGTCCCGCGTTCGTGCTGCCGAGTTCTGCGCTCAGGCCGGTGAGTTCCGCACTCAGGCTGCCGAGTTCCGCGTTCGCGCGCGCGAGTTCCGCGTTCGGTCACCTCATTCCCGCGAGCCCATGCCCGGCCGGTGAGCGGTAAACCGATGCAGGCGCGAAGGGCGATCGTCGTTCGCCGGATCCGGCGAACGGAACCAGCGAACGGTACGCGGGTCCGAGCGGGCCTCCTCGGCGGATTCGCTCGCGTGCCCCCCCGTGTCCGGTCCGCCCCAGGCAAGGCTCTGTCGGCTGTCACGTGGCGTTCCGGCCGCCGCCGGTCGATCGTGAGCCCGGTCAGTAGAAGTGCTTGCGGTCCACCAGATTGCGCATGGGATCACGGCGGAGGAAACGGCCGAGATTCTCGGCGAACAACTCGGCGATCCTGCTGTCCTCGGCCGGATCCTCCGCTGCGGTGTGGGAGCTGATCAACACACGCGACATGTTCCATAAAGGACTGTCTGCTGGCAGTGGTTCGGTAGCCGTGACGTCGAGGCAGGCGAATCCGACGTGCTCACGCCGCAGCGCGTCGATCAACGCCGGTTCGTCGATGACGGTTCCGCGCCCGACGTTGACGATGACCACCCCGGGCTTCATCGCGGCGAGCAGGGGCCCGTCGACGAGGTTGGTGGTGTACCGCGTGCCGGGCAGCGTGACGACAACCGCGTCGACCTGACCGGCGATGTCGCCGAGTTCATCGACACCGTGCACGGAATCGACGTACGGAACGGGTTCGGGACGCCGCTTGACTCCGAGGACCCTCGCTCCGAACGCGTGCGCCAGCCTCGCCGTTTCCTTGCCGATGCCACCAAGACCCAGTATCAGTACGGTGTGGTCGCGGAGCTGACCCATCGCCCAGTGTGGAGCCCACACGCGTTGTTGTTGCAGGTTCTGTAGCCGCCGCAAGTTCTTTGCCCCGGCGAGCAACCCGAAGATCGCGAACTCGGCGAGCGGGCCCGCGTGGACCCCGGCTGACGTGGTGAACGCGACCCGGTCGAGTTCGGTCTCGGTCAACCCCGCTGCCCGCACGGTCGCGCCGCCTCCGGCTGCCTTGGTGTGCACCCAGCGCAGGTCCGGGTTGGCGCGCACGGTCTTCGCGAGCAGTTCCGGATTCTGATCGGGTATGCCGTAGAGAATATCGCCCTGCTCGACCATTTTCTCGTACGCGCGCTGCTCTTCCCCGGTCCTGGCGAAGCGTGGACTGTCTGGATCGTGGGAGACGTGCCGGTTGGGGCGAAGCAGACTCGGCTCTGTGATCAGCTCGATGCCTGGGTCGACGGATTCCACCAGCTTGGGGAATTCCGGTGCGAACGGGATCGCGGCGACGATGCGCAGGGGAGTGTCGGCCATGTCCTCAGGCTAACGAAGCACGTCGCCGCCTCGTTGTGAGTCCGGCGGCAGTCGCCGGGTTGTCGAGGACCCGATCGAGCGATAGCTGATCGAACACATGTTCGATATTCTCGGTTGGGTAAGCCGATGTATGAGTAAGGAGGAAAAATGACTGGGTGAGCATGGGGCTGTCAGGCGGCAGGGAGCCGGCTGGCGTGCAACGAAGGCCTCTGTCGTCGCGTTGTCGGCGGGCGTTGTCGTCCCTCGGGATCAGCTTGTCCATCGTGGGCTGCCTTGATGATTCGCGAGCCCGGCACGCTGTCGCTGAGGCGCACCACGGATGAATTTCATCTCGCCGTCGGGACGGCGGATTATCGTGTGGCTCTTCGGCTGATCCGCTACTGGGAGGTCTTCAATGGCCAGCAAGTTCACCGAGCTTGCGATCGACTGTTCCGATCCTCGCCGCCTCGCCCGGTTCTGGTGCGAGGTTCTCGACTACGAGGTGCGGGACGAAGACGACGACATTGTCACCATCGGCTCCCCGGGGGCGCCCGAGGGCAAGAGTCATCCCGGTGCGGTCCCGCCGGTGTTGACTTTCGCCCGCGTGCCGGAGGGCAAGACGGTCAAGAACAGGCTCCACATCGATCTCGATCCGACCGACAGGGAACAGCACGAGGAGGTGCGTCGCCTGCTCGACCTCGGCGCCCGGTCCGCCGACGTCGGTCAAGGCGACGAGAGCTGGGTCGTACTCGCCGACCCTGAGGGCAACGAGTTTTGTGTCCTTGCCGGTCGTCATCCCTGACGGGACCGTCCGGGGCGTGCTGTCGATGGAAGATCGCCGCCGGTCGACCTGGTCGAGCGTCAAAGTGAACGGTGAGTCTATATAGGACTATCAGGTCATGTCGGAGGCGTGTTCGCAGGACGACGGGAGGTGAGCGCGAACGTAGATCGGTTGTGACGGCGGTTCCAGCCTGGGGGTGTCACTGGAGCAGCAGGACTGACTTGCCGACCTGGTCACCGTTGGCGAGGACTGTCAGTGCGCGCTGTGCCTCCGTGAACGGCAGTACGGTGGCGACGTCGGCGCTCAGTTCACCGGAGGACAGCGCGGGGGCGACGTGTTCGCGAAGGGACCGAACGATTGTCGCGCGTTGCTGGTCGTCGCGGGTGCGGAAACTGGTGCCGACCAGGCTGATTCGTCGGTAGGCGAGTCGGTCGAGGTCGATACGCGGGCAGGCCCCCGCGAGCCTGCCGACCTGGATGACAGTGCCGCCGATGCGAGTCGCCGCGATGAGGTCGCCGAGGAGGTCGCCACCGGTGTGATCGATGGTCAGATCGACTCCGGCGCTGTCGGTGCGCTCGGATACGGCGGTGACCAGGTTGGCCGTTCCGGTGTCGATCGGGTGCACGCCCCGGTCACGCAGGATGCGGGTCTTGTGTGTCCTGGTCGTGGTGCCGAACACGGGCGCCGCACCACACCAGCGGGCGAGGGCGGCGCCGAACAGGCCGACTCCGGAAGTCGCGGCCGTGATGAGTACTGACTGTCCGGCCGTGAGCTTGCCCTGGAGGACAAGTGCGTCGTACTCGGTCATAAGGGCCGAGGGAAGTGCCGCGGCGGAGGCGTCCGACATGGAGTCGGGCACTTCCAGGAGCAGCCGGTGATCAACCGCGACGAATTCGGCGAACGCTCCCTCGACCATGGCCATGACCCGGTCGCCGACCGTGACGTGGTCGACGGCCTCTCCGGTCGCGACGACCTCGCCCGCGAGATCGGAACCTGCGACACCGCTGCCGGTCTCTCGGTCCCTGGACCGGTAGCTGCCGACGATCTCGTCGGCATCGGCGCGGTTGAGGCTCACGGCGCGCACGGCGACCAGTACCTCGTGCGGCTTCACACTGGGGCGTGGAACGTCGGCCATCCGGACCCCGCGGCCGGTTTCGATCACCAGTGCGCGCATACCGCGACCTTGCCATGCCGCCGCTGACAGCCGATACCTGCCTCGTTGCCTCGTTGCCTCGTTGCCTCGTTGCCTCGTTGCCTCGTTGCCTCGTTGCCTCGTTGCCGGTTTCGGCGCGGTGCGTCGTACCCGCTGCTTCGGCGAAAGTACGAAAAGGGCGCGGGCAGGGTCTGCCGGGCCGGAGCGGGTGGGCACCTCGCGTCATGCCGTCACCCCTGCACCTGTCGCCGACGACAGGTCGGCACGGGGGCTGCCCGTGCGCACCAGCCGGGTCAGGTAGGTCCTCGGGCTCTCGGCCACTGGGCTGTCTCGGGTGTCCTGGGGTGGTCACGGTGCCTTGGAACCGGCGCGTGAACGCGGATTTCGCGTGCACGAGCGCGTCATTCGCGGCCGTGAGCGCGGATCTCGTTCTCCTGGGTGAGGATCTCGCGGGCGTGAGCGCGGCGGGTCGCCGGGTGCACGACCCGGCGACCCGCCGTCACGGTCAGGCTTGCCAGTCGCCGAGGACATCCTGGGTATCGGCGCCGGGAACGGCGGGCGGCGCGACGGGGGTCGCCGGGACGCTACGGGAGAACCGTGGCGCGGGAGCCGGTTGCACGACGCCGTCGATCTCGATGAACGTCGCTCGCTCAGCCAGATGCGGATGGGCCGCGACCTCGTCGAGCGACAGCACGGGTGTCACGCACGCGTCCACGTCGGCGAACACCTTCGACCACTCGTCACGGGTGCGGGTGAGGAATGCCGCGGTGAACGTCGCCCTCAATGTCGGCCATCCGTCGCGATCGAGTTGCGCGGGCAGGTCGGCGGGGTCGAGTCCGAGACCGGCCAGCAGCTCGGCGTAGAACTGGCTCTCCAACGCCCCGACCGCGACCCAGCGGCCGTCACCGCACACATACGTGTCGTAAAACGGAGCGGCTCCGTCGAGCAGATTGCTGGAGCGCTCGGCACTCCAACCGCCGAATCCCCGCATCGCCCACATCATTTGCATGAGGATGCTCGCGCCGTCGACCATCGCCGCGTCGACGACCTGTCCTTCGCCGGACCGCTCCCGTTCCCACAGCGCCGCGAGCACTCCCGCGACGAGGAACATGGAGCCGCCACCGAAGTCCCCGACGAGATTCAGCGGGGGAACCGGGTTTTCGCCTGCCCGTCCGATGGAATGCAGGGCGCCGGTGAGCCCGATGTAGTTGATGTCGTGTCCCGCTCTCGTGGCGAGCGGGCCGTCCTGGCCCCATCCGGTCATGCGCCCGTACACCAGCCGCGCGTTGACGGCATGACAGTGCTCTGGGCCGACGCCGAGCCGTTCGGCCACGCCTGGCCGCAGCCCTTCCAACAGGACATCGGCTTTGGCGACCAGCCTCAGCACGAGCTCGCGTCCCTCGCCGGTCTTGAGGTCGGCCGCGACGGAGCGCCTGCCCCGCAGCAGGTGGTCGGGCTTGCCCTTGGCGAGGTCGAGCGAACCGGAGGGACGTTCGACACGCACCACGTCGGCGCCGAGGTCGGCCAGAACCATGGCCGCGTGCGGCCCGGGACCGATTCCGGCGAGTTCCACGACCTTGAGCCCGGTCAGCGGTCCTGTCACGATGTCCTCCACCTCGGTTCGGCCTGCTGCTGCCCGATCACCGTAACCGCACGGTCAGTGCGTGCCCGACCGCCTCCGGCGGAGGCGACACCTCGTGCCAGCCCGGTGCGAGAGCCGTGCGCTCCGGGGTACCGGAGCACGTAGTGCCCGTGCTGACCAAGACCCGGCGCCCTTCTGGCGAGCCCGGCGTCCTGGGCACGTTTCACCGGATCCCCCACGACGCCGGCGTTCCGCGCGGCGGAGCGTGCCG
This sequence comes from Prauserella marina, assembly GCF_002240355.1. Classification (GTDB taxonomy): domain Bacteria; phylum Actinomycetota; class Actinomycetes; order Mycobacteriales; family Pseudonocardiaceae; genus Prauserella_A; species Prauserella_A marina. The sequence continues at coordinate 2,988,368 of NZ_CP016353.1, forward strand.
GGGGCACGTCCCCAGCGTGGAGTCGCGGCGGCATCCCGGGTTGGCGCGTGATCGGGAACTACCGTGGGCTTGGCCGACGTGGAGCCGAGCGAAAGGGCAGCGCATGCTGGTGCAGCGAGTCGAGGAACTGACCGGGCCTTCCGGGGTGCGGACCGCCGAGGTCGCGGAGCCGGACGGCGAGGGCAAGGTCGTGGTCGAGGTCGAAGCCGCCGGAGTGGCTTTCCCCGACCTGTTGCGCGCGAAGGGGCTGTACCAGATCAAGAGTGACCCGCCGTTCGTGCTCGGCGGGGAGGCTGCCGGCACGGTGCGGCAGGTGCCGGCGGGCTGTGATCTGCGCGAGGGACAGCGGGTCGCGGTCATCGACCTCGGCGGTACCTGGCAGCAGGTGGTCGCCGTCGATCCCGGCATGGCGCTTCCCCTGCCGGGCAACGTCAGTGCCGAGGTCGCCGCCGCGTTGCCGGTCAACTACCTGACGTGCTGGTTCGCGTTGCGCAGAAGGGCGAGGGCGCGGCCGGGCGAGACGGTGCTGGTGCACGGTGCCGCGGGCGGTGTGGGAATCGCGGCGCTGGACGTGTGCCGGGCGCTCGGCCTGCCCACGATCGCCGTGGTCAGTGACGACCGCAAGGCCGCCGCCGCGCGCGCGGCCGGTGCCACCGACGTCGTGCTCACCGGGGGCTGGCGCTCGTCGGTTGCCGAATTGACCGGCGGCAGGGGAGTGGACATCGTCGTGGACCCGGTGGGAGGCGACCGGTTCACCGACAGCCTCCGGAGCCTTTCCCCTGAGGGCAGGGTGCTCGTGATCGGATTCGCGGCCGGCGACATCCCGACGGTGAAGGTCAACCGGCTGTTGCTGGGCAATACGGCCGTGGTGGGTGTCGCGTGGGGCGAGTTCCTGCGTACCCATCCCGGCTACGCGCGCGAGCAGTGGGACGAGCTGGCTCCCCTGCTAGCCGAGGGAACTCTCGCGCCGTTGCCACCGGTCAGGCATGCCTTTGCCGACGCGGCTTCGGCTCTGCGGTCGCTGGAGGATCGCACCGCGCTCGGCAAGATTGTTCTGACGATGCCCTGAATTCACGCCCAAATACACGTGCACATGCACGTGCACGTGTGTAGGGTGCTCGATGTCCGGCAGGCATTCGATGGGTGGGACATGGCACGACGGAACGGCATCGCGGCCAGGCCGACGGACGGTGTCGACTGGCGGTGTTTCGCTCCGCTCGACCTGACCCCCATCCTCGAAGCGGCGCTCGACGCCTTCTACGAGCAGGGCTTTCACGGCACGACCGTGAGGGACATCGCGCGCAGGGTCGGCCAGACCGTTCCGTCGCTCTATTACCACCACGACAGCAAGGAAGGCGTCTTCGCGGCCTTGCTCGACCTCGCCGCCGCCGACGTCGGCTGGCGCACCAAGGCGGCGGCCGTCGAAGGCGGTGACCGGGCCGACGTCCGGTTCGCGCTGGTGGTCGAGGCGATCGTGCTGCACATGACGCATCGCGTCCGGCTGGCCTCACTCGATCAGGAGATGCGGCACCTCTCGCCTGCCAACCGCCGCAAGTACGGCGGCCGACGCAGGGAAGTCGAGACGCTGCTCGCCGGCATCGTGGAAGCGGGGGCGGAGGAAGGACTCTTCGGTGCCACTCTGCCTGCCGAATCGGCGAGGGCGGTGCTCGGCATGTGCCAGTCGATCGCGAAGTGGTACCAGCCGGGGGGCGCGCTGTCGCCTGAGGAACTTGCCGACCGGTACGTGGACATCGCGTTGTCGGCGGTCGGCGGTACCAAGAGGGCGAAGCTCAGGGCGCGACGAGAACGGCAGCGGGCCGCGACCCGTCCATGACGGGCAGGACGTCACAGCGCGGAGACGCCGTCGCCGATCATCTTGGCGCTGATGATGAGCAGCAGGACGGTCATGATGATCGCGTTGTGCTGGATCATCCAGGTTTTCAGCGCGTCGAGGATGGTGTGTGCCCTGGTCCCCATCGCGAGGTAGATGACGAAAGGCGCGGTGACGCCGAGGGTGGCGATCACCGCGAACACGAGGGCCGCGACCAGTCGCGTGGATGTCCCCTGTGCCGCCGCGGAGATCGCCGCGCCACCGGAAACGACGAGCAGCAGGTTCTTGGGATTGACGGCGCCGAGTACGAAGGCGAGGCCCGCGGCCTTGACGGGTGTGAAGGCGTCGATCACCGTCATCCATTTCGGTGTCTCGGGCGTCGCGCCCTGACGCGGGCGGCCACGCCACTGTGAGCCCGCGAGGAGCAGCAACAGGGCGCCGAGCGCGATCTTGACCCACGCCACCCAGGCCGGCCGGGAGGCTGCGTCGCCAGCGGCACCGCCGACGAGGATCGCCACGACCGTGACGATCGCCGCGACGGATACGAACCAGGCGAGCAGGAAGGCGAGGGCATTGGCCTTCGCCTTTCCGCTCACCAGCATGAGGACGACCGCGACGACCGGCAGCGGGCTGATGAGCACGCCCACCGCGATGGGCAGGAACTGACCGATGGCCGCTCCCACGGATCTGCCCACCTTCCGGAAATTCGACGGCGTCGGCAGTCGAGTCCCCCGCGTGACGCGAAAAGTAACGTCAGGGCCGGAACGGCGCACGATCGGTGCGTTCCCGCGGGCGGTTCACCCTCGGGGAGGCAGCTCGGCGGCGATCGCGGTGTCGATGTCCCGGTGTACCGGAGGCAGTTCGGCCTTGGTGGTGGCCATGCGCAGGACGACGCGCACCCGCCCGATGTCGCGGGCCAGCACGAGACGAATGCCGTCGCGGGCGAGATCCTTCGCGAGCGTGACGAGCATGTCCGCGGCGGCGACGTCGATGAAGGGCACCGTCTCCGCGTCGAGGACGACGAGCCTGATGCCGTGCGCCTCGGCGCGTTCGGCGGCCAGCGCCCGTACTCCGGCGCGGACCGCGTCGGCGTTGGCGAAGAACAGACCGGATTCCACTCGCACGACGAGTGCACCTTCGGCAGCGGTCCCTCCGTCCTTGTCGAGGGCGGTGCGCCGGGCGAGGTCGACCCACAGACCGTGCCCGCTGCGCACGAGTTCGGCGACGTGGGGGCGGGAGGCGCGGGCGAGCAGCAGCAACAGTGAGATCACGACGCCGATGACCAGCCCGGGGAGCGTGCTGAACACGAGCACACCGGTCATCGCCGCGGCGGCGCCCCAGAAGTCGCCTCGGTCGGCGCCGCCGTACAGGCGCCGGGTCAGTGGGGTCGCCAGGTTCCACAGTCGCCGCAGGGCGCCGACGTCGACGAGTTCGACGACGGCGGCAATGACCACCGCGGCGAGAGTCGCCTCCGGCAGCGATTCGAACACCGGGGTGAGGAAAAGCAGCGTGAGCAGCGTGAGCGCGGCGGCGACAAGGCCGGAGACCTGGCTTTTCGCGCCGGCCCCTCCGTTGACGGCCGTTTTGGAGAGTGAGCCGTTGACGACCATTCCGGCCGCGAGTCCCGCGCCCGCGTTCGCGGCGCCCATGCCGATCAGCTCGCGGTTGGCGTCGATCTCGTAGCCGTGCCGGGCGGCGTAGGTTTTGGCGGCGCCAAGTGCCTCGGTCGACACCGCCGCGCGCTATGTCGCCGCGTTCGGCCGCGACGCCATCCTCGCCGAGGGGCGGCGAGCCGTCGAGAACGGCGACTACCGCTGGGCCACACAGGTGTTGCACCATCTCGTTTTCGCCGACCCCGAGGACACGACGGCCAAGAAGCTGCAAGCCGACGCCTACGAACAGATGGGGTATCAGGCCGAAGGTCCACAGTGGCGTGGCATCTTCCTCACCGCGGCCAAGGAATTGCGCGAGGGGATCGCGCCTGCCGTCTTCGCGACGGCGAGCACCGACACGATCGCGGGCATGCCGGTCGACATACTCTTCGACTTCGCGGCCGTCCACGTCATCGGAGAGAAGGCAGCGGACGCGGACGTGTGGTTCGACGTCGAGTTCACCGATCTCGGTGAGACCTGGACGGTGTGGATCCGGCATGGCGTGCTCAACGCGCGGCCGGGCGCGACGAACCCGCCGCTGACCGTGCGGGCAGCCAAAGTTCTCGCCGCCGCGATCCTGCTCACCCCGGCCGCGGCGAAGGGCCTGCTCGCCGAAGGGAAAATCGCGGTCAGCGGCGACCCGAGCGTCCTCGACGACTACGCGGCCGTGCTCGACGAGTTCGACCCCGACTTCCCTGTCGTCACCCCCTGAGCGGAAAGCCGGTGCCCGGCGGGCATGGACCCGCCGCGCACCGGTCTCCCTCAGCGGTCCACGTTGTCGTAGAGCCGTTTCCTGAGTTCGGTGTGATCGATGTCGTGGACGCTGTCGCCCCCCGCGAGATCGAGAGCGTGTGCCGCGCCGTGCCCCATGGCGGCGCACGGGCCCATGACCCGCACGCTCGACAACGCCGCTGCGTCCCCGTCGACGCACCTGCCCGCCGCGACGAGGTTGTGCGCTCCTTCCGGCAGCAGGCTGCGCAGTGGCACGTAGTGCACGTGGTCGGCGTCGTAGGTCTCCCACACGTAGCCTTCCGGCTGGTCGTGCAGTTCGATGGGCCAGGCCGTGCGGGCCACGGCGTCGGCGAATCGGGTGCCGTGGCGCACCTCGTCGATGCTCAGCTGGTGGCTGGCCGCGATCCAGCGAGTCTGCCTTCTTCCGGGAAATCCGTAGATCCGGACCGTTGCTTCGCCGAACGCGCCGGGGAATTCCTTGCGGAGGAATTCGACGACCCGGTCGGCCTGGGCTTTGCCTTCCAGTTGCGCTTTCGCCGCTCTCACCGCCCCAAGCGGTGCCTCGACGTGGGTCATGTTCATCACCGCCGTGTTGCGGCCAGGGAAGAAGAAGGCGAGCCCGTCTTTGCGCAGCAGGCCGTACTCGTCGGCCTTTTCCCGCACCCTCGCCGACAGTTCGGCGTGTTCGGGCCGGAGTTCTTCGCGCAGGTTCTCCAGCCTGATTTGCTGCGAACCCCAGATGGTGCGTTCGGGAACCCGGCAGGGAAAGCCCGCCTCCCAGGTGAGCGCGGCGTCACCACTGGCATCGACGAAACCGTCCGCGGCGACCTCGACGACGCCGTGCCGGGTGGCGAAGGTGACGCGGCCGAGCTTGCCGCCCTCGCGGTCGACGTCGAGCACGGACGCGCCGAGCACGACCTGGATGTCCAGTGAGTGCACCAGATTCTCGATCCACCTCGACAGCGCGACCTCGTCGTAGTTGACGGTCATGGTGTGGCTGCGGTTGAAGTGGATGTCGCCGGTGGAACCGAGGTCGGCGAACATGGGATCGAAGATGCCGTGGGTGAGCTGACGGTATTCGGGCCCGTTGCCGTACACACCGCAGAACAGTCCGATGAGCGAGTTGACGCATTGCCCGCCCAGTACCGGAAGCGCGTCGACGAGGACGACCGAGTGGCCGAGTTTCCGTGCTTCCACCGCGGCGGACAGCCCGGCGATTCCCGCGCCGACGACGCAGATGCCCGCGCTGATCCGTTCGGTCGGCCGCTCGGACGGCCTGGTCACTGTCTTGATCTTCAGCTCGGTGAGCTCGTGAGGCATTGCTTCTCCTGTGCGAGATCCTGTGGGAGAACCGGAAAGCGGCCGGTGCTCATCCGTTGACGTCGTGCTGGCTGTACACCGATTCGTGCCAGGGGATGAAGAACCGCTTGAGCCCGTTGACGAGGAAGTACAACAGCAGGCCGAGTACGGAGAGCAGGATGATCACCGCGAACAGCGCGGGCGCGTCGAGTTCGTTGAGGGTGCGCACCACGAGGTAGCCGAGCCCCTCACTGCCGCCGAGGTACTCGCCGACGATGGTGCCGATGATGGCGAAGACGATGCCGACTTCCATACCGGCGAAGACGTAGGGCATCGTGCTCTTGAGTTCCAGGTGCTTGAACGTCTGCCAGCGGCTGGCGTTGAGCGCCTTCATGACGTCGCGCTGGCCCGATTCGACGGAACGCACCCCGAGCTGCACGTTGAGCATGATGGGGAAGAAGGCCAGCATCGCCGACATGATCACCTTCGAGGTCATGCCGAAGCCGAACCAGATGACGAACAGCGGGATCAGCGCCACCTTGGGGACGACCTGTGAGGCCACGATCAGCGGCCGCAGGCTGCGTTCGACCCAGCGAACCTTGCCCAGAACCGCGCCGACCGCGATACCGCAGACGAGCGCGATGGCGAAGCCGCCGATGGTTTCCATCGCGGTGACCCTGGCGTGGGCCCACGTCTCGGGGTTGCTCACCACCTCACCGAGCGCGGTGAACACCGTTCCAGGCCGGGGGAGCACGAGTTCGGACATGTTGTTCACGCGCACGAACAGGTCCCACAGCAGGAAAAACACGATGAGGATCAACGGAGTGCCGATCCACGGCAACAGCTTGTGTAGGCGTTCCTTCGACATGCTCAGCCCTCCCCGTCCAGTGCGTGCCGCAGTTCGCGCACGATCGCACCGAATCGCGGTTCGGTTTGTACGTCCATGTCCCGTGGCCGGGCGAAGGTGATGGGGCGGATCTCACTGATCCTTCCCGGCCTGGGCGACAGTTGGACGACCCTGTCGCCGAGGAACACCGCCTCGGTGATGTCGTGCGTGACGAACACGACGGTCGCGTGCGCCGCGAGCGCGATCCGTTGCAGTTCCAGGTTCATGCGTTCCCTGGTGAGCGCGTCGAGTGCGCCGAAGGGCTCGTCCATCAGCAGCAGTTTCGGGTGCGTGCTGAGTGCCCGCGCGATCGCGACCCGCTGCCGCATACCGCCGGAAAGTTCTCGTGGGTAGGACTTCTCGAATCCCTGCAATCCGACGAGTTCGGCAAGCTCGTAGGCGCGTTGGTGGCGGTATCGCTTGTCGTCGCCCCGCAGTTTCAGTGGCAGCGCGATGTTGTCGGCGACCGAATACCACGGGAACAGGTTGGCCTCCTGGAAGACCACGCCCAGTTGGGAGACCACCGAGGAATCCACTGTGGACCCGCTCCACAGTGGTCTGCCCTCGACGAGAATACGGCCTTCCGAAGGACTCAGCAGACCGGCCAGCGTGCGAAGCAGCGTCGTTTTCCCGCAGCCGGACCTGCCGATCACGGCGACGAATTCGCCGTCACTGATGCTCAGCGTGATGCCGGAGAGTGCCTGTGTGGTGGTTCGTTTGGTGCGGAACTCCTTGCCGACGCCGATGAGTTCGAGTTTCGGGACCTCGGTGGCGCGGTCGTCGTCCCCCGCTTTCGTCGCGGGGGCGAGTGTGTCGGTGTGATGCGCGGACATGGGACTCCTTCGGCGGGTCCTGCTGTGCTGGTCGTGCTGCTTGTCAGGCCGCGGCTGCGGGGAGCAGGCTGTTGTCGAACCACGTCGAGGAATCGCCGCCGGGCGCTGCCTCGTCGGCGGCGGTCAGTTCGTCGTAGCCCGCCTTCCATTCGGCCTCGTCGGTGACGAGCAGCGGCGCGGCCGGGTCGCCGCCGGTCCACAGTTCGCGCATCGCGGTGAGGCTCTGGACGGCGATCGCGTCGTCGTCCAGCGTCGCGAAGGAGTACTTTTCCCTCAGCACGCCAAGGGTTTCCTCGAAGTTCTCGTCGGCGACGAACGCCGCGAGCGCGTCCTGGATTCCGGCGAGGAACGCCTTGAGAGTGTCGGGGTCGTCCCGCACGATGTTGCGGTCGGCGACGTAGCACTGCGAGTCGGAGCGCACGGTCGTTCCGGGATCGAACGCGGCCGCGTCCTCATGCTGGGAGAGCACGATGTTGGCGGTGTCGATGCTGACCACGTACCCGGCGAGCCTGCCCTGCTGCACGAGGTTGAACGTGCCGGGAGTGAGGCCGACGACCTGGCGTGGTGTCTTCGAAGGGTCGAGCCCGGCGTTGGCGAGCACGAGTGAGACGACCTTGCTGCTGGTGCCGCCTTCGGAGGGCACGCCCATCGTCTTGCCGACGAAATCCTCCGGTTTCGTCAGCGGATTCTCCTTGCTGTAGACGAAGCGCAACGACGAACCCCTGGTGAGCGTGCCGATGTTGACGAGAGGCTGGTCCGATTCGGCGACCGCCGTCATCACGTCGATCTGGCCGATCCTGGTGACCGGCCCGACCCCGGCGAGCAGGGTTTGCATGGCCTGCGGCGAGCCCTTCACCGGCTGGAGGGTCACGTCGAGGCCGTGCTTGCCGAAATGACCGCCCGCGACGGCGAGCAGTTCGGGCGCCATCGAAAGGGTCTCCAGCGGCAGGTAGCTCAGGAACGTGGGCCCGTCGCCGCCACCGCCGGCGGCGGGGCTGGCTCCGCAGGCGCTCAGCACGGTGGGGCCCGCTGCCGCCAGCGCGGTGGCGAGTGCGGAACGGCGGAGGAACGACCTCCTGGAAAAGGCCGAAGGGGACGGTGGGGTCAGCGAGTGAGCAGGCACGATGGGTCTCCTTGTTCCCTCATCGCCGGCCACCACCCTGTGACCGGCTCGGACGAGATTCACCCGGCCACCGCGTCAGGGGCTAGCCACCTTTCCGCATATTGGAAGGACGGTGCGCGCCCAGTGCGCGGGAGATCCCGCGCGCGGTGGCTTGCACGAGATGGCCGAGGCCGGGCCCGTGCGACTCGGTGTAGGGAACGATCAGCGAGAGGGCGGCGACGACGGTGTCGTCGGCGCCGCGAATCGGCGCCGCGACCGACACGAAGTCCGGGTCGATCTGCCGGTCGCTGACGGCGTATCCGCTGCGCCGCACGTCGGCGAGCACCTGGCGCAGTTCCCGCCCGCTGGAGTAGGTCTGCGGGGTGAACGACTCCAGCGGCCCGCCAAGCACGTCCTCCTGGAGTTCGAGGGGGGCGTGGGCAAGCAGTACCAGCCCGACCGCCGTGGCGTGCAGGGCATAGCGCCCGCCGACCCTCGGCCGGGCGCTCGCGCGCTCGGGGCTGACGAATCGCTCGACGAACACGACCTCGTCCTGAGTGCGGACGGCGAGGTGGACACCCCGGTGCGTGGTCTCGTAGAGGTCCTGCATGAACGGCAGCGCGATGCGCTGTAGCCCGACCGAGCGGGGCGCGAGGGCGGCGACCTCCCACAGCCGCAGCCCGATGCGGTACTCGCCCGCCTCGTTGCGTTCGAGCGCGCCCCACGCGTGTAGCTCCCCGACAATGCGGTGGGCCGTGGTGAGTGGGACGCCGGAGCGGCGGCTGATCTCGGAGAGGTTCAGGTCGTTGGCTGAATCGGAGAAGGTGTCGAGGATCCGCAGAGCCCTGCGGAGCACGGAACGCCGCTCGTTCGCCATCCAGACCGCCTTGTCCGTCAGCTTCACTCGCGGCGGAGTGTAGCTTTCGTCGGCGGGCCCGCGCGGTGAGCTGCGACACCATGATCACCGGTAGCGGCAGGGGGCCCGCCCGGCACTTTTGGCGACACCCTACAAACCTGGGTCGGGTCGAGTGGTGCCTGTCAGCATTACCCGGCCGCCCGGTAACGGGAAGGGTGGACCAAGGTGTGGTGACCCCGCCCGGCCCCGGCGTGCCTTGTGCCGTGTCCCCGGTCGTGTTGGTCGCCTTGGACGTCGTCGGGATATGTGAGGTTTTTCGGTTGTTCACTCGTGTCGCCATCGTGAACCGGGGAGAGGCCGCGATGCGGTTGATCCACGCAGTCCGGGAGGTCAACGCCGGAGGCGGACACCAGCTCGAAACGATTGCCTTCTACACCGACGCCGACCGCACGGCGACGTTCGTGCGTGAGGCCGACCACGCCTACTGCCTCGGCGCCGCGTCCGCGCGACCGTACCTCGACCTGGCCGTGCTGGAACGCGCGCTGGTCGACACTCGCGCCGATGCCGCGTGGGTCGGCTGGGGCTTCGTCGCGGAGGACCCGGCTTTCGCGGAACTGTGCGCCAGGCTCGGGGTGACCTTCATCGGCCCCGACGCCGAGGCCATGCGCAAGCTCGGCGACAAGATCGGTGCCAAGCTCATCGCGGAGGAGGTCGGCGTCCCGGTCGCGCCGTGGAGCAGGGGCGCGGTCGCCGACATCGACGCTGCCTTGCTCGCGGCCAAGGAAATCGGCTACCCGCTCATGCTCAAGGCAACCGCGGGCGGCGGAGGCAGGGGCATCAGGGTCGTCACGAGCGACGACGAACTCCGGGATGCCTATGAGCGCACCAGCGCCGAGGCAGCGAGGGCTTTCGGCAGCGGGGTCGTGTTCCTCGAACGGCTCGTCACCGGGGCACGGCACGTCGAGGTCCAGGTGATCGCCGACGGACAGGGAACGGCGTGGGCGCTGGGCGTTCGCGACTGCTCCGTGCAGCGCCGCAACCAGAAGGTCATCGAGGAGTCGTCCTCGCCGCTGCTCGACGACGCGCAGACCAGCGAACTCAAGGCGTCGGCGGAGCGGCTGGCCGTCGCCGTCGGCTACCGAGGTGCCGCCACCGTCGAGTTCCTCTACCACCCTGGCGAGAAGCTGTTCGCCTTCCTCGAGGTCAACACGCGGCTCCAGGTCGAGCACCCCATCACCGAGGCCACTACCGGGATGGACCTGGTCAAGGCTCAGCTCGCCGTCGCGGCCGGCGAGAAGCTGACCGGCCCCGTCCCCGCCGAATTGGGACACGCGGTCGAGGCGCGGCTCAACGCGGAGGACCCCGACCGCGACTTCGCGCCCGCGCCAGGCCGGATCGCGCTGCTCGGTTTGCCGGCGGGCCCCGGTATTCGCGTCGACACCGGGGTCAGCGAGGGCGACACCATCCCCGCCGACTTCGACTCCATGATCGCCAAGATCATCGCCTATGGCCGCGACCGGGACGAGGCGCTGGCGAGGCTGCGCAGGGCCGTCGCCGAGACGACCGTGCTCATCGAGGGCGGAAGCACCAACAAGAGTTTCCTGCTCGACCTGCTCGACGCGCCGGAGGTCATCGAGGCCAGCGCCGACACCGGCTGGATCGACAGGGTCCGCGCGCAGGGGCGGCTCGTGTCCAGCAAGCATTCCGGTATCGCGTTGGCCACCGCCGCGATCGAGGCATACGAGGACGAGGAACGTGCCGAGCGCCAGCGGCTCCTCCAGACGGCCTTCGGGGGGCGGCCCCAGGTTCAGCACGAGAGCGGGCGGCCGATCGACCTCAAACTGCGCGGCGTCGGTTACCGGGTCACGGTGGCCCGCACCGGGCCGAAGCGGTTCCGGGTCGGGATCGCCGACGACGCGGCCGTACATCACGTCGACGTCGAGATCGACCGGTTCGACGAGCGCGCGGGCCAGCTGATCGCCAACGGGCAGCGATTCCGGTTCGTCACCGGAACCTTCGGTCCGGTCCACCTCGTCGAGGTCGACGGCGCGAGCCACCGGGTCAGCAGGGACGAGGGCGGCGTGGTGCGCTCGCCGGCCCCCGCGCTGGTGGTCGCCACCCCCGTCGAGGTCGGCGACGAGGTCGAGGCCGGTGCGCCCGTGCTGGTGCTGGAGAGCATGAAGATGGAGACGGTGCTGCGCGCGCCGTTCCGCGCGACGCTGCGGGAACGGCCCGTCGCCGTCGGCAGCCAGGTGGAGACGGGGGCGCCGCTGCTTCGGCTGGAACCGCTCGGTGACGAGACCGACGACACCGACGGGGCCGCCGCACCGGGAGTCGACCTGGAACTGCCGCCCGAACCCGGCGGCGTCGCCGCGTCCCGCAGGGCCGCAGCTGGGCTGGCTGACCTGCGCAGCAGGCTGCTCGGCTTCGACATCGACCCACACGACGACAGCGGCGCCCTCGCCGGTTACCTCGCGGCCCGAGCCGAACTGCTGGCTCTGCCGGATGCGGGGGAGCGGCCGACCCGAGGCGAGGTCGAGCTGCTGCGGGTCTTCGCCGATCTGTCCGAGCTGAGCCGCAACCGGCCGGCTGGCGAGGAAACCAAGGCCGACACCAGGGTGCACAGCTCGCGCGAGTTCTTCCACACCTACCTGCAAAGCCTCGACGTCGAGCGGGCGGGACTGTCCGAGACGTTCCAGCAGCGGCTCGGCCGCGTCCTCGGCCACTACGGGGTCACCGACCTCGAACGCGGTCCCGAGCTGGAGGAGGCGGTGTTCCGGATCTTCCTCGCCCAGCAGCGGGCCGCTTCCGACGTCACCGTCATCACGACGCTGCTGCAACGGTGGCTGACCGAACCCGCGCCCGCCGCCGACGTCAGGCAGACCGTCGGGCAGACGCTGGAACACCTGATCGTCGCGACCCAGCTGCGGTTCCCCGTCGTCGGTGACCTCGCCCGCGGCGTCGTGTTCCGCTGGTTCGCCCAGCCGATGCTCCGCCGCAACCGCGCGGAGATCTACGCCAGGGTGCGGAAGTCGCTGCGCTATCTGGACGAGTTCCCCGAGGCGGCCGACCGCGAGGACCACATCGCCGAGATGGTCGCGAGCCCCGAACCGTTGGTCAGGGTCGCCGGACAGCGGATCGGGCTAAGGGGAGCCGACCCCGGCTCGCTGCTTGAGGTGCTCAGCCGCCGCTACTACCGCAGCAGTGGTCTGGACAATGCGCGGCTCGTCAGGCACGGCGGCACGGTGTGTTACGTGGGCGACTACGAGCACGGCGGAAGGCGGCGGCTGGTCGCGACGGCAGCGGATTTCGCCGACGTCGCGGACGCGCTGAGCGCGGTGGCTTCCACGGCCGAAGCCGGTTCGGCCGACTCGCTCGTCGTCGACATCTACCTGACCTGGGCGCGGCAGCCGAAGGAAGCCGAGGCCATGGCGACCGTCCTCGGCGAGACGCTCGCGCGGGTGTCGCTGCCGGAAACGGTGCGCAGGGTGACCGCCACGGTCGCGGGCAACAGCGGCGCGGCCATGCACCACCATTTCACTTTCCGGCCGTCCAACGAGGACGGTGGCAGGGGAGGTTTTGCCGAGGACCGGCTCATCCGTGGCCTGCACCCGCTGATCGCCCAGCGGTTCGAGTTGCGGCGGTGGCGGGACTTCGACCTCACCCGGCTTCCCTCCGCCGACGAGGAGGTCTACCTTTTCCGTTGCGTGGCACCGGAAAACCGCGCCGACGAACGCCTCGTCGCGATGGCGCAGGTGCGGGACCTGACTCCGCTGCGCGACGACGAGGGCCGGATCCTGGCGTTGCCAGCCGTCGAGGGCACGTTGGACGCCTGCCTCGACGCGATCCGCAAGGTGCAGGCGAAGCGGCCGGCGAAGAAGCGGTTCGACACCAACAGGGTGCTGCTCTACGTGTGGCCGCCGAGCGAGCTGACGGTCGACGACCTGAAGGCGATCGCGCACCGCGTGCTGCCTACCACCGCGGGCGCCGGGCTTGAGGAGGTGCTTTTCCTCGGCAGGCAACGCGACGCCGACACCGGCGAGCTGACCGACATCGCCGTGCGCATCTCCTACACCCACGACTCCGGGGTTCGGCTGTCCATAGTGGACCCTCCGACGGAGCCGATCGAGCCGCTCGACGACTACGGGCAGAAGGTGCTGCGAGCCCGCAGGCGAGACACGGTCTACCCCTACGAGCTCACCGGGATGCTCGCCGGAGAGGGCGGCACGTTCCAGGAGTACGACCTGGACGAGGCACGCCCGGCTTCGCTCGTGCCCGTCGACCGCCCGAAGGGCAGGAACACGGCCGGAATCGTGGCCGGTGTGGTGACGTCGGTGACCGAGCGCTACCCCGAGGGCATGACCAGGGTGGTGCTGCTCGGTGACCCGACCAAGGCGCTCGGCGCGCTGTCGGAACCGGAGTGCGCGAGGGTCATCGCGGCGCTCGACCTCGCGGAGCGGCTGCGGGTTCCGGTCGAGTGGTTCGCGCTGTCGGCTGGCGCGCGGATCGCCATGGACTCCGGAACGGAGAACATGGACTGGGTGGCCGCCGCGCTCAAGCGGATCGTGCGGTTCACTCAGGACGGTGGCGAGATCAACGTCGTCGTCGCCGGGATCAACGTCGGCGCCCAGCCCTACTGGAACGCCGAGGCCACGATGCTCATGCACACCAAGGGCATCCTCGTGATGACGCCCGACTCGGCCATGGTGCTCACCGGAAAGCAGTCACTCGACTTTTCCGGCGGCGTTTCCGCCGAGGACAACTTCGGTATCGGCGGTTACGACCGGGTCATGGGACCGAACGGTCAGGCGCAGTACTGGGCGCCCGACCTCGCCGGTGCGCGCAACGTGCTGATGGCGCACTACGACCACGCCTACGTCGCGCCTGGTGAGTCGATGCCCCGCAGGGCGGAGACCAGCGACCCCGCTGGAAGAGACATTTCCTCCTTCCCGCACGACGTCGCCGGAAGCGACTTCACCACCGTCGGCGAGATCTTCTCCCGCGAGGCCAACCCCGACCGGAAGAAGGCCTTCGACATCCGCACCGTCATGCGGGCCGTCGCCGACCAGGACCACGCCGTGCTGGAGCGGTGGGCCGGTATGGCCGACGCGGAGACGGCCGTCGTGCAGGACGTGCACCTCGGCGGCTGGCCGGTGTGCCTGCTCGGGATCGAGTCGAGGGCGGTGCCCCGGCGCGGCTTCCCGCCCACCGACGGGCCCGACACCTACACCGGGGGAACCCTGTTCCCCCGCTCTTCGAAGAAGGCGGCCCGTGCGATCAACGCGGCAAGCGGCAACCGGCCGCTCGTCGTACTGGCCAATCTGTCCGGTTTCGACGGTTCGCCCGAGTCGATGCGGAAGCTTCAGCTCGAATACGGCGCCGAGATCGGCAGGGCCATCGTCAACTTCGTCGGCCCCATCGTGTTCTGCGTGATCTCCCGCTACCACGGCGGCGCGTTCGTCGTGTTCTCCAAGGCCCTCAACGAGAACATGACGGTGCTCGCCGTCGACGGCTCGTTCGCCTCGGTGCTCGGCGGGGCCCCGGCGGCCGCGGTCGTCTTCGCTGGTGATGTCAACGCGCGCACGGCTGGTGACGAGCGCGTCAGGGAGCTGGAGGCCCGGCTCGCCGAAGCCGGCGGGGCCGAGCGCGCCGCACTCGGCACCCAGCTCAGTGAGGTGCGCACGGCGGTGCGGGCCGAGAAACTGGGCGAGGTCGCGGCCGAGTTCGACGGCGTGCACAGTATCCGGAGGGCGGTCGAGGTGGGTTCGGTGGACGCGGTGATCCAGGCGGCCGACCTCCGGCCGGAGATCATCGCGGCGATCGAAAGAGGACTGACGGCATGATGGGCGCATGACGAGCACCGCTCCCTCCACCTTCGACGAGCTCGCGGCCCGGCTTCAGGACACGCTGCCCGAGCTGTCCCGGTCGCACCGCCTGCTCGCCGAACGGGTCATGGCCGACCCCGAAGGCGTCGCCTTCATGACCGTGTACGACCTGGCCTCCGCCGTCGGCGTCAACGAGGCCACGGTCGTCCGGTTCGCGAGCGCCATCGGGTTCAAGGGCTTTCCCGAGCTGAAGAAACTGTGCAGGGAAAAACTGAGGGAGCAGGCACAGCTCCTTCGGCGTTTCGACCTGCTCGAACAACGCGGCGCCGAGGAGGGCGGTCTGCCGAGGCGGGCCGCCGAACTCGATTCGGCCAACATCGCGCGCACGTTCGCCAGGATCGACACCGAGCGGTGGGGGCAGGCGGTCGCGGCGCTGGCCGAGGCGCCACGGGTGCACGTGCTCGGCCTTCGCAAGTGCCACGCGGTGGCCTACCTGCTGGGTTATCTGCTGCGGATGGTCAGGGAGGATGCCGAGACGATCACCGCGGAAGCGGGAACGCTCACCGACAGCCTGCGCAGGATCAGGAAAGGGGACGCGTTCGTCGCGATCTCGATCCACCGCTACAGCGCCGAGACCGTGCGCGCCGCCGAGTGGGCGCGCGCCCGCGGAGCCCGGTGCGTCGCGTTGACCGACAACGCCTCCTCGCCGCTCGTCCCGCTGGCCGACCAGGTGTTCTTCGTCGACGCGGCGGGGCCCTCGGTGTTGCGGTCGGTCACCGCCTTCACCTCACTCGCGCAGGCGCTGGTCGCCGAGGTGGCCGCCGCGCTGGGCAAGGAGGTCAGGGACACCCTGCTGCACGACGAGCAACTGCTGGAGGAGTTCGCCGTCTACACCGATCCCGAGCGTCGCTGAACCGTCACGAGGTGGGCAGCTTGGCCGGTTCTTCGGTCTGGCCGTCCTCTCCGACGAGAGCGTTGAGCCGCTTCTCCGCCCGCACCGAACGGACCGCCGCGGTCAGTCCAGCAGCCCACAGCGCGACGATCGCCACGAGCACCGAGATCGTCAGCGTGGTCCCGGCGCCCGATGTGGTGAGCAGCGTCCTCGCGTTGGTGAACACGATGAGCCCGCCCGCGGCGGCTCCGAGAATCCGGGGCGGCATCCTGCGCACCAGCCAGGCCGCGACCGGTGCGGCCAGCACGCCGCCGATCATCAGCCCGGCGACCACCGTGTAGTTCAGGTCGTGCTCGCTGGAGAGCGAGAAGAAGAAGCCGACGCTCGCGGCGAGCGCGACGATGAACTCGGACGTGTCGACGGAGCCGACGACCTTCCTCGGCTCCAGCCTGCCGGAGGACAGCAGCGTCGTGGTGGCGACGGGTCCCCAGCCGCCACCGCCGCTGGCGTCGACGAACCCGGCGACGAGACCGAGCGGGCCGAGGAACTTCGCGCCGGGCCGCTTGTTGGTGATCAGCTTGCCCAGCTTGAGAAACGCGAAGCGGATCAGTACGTACAAACCGAGTACGAGCAGGATCGTGGTGATCCACACCGAGGCCGATTCCGTCGACAGCGAGGTGAGTACGTAGGCGCCGAGCACGGCGCCGATGGCGCCGGGGAGGGCGAGGATGCCCACGGTGCGCCAGTCGATGTTGCGGAACCGCCAGTGCGAGACTCCGGAAGCCAGCGATGTTCCCACCTCGGCCAAGTGCACGGCGGCGGAGGCGACGGCGGGAGCCGTGCCCACCGTGACGAGCGTGGTGGTCGCGGTGACCCCGAACGCCATTCCGAGCGAGCCGTCCACGAGCTGGGCCAGAAACCCGGCCAGACCGAACAGCAGCAATGTTTGCATGCGGACCCCTGCTTCGCGCGGGAACAATTTCCTGCGGCGGCAATAGTTCTCGTAATGCTCGCCCGAGGAACGATCGTGGCAGAAGTCCATTGTCTGGTCCACCGGCTCCCACATATTGAATCCCTGGTGGGGGCGGGGTTTCTGGTGTTATGGCCGTGCTGGTGGCGTTCTTTTAGTTTCGTTCTGAAAGAAAAAAGAAAAGAGCAGGTAATGTGATGCGCTGGTTGGGGTTCGGCGCTGTGGCAGGCCGGGAAATAGGGCTCGGCATAAAAGGCCGGGGCTGTGTGAATAGTGAATATTTCGAACAAATCGCCCCCGGGTGGCGCCGGGGCTCACGCCGTCCGTCGCCGCGAAAAGTGCCCCGAGTCACACCAGTTCGGCGCGAGTTGGGCGCGCGCGAAGCCGAGCCGCGCGTGCTGTTCGCGAGTCCCCAGCCCCCGCCGCCGAGATCCGCGCTCAGGCCGCCGATATCCGCACTCGGGACGGCGAGATCCGCGCTGGCGTCGTCGAGATCCCCGGTCCGGGCATCGAGTGGCCCATCCGGCCAGGCGGAACCCCGCCACCGCCACGATCGGGGCCCCGCGTGCATCGTGCCGACGAGCCGAGAGCGCTGCGGATCGGCGGGCTGGCCTCGACAATCGAGTCAGCGCCGGAGGGACCGCGCGCGATGGGAGGAACCCGATGGCAAAGGGGTCGGTCGCCGACCAGTTCGTCGAGGTGCTGGTACAGGCGGGAGTGTCGCGGATCTACGGTGTAGTCGGCGACAGCCTCAACCCGGTCGTCGACGCGATCAGGCGGACACCGGGCATCGATTGGGTACATGTGCGCAACGAGGAGGCCGGGGCGTTCGCCGCGGCGGCGGAAGCGCAGCTCACCGGCAGGCTGGCGGTGTGCGCCGGGTCGTGCGGACCTGGGAATACCCATCTCGTTCAGGGGCTCTACGACGCGCACCGCACGGGCGCCCCCGTGCTCGCGCTGGCCTCCCACATCCCCTCGAACCAGATCGGCACCGGGTTCTTCCAGGAAACCCATCCGGAGCGATTGTTCCTCGACTGTAGTGGCTACTGCGAGGTGATCAGTCAGCCGGGACAGCTTCCCCGGATCCAGCGCATCGCGATCCAGCACGCGCTGTCCAGGGGCGAGGTCTCGGTACTGGTGTTGCCGGGCGATGTCGCCCAGATGGATGCCGAAGAGTCCACGGGCACGAGCCTGTTCGTCACCGAATCGGCGACCCTGACGCCGACCGCGGCTCAGGTGGACCAGCTGGCCTCGATGCTCGACGAGGCGGAGACCGTGACCCTGTTCTGCGGCGCGGGCGTCGCCGACGCGCACGCCGAGGTCATGGAACTCGCCGGAATCCTCAAGTCACCGGTCGGTCATTCCTTGCGTGGCAAGGAATGGATCCAGTTCGACAATCCCTACGACGTCGGGATGAGCGGCCTGCTCGGCTACGGCGCGTGCTATGACGCGATGCGCAAGGCCGATCTGTTGCTGTTGCTCGGCACCGACTTTCCCTACGACAGCTTCCTTCCCGGCGCCCGCACGGTGCAGGTCGATCACGACGCGACGAGACTGGGCAGGCGCACCCCGCTGAGGCTCGGGGTGCACGGTGACGTCCGCGAGACCATCAGGGCGGTGCTTCCAGCGCTGCGGGAGAAGACCGATCGCCGGTTTCTCGACGAAATGCTGCGGGATCACTGCCGCTCGCTGGAGAACGTCGTCGACGCGTACACGCGCGATGTCGAGCGGCACGTACCCATTCATCCCGAGTACGTCGCCGACGTACTCGACGACCTCGCCGCCGACGACGCGGTGTTCACTGTGGACACCGGGATGTGCAACGTGTGGGCCGCGCGTTACGTGACACCCAACGGGCGCAGGAGGGTCATCGGTTCCTTCCTGCATGGTTCGATGGCCAACGCGTTGCCACACGCGATCGGAGCGCAGCTCGCCTACCCCGGCAGGCAGGTCATCTCGATGTCCGGCGACGGCGGACTCGGCATGCTGCTCGGCGAACTGCTCACCGTGAAACTGCACGAACTGCCGGTCAAGATCGTGACCTTCAACAATTCGTCACTCGGCATGGTGAAACTGGAAATGCTGGTGGACGGGTTGCCGGATTACCAGACCGATCACGCGGGCGTCGATTTCGCCGCCATCGCGGCGGGGGCCGGGATCCACAGCGTCCGGGTCACCGATCCGGCCGACGTGCGAGACGTGCTAGCCGAGGCGCTGGCTCACCCTGGGCCGGCCCTGGTCGACGTGGTGACCGATCCGAACGCGCTGTCGATGCCGCCGAAGATCACGGCGGCTCAGGTGCGGGGGTTCGCGCTGGCCGCAAGCAAGGTGGTGCTCACCGGCGGGGTCGGCAAGATGGTCGACCTGGCGCGCTCGAACCTGCGCAACGTGCCCAGGCCCTGACGGTCTGCCTCGATCCGCGAGTCTCCCGTTCGTGCGCGAGTCCCGCGCTCGGGCCGGCGAGATCCGCGCTCGGGGCGCCGAGATCCGCATCCAGGACGGCGAGTTCCGCGCTCAGCCCGGCGAGTTCCGCGCTCGGGCCGGCGAGATCCACGGTGAGGCGCGCGAGATCCGCGTTGGCGGTGACGAGAGCGGTGACGCGGCGGGTTGGGAAACCTGAGCGGTGAGGGAACCTGCCAGTGCTACCGGAGGGGCAGGGTTCGGCGGACCGGGTGGATCGGAGTCTGAGCCCGGCGCGGTCGGATGTGGGTGGGCTGGTTTCGCGGGGCGCGAATGCGCATATCGCCGGTCCGGATGCGGAACTCGACGTCGGAGCGCGGATCTCGCGGACCTGAGCGCGGATTTCGGTGCCCGGAGTGCGGAACTCGCGGACCTGAGCGCGGATCTCGCTGACCGGAGTGCGGATCTCGGCGCCCTGAGTGCGGATCTCGCGTGCACGGACGCGGGACTCGCCGGGCGCGGTCAGCACGGCGCAGGAGCTACGCGGCGGTCCTGGCGATGGCACCTGCCGTGGCGCCGGTACCACGCATGACTGCGGCGCCGGTACCACGCACGATCGCGGCATCCGCCGTGCCACCGACACCTACCACGGCACCAGCACTGGCACCGGCTCCTATCGCTCCACCACCAGCGCGTACCACGGCACCAGCACCGGCACCGGAAACGAGTGCCGCACCAGCCGGCGTCAGGACGGCGGGAACCCGCTGCCCGACCGATCCGGGGTGACCGGGACGCACCAGGCCGTCGTGGGTGAGCGCGTGCGCGGCGAACTGGTCGCAGCACGGCATCCCGTCGATGAACAGGTCAGGCTCGGCACTACCGGAAAGCTGGCCCCTCCCGGCGGCGACGGCCCGCAGCATCGCCAGCGAGCGATGGGTGAGTGGCTTCGGCTGTCCGATCGTGGTCGCCGGCGGGCTTGATGCGGTCTCGTTCCCGTTCATCGTCGTCCCCTCACGTGTGTGTCCTACCCCTGTGTCGAACTCACCGTCGTGTTTTCGACACCCGGGATGGGACTCACGTCACCGCTTCGCAGTTCCCGCGCCGTCACCTCGAATCGCGGCCACCGAAATTCTCGATGCCGTCGAGCATCCGCTGGAGGCCGTACTGGAGATCGAGGTCCACGTTCTCGTCGGCCTCGCCGTCCGGTGTGAAGGTGCCTTCGCCGATCAGGGCCGACAGGTGCGGAAACCGTTGCGGGTCAACGAGTTCGCGCAGGGTCGCCTCGTAGCTGCCCGCCGCCTCGGCCGCGGTGATTCCCCTGCTGGTGCGGGAGCCGGCGACGCCGACCGCGATCTGGGCGAGCCCGCGAACGGCGCCGAGCAGGAACAACGTCGCCGAGATCAGGTCGGTTCCGGCGACGCCCGCCCTGGACAGTGGCCCGATGGCGGCCTCGAACCAGGCGAGGTTGTTCGGCCCGGTGGGAGGCGCGGTGACGTTGGCCTTGGTCAGCCAGGGATGCTCCATGTAGGTCTGCCAGATGCTGTAGGTCCACGCTTCGAGTTCCCCACGCCAGTCGTCGGGCGGCCCGGTGTAGGGCGCGGGCTGGCCCGCCGCCGTGTCGATCATGACCTCGATGAGCGCGTCTTTGCTCGGAACGTACCGGTACAGCGACATCGTCGTGTAGCCGAGAGCGGAGGCGAGCCGCTGCATGGACACCGCCTCGATGCCCTCGGTGTCGGCGATCTTGATGGCGGTCCGGATGATGTGGTCGAGGCTGAGCTTGGGTTTCGGTCCGCGCCCTGAGCGTTGAGTGCCTCCCCAGAGCAGGTCGAGTCTGGCCCGTGCGTCGTTGTCTTCCGGCATGTGCCGCCCATCGTTGTCGTGCGTGCTTGACGACCATCCTAAAACTGTGTATCACTTACACCGAAGTGTACGGCATATACAGTTAATCGGAGGGGTCACGATGAGAGACGGGCCTGCCATCGAGGTACGGAAACTGCGCAAGTCCTACGGCGGTCACCACGTGCTCAAAGGGCTCGACCTGGAGGTTCGGCGGGGGACCATGCTGGCCCTGCTGGGGCCGAACGGCGCGGGAAAGACCACGGCGGTGCGCATCCTCAGCACCCTGCTCGACTTCGATTCCGGTGTCGTGAAGGTCGCCGGATACGACGTCGCAGGCGAGGGGAGGGCGGTCCGCCGCGCCATCGGGCTGACCGGTCAGCAGACGGCGGTGGACGGACTGCTGACCGGCAGGGAGAACCTGGTCATGATGGGCAAGCTGCAACGGCTGCGCGGCGGCGCGTCCCGCAGAGCGGCGGACCTGCTCGACCAATTCGACCTTCGGGCCGCGGCCGATCGTCAGGTCAAGACCTATTCGGGCGGCATGCGCCGGAGGCTCGACCTCGCCATCAGCCTGCTCACGTCGCCGTCGGTGCTGTTTCTCGACGAACCGACGACCGGCCTCGATCCGCGCAGCCGCACCCAAGTGTGGGCGACCGTGCGCGAACTGCTTTCCGGGGGAGTCACCGTATTGCTGACCACTCAGTACCTTGAGGAGGCCGATCAGCTCGCCGATCGCGTCGCCGTCGTCGACGGGGGGCGCGTTGTGGCCGACGGTACTCCCGCCGAGCTCAAGCACCAGGTCGGTGCCGAACGGCTGGTGCTGACTTTCGGCTCCGCCGAGGTCGTGGCCGTCGCGGCTGACGTTCTGGCGGAGGACAACCCGAATCGCGAGGACCGGATGGTCAGCGTTCCCGTCGCGCACGCCAAGGACGTGCGGAGGATATTGGGCAGGCTCGCCGATGTCGGCATCGAGCCGGACGACCTCACCGTCGACAAGCCCACTTTGGACGATGTCTTCCTGACACTCACCGGAACCCACGTGGGAGGCCAGTGATGAGCACGATCGAACTGTCCACAAGGCAGGATTCCTCCGAGTGGGCCGGGGCGGCCGGGAACGCGAGGGTGCTGATCGCGCGTAGTTTGCGGCACATCCTGCGCAGTCCGGAACAGCTCATGCTGATGCTGTTCCTGCCCATCATGATGCTGCTGATGTTCCGCTATCTCTTTGGTGGCGCCATCAACACGGGCGATGTCACCTACGTCAACTACGTGGTGGCCGGGATCATCGCGGTGAGTGTCACGTTCAACTCGACCGTCGCCAGTGTCGCCGCGGCCACCGACATGTCGGAAGGCATCGTGGAACGGTTCCGTTCCATGCCGATGCTCAGCTCCACTGTCCTCATCGGACATGTGGCGGCTTCGGTGGTGCGCAACATGGTCTCGATCGCGGTCATGATCGGCGTCGGTTTCCTCGTCGGTTTCCGCCCTGTCGCGGGATTCGGCGCCTGGCTCGCGGCGATCGGGCTGCTCGTGCTCTTCGCCGTCGCGATCTCTTGGATCGCGGTACTGCTGGGGGTGCTCGCCAGGTCGCCGGAAGGGGCAAGCGGCATGTCGATGCCGTTGGTGTTCATTCCCTACGTCGGCAGCGCGTTCGTACCGCCGAGCACCATGCCGGACGGGTTGCGGCAGTTCGCCGAGAACCAGCCGGTGAGCCTTGTCGTCGATTCGGTGCGTGGACTGCTGATGGACCTGCCGGTGGGAAACACTGCGTGGCTCGCTGTCGTGTGGTGGGTCGCGATTCTCGCGATCGTCATCCCGGTCGCGGGCAGGATCTTCCGGAAGAGGTCGACGAGTCCCGCGGCGTGACCTGGTTCACGGTAAAGCGGTTTCGTATTCAGGCCGGAAACTGACCGGATGGATTCATACGGTGGTTCTCACCAGCACGGAGCACAGTGACGACGGAGAGGACCACCACGATGAGCACGACGACCGAGGCCGCCCAGCGCACCGAGTTGACCGGTGAGTACGCCGACCTGCACGAGCAGCTGGCGCACCTGCGGCACTTCCTCCGCTTCACCACCCGTGACCTCACCGATGAGCAGGTCGGCCTGCGCACGACCGCGAGCGAACTGTGTCTCGGTGGCCTGATCAAGCACGTGACGGCGGTTGAGCGAGCGTGGGTTGCCTTCGCGCGTGGTGACCACGGGGTGATGGAGTGGAATCCGGAGGACACGGCGGTGATGGCGGAGCGCGATGCCGAGTTCCGCATGCTGCCTGGGGAGACGCTGGCCGGGGTGCTCGGGGAGTACGCGGTCGTGGCGGCGGGAACCGATGAACTGCTGGCCTCGCGCCCTGATCTCGACGAGGTTCACCCACTTCCCGACGCACCGTGGTTCGAGAAGGGCAAGAGCTGGTCGACGAGGCGCGTGCTGCTGCACATCGCCGCTGAAACCGCGCAGCACGCCGGGCACGCCGACATCATCAGGGAAGCGATCGACGGCGCGAAGAGCATGGGGTGAAGGGGGCCGGTCTATCCGCCCGAGGACACGAGCGGATAGACCGGTGGCCCGGCACCGGTGCTGGCGTCGATGACGAACACCACGGCACCGCCGAGCGCGGCTGCCAGGGCCACCAGTGCGACCACCATGCCGAGCCGGGCCAGCGCGGCGAGCGCGGGCGCGCGCCGGGTCGCCAGCAGGCCGACGATGATCGACACCGTTCCCAGCGGCAGTACCAGGAACCACAGCGCGCCGAGGACGAGGCCGAAGACGACCGCGATCCAACTGTAGGGCTGTGCTTCCCGGAAACCGGGCAACACGAGTAGCCAGGCCGCCCAGGTCGACACGGCGAGTACGAGACCGATCGCGCCGGTGACCAGTGACGCGACGGCGAGACCTGCTTTCGGCCTGCCTGGGTAGCGGTCGGCGGTGGCATGGTCGGTCGGACCGGGGGTGTGGTCCCGGTGCCGCGTCGCGGTCTGGTGTTCGGGCGGGTCTTGGTTCCAGGGCCGTGGTGGGCGCCAGGCCGGGTGGGGATCCGGGTTGGCGCGGGAATCGGGGTCCGTGGCCCGGCTTCGTGCTTGGTCTCCGGGGTCTCGGCCTTGGTCGGCAGCGGCGGGGTGCCGGTCGTCGCCCTGAGGCTGGGCGGCACAGGGGCCAGGGCTGCCGTCCGGGCCGGTGTTGCCGGGCCTGGGGTCGAGTGGGTTTGGGTCGTGGGGGCCTGGGTCGCGGGGGCCGGAGCTGGCAGCGGACACGTCGTGGTCCTTTCGCGCGAGTGACCGGAATCGATTGTGCCCTACCCGCGCCCTTGCGGCGCTCGCGGCGCTCGCGAGTCCCGCACTGATGCGCGAGTCCCCCGCTCAGGACATCGAGTTCCGCACTCGGGACGTCGAGTTCTGCGTTCGGGACGGTGAGTTGCGCGTTCGGGACGTCGAGTTGCGCATCTGGAGACCTCAGCCCGCGCGCCGGGGACTGTTCGTCATCGCGGTCGGCATACTTGCTCGGTGCTCGGTGCTCGGTGCTCGGTGCTCGGTGCTCGGTGCTCGGTGCTCGGTGCTCGGTGCGGGCGCGGCGCGGTGTTTGGTGCTCGGGCGGCGCGCTTCGTGACGCGAGCGGGCATCTCGGGGGCACGAGTGCGGACCTCGCCGTCCTGAGTGCGGATGTCGGCGGACTGAGTGCGGATGTCGGCGGACTGAGTGCGGAACTCGGCGTCCTGAGCGGGGGACTCGCGGCAGGTGGGCTTGTCACGATCACTCGCGGTGTTCCGTCCACCCGGCAGACGGTCGCGTTCGCGGCCGGGCAGTGGGCTCCTCGGCTGGGTAGTGGGCTCGCGGCCGGACAAGTGGGAAGGGCGGGCACGATGATTACACCGACACCGGCAACACCGGCTTCGACACCAAGTACGCCACCGGCACCGAGCACACCGACGACAACGCCACCGACACCGAACACACTGACACCGGGCACCACGACATCGAGTGCAACGACGACAACGCCACCGGCGACAACACCGGGCACCACGACACCACCGACAACGGCACCACACACGACGACAACGACGGGTGGCGTGGCGCCGAAAGTGATCGCCGCCGTCGCGGGTCTTGTACTGCTGGCAGGGGGATTCTGGGCATTGTTCGCCCCGGCGTCGTTCGCCGACTTCGCCGGTTTTCCCGCGCACACGCACTTCTCGCACGACCTCGGCGCGTTCCAGCTCGGCATCGGGGCCACGTTGCTGCTGGCCACGATATGGGGAGACGCGCTCGCCGTCGCGCTCGCGGGCTTCGCCGTTGCCGGGACCGTGCACGCGATCAACCACATCGTGGATCTGGACGAGGGCGGTGCGGTATGGCAGCTCGTGCTGCTGGCTGTCCTGTCGGTCGCCGCGGGGACCGGCCTCGCGCTCCGGTTGCGATCGCTGGGTTTCGTGACCGGCGTGGTCACGACGGTCACGACACCGGAGTTCGCGCATTTGGTACGGCAGAAGACGATCAGCCTCACCACCTACCGCAAGGACGGGCGCCAGGGGAGCAGCCCGGTGAGCATCGTCGTCGACGGAAACAAGGCATTCCTGCGCAGTTTCGAGAAATCGCTCAAGACCCGCAGAGTCGCCAGGGACTCCAGGGTTGAGGTGACGCGGAGCAACGGCTCGGGCCGTCAGCTCACCGGAACACCGCTGCCGGGCAATCTGCGCAGGCTCGAAGGAGCGGAGAACCGGAACGCCGCCCGGCAAATGCGCCGGAAATATCCGATACTGCACGGAGTGATCGTCCCGCTGGTTCACCGGCTGGGTCGATCGAAGACCGGCCGCACCGTCCACTTCGAACTGACCGCTCGCCCTTGACTGCGCCGCCGGAGATCACCAAGATCTGGTGATCTCCGGTGAGCGCGGAAGGGATGTGGGGGAATGTCGAACCCCGGTGCCGAAAACGGAAGCCTTGCCCGCGTTCTCGGCAGAATGGACGTCATCGCCATCGCGTTCGGGTCGATGATCGGCTTCGGCTGGATCGTGCTGACCGGGGATTTCCTCGACGGAGCAGGAGCGGGTGGTGCCGCGCTGGCCTTCGTCATCGGCGGTGTGGTCGTGGGACTCGTCGGCCTGACCTATGCCGAACTGGTGTCGGCCATGCCAGCCGTCGGCGGCGAGCACAACTACGCCTTGCGCGCTCTCGGTTCACGGCCCGCGTTCGTCACCTCGTGGTCGCTCGTGCTCGGCTACATCTCGGTCGTCGCGTTCGAGGCGGTGGCCCTTCCGCAGACGTTGCTTTACCTCATACCCGATCTTCCAGCCGGATTGCTGTGGTCGGTGGCCGGGTACGACGTGTACGCGACGTGGGTCGGAGTCGGTGTGCTCGGCGCGGTCGCGCTGACCGTGCTCAACTATGTCGGTGTGCGGCCGGCCGCCGTCTTCCAGAACGTCGCCGTCCTTTTCCTCGCCGCGGTCGGGGTGTTGCTGACCATCGGCGCGGTCACGGGTGGCTCGACGGCGAACATGGAACCGTTGTTCACGGGCGGGATGTCCGGAGTTCTCGTGGTTCTGGTCGCGACACCGTTCCTTTTCGTCGGTTTCGACGTGATCCCGCAGTCGGCCGAGGAGATCGATCTGCCGCCGCGGCGCATCGGCAGGCTGCTGTTGTGGTCGGTGCTGCTCGCCGTCGGCTGGTACGTCATGATCATGCTCACCGTCGGTTCCGGCCTTGGCGCGGGAGAGCGGGCGGGTTCGGAGGTTCCGACCGCCGATGCCATGGCGTGGTTGTGGAGTTCGTCGGCGATGGGCACCGTGCTCGTGCTCGGCGGCATCGCCGGGATCATCACGAGCTGGAACGGATTCCTCATCGGCGCGAGCAGGTTGCTGCTGGCCATGGCCAAATCCGGAATGCTGCCGAAGTGGTTCGGCAAGGTGCATCCGCGATTCGGAACGCCGAGCAACGCGGTGTTGTTCATCGGCGTGCTTTCGGCGATCGCGCCGCTGTTCGGCAGGCAGATGCTGGTGTGGCTGTCGGACGCGGGCAGTCTGAGCATCATCGTCGCCTACCTGATGGTCGCGCTGTGCTTCCTCGTGTTGCGCAGGCGCGAGCCCGCGATGCCGCGACCGTTCCGGGTACCGGCGGGAGGGGTCGTCGGCACCACGGCGATCGTGCTCGCGCTGGGGGTGGGTGTGTTGTTCCTGCCGGGGATGCCGGCCGAACTCGTCTGGCCGTACGAATGGGCCATCGTCGGATTCTGGTGGCTTGGCGGGATCGTGCTGGTGTTCCGGCTGCCAAGGGTCGGGCCCGGCGTCGACGCGGACGAGCGCCTGATGGCGACCGTTCGACAACGGCACTGAGAAAGCGCGACCGTCCGGAAACCTTGCGCGAAGCCGATCTTGCACTGTAAAGTCTGCAAGCGCTTTCTTGAAAGCGCTTTCAAGGCGGAGGACTCAAAGGTGAGCATGATGTCGAAGCCGAGATGGTCGTTACTGGCGACCGTCACCCTCGTCACGACGTTGCTGGCCGGTGCGCCGGCGGCCGCGCAAGACGAAGGGCCGATCACTGACCCCATCCCCGAAGATCCGGTCACCTCGGAACTGGGCCTGACCGTGCGAGAATTCGCCCAGTTCCCGAAATCGGAGCCGACTCCGGCGCCGACCGACCCGAGGTTGATGCGGCACGCTCGCATCAACCACCTCGGCGAGCTTCCCGACGGTTCGGGCAGAAAGTACGTACCCGACCTCAACGGGAACCTGTACTTCGTGCCGGAGAGCGGCGAGCCCGAAGTGTATCTCGATGTGAAAGCCGAATTCCCCGACTTCTTCTCCGGCAGGGGAATGGGCCAGGGATTCGGGTTCGTGACCTTCGATCCCGACTTCAGGCGCAACGGCGTCTTCTACACCGTGCATACCGAAGCGGGTGCCGCACTGGACAAGGAGACGACCTTCCCCCGGCAGCCGCGAACGCAATACCACGGCATCGTCACCGAGTGGCGCGCCGACGACCCTGCCTCGGACACCTTCCACGGCACCAGCAGGGAAATACTGCGGCTCGGTTTCGCGCAGCAGATCCACGGAATCCAGCAGATCGACTTCAATCCAACGGCGAAGCGCAATTCCGAGGATCACGGGCTGCTCTACATCGCCGTAGGCGACGGCGGTCTCGGCGTTTCCAGTACGGAGCCGCAGGATCTCTCGACGCCGCACGGCAAGATCCTGCGCATCGATCCGCACGGGAACGACAGCGTGAACGGTCAGTACGGCGTTCCGGCGTCGAATCCGTTCGTGGGGCAGCAGGACGCGGTCGGCGAGATCTTCGCCTACGGCATGCGCGACCCGCACCGCTTCAGCTGGGATCCGAAGCGAGGCCCCGGCGGCAACAGGATGTTCCTCGGACACATCGGACAGCACGCCATCGAATCGGTGTACGAGGTGCGCAAGGGCGACAACCTCGGCTGGAGCGAGCGTGAGGGCACGTTCCGCTACGACCGTGCCGACGACTGTTACCTGTACCCGTTGCCCGATGACGACGGCAACTACGACTACGTGTACCCGGTGGCGCAGTACG
Source organism: Prauserella marina (assembly GCF_002240355.1). Classification (GTDB taxonomy): domain Bacteria; phylum Actinomycetota; class Actinomycetes; order Mycobacteriales; family Pseudonocardiaceae; genus Prauserella_A; species Prauserella_A marina. Next base: position 3,017,019 of record NZ_CP016353.1, read on the forward strand.
ACCACAATCCGCCTCCCGACTGGGAATGCGGCACGGATGTCGGAAGGGCCATCAGCGGTGGCTTCGTCTACCGCGGTGACGACGCGCCGGAACTGCGCGGCAAGTACCTGTTCGCGGATCTCGTCGACGGCAGGGTGTTCTACACCGAGTCCGGCGAGATGCGCAGGGGAGCCGAGCCGGCGACCATCCACACGATGAGGCTGTACGACGAGAACGGAAACTGGGTCACGACACCGGAACTGGCCGGTGACACCAGGGTCGACCTCAGATTCGGCAGGGACGCCGACGGTGAGCTTTATCTGCTTTCCAAGGCGAACGGCAAGATCTGGAAGATCACCGGAACCAAGCGCTTCGCCGATTGCCCCACCGGATCGACCGTGGTCAAGAACGCCATGGGCGAGAAGAACTGGGCTCCGGTGACGCCGGAGAAATGGGAATTCCCCCGCCGTGAGGTGGTGCTTGCCGAGGAGGGTTCGGAGCGGCCTGGCCCGCGAAGGCCCTACGAGTACGCGGTGCTCACCAAGGGGCCCGAGTTCGGCTCGGTGCGCCTCGATGCGCAGGTGCGGCTCGATACACCGGTCGAGGTGACCAACAGGGACGTGGTGCTCGTGTTCGGCTATCAGTCCGACACGCGGTTCTACTACGCGCATCTGTCGACGGACAACACGATTTACCCGCACAACGGGATATTCGTCGTCGACGACGCGGACAGGGAACGCATCGACCATCAATGGGATCCCGTGCGCTCTCAGGGAGCGGCGCCCGCGATCACCGACGCCGAGTGGCACGAGGTCAGCCTGACCCACTGTGCCGAAACGGGAGAGATCGCCGTGTACGTCGACGGTCAGCGGGACCCGCTGATGACGGCCGTCGATCCGACCTTCACGTCGGGAAGGGTCGGGTTCGGCTCCTTCGACAACGTCGGCAGGCTGCGTGACCTTTCGGTCATGGGGCGAAAGAGCTGACAGCGGAACGGATCCGTCACCGGCCGCACACCACGTTGGCCCAGTCCTGGGCCGACACGCCGGTGCGGATCCGTTCCAGTTCGGCCAGCAGCTGGTCGAGTCGCCCCGGATCGGCGAGGTAGCCGAGGGCGGCGCGGTGGAAGGCATTCGTCACGGCCGTCGGCATGAGGTCGGACGCGTCGTAGCACAGGACTTTCGCCGTGCTGATGATCCGCGCGACGTTCCTGGTCACCGCGTCCGACCCGGTGGTGGCGGCGACATCCTGGCGCACCGTGAACACGGCGCCCCGGTCGGCCTCGGGCCAGATGCGCTGTCCTTCGGCCGAGGCGAGAAACCGCATGAGTTCCCTCGCGGCCGGGGTGTCGCGGAACATCGTCGCGAGGTCGGCGGAAACGAGCCAGGCGTCGCCGGGCCCGGAGGGGCCGGGGGTGGGGAAGAAGTCGAACCGGGCGCCCTTGGAGCGGTAGTCGTTGACGACGTAGGAACCCTGATGTTCGAGGAAACACCCCGGATCGGCGGCGAACATCGTGTCGTTGGCGGTGGTGTAGTTGGTGAGCAGCGAACCACCGCGTCCACCGTGGACGGCTCCATCACCGAGAATCAGTTCGCCCCAGGCGATCCAGGACTCCCGCACCTCGGGAGCCGTCCACGGCAGGTCGCCGGTGACCCAGCGCTGGTACGTTTCCGGTCCGTACCTGCGAAGCAGGATGTCCTCGATCCAGTCGGAGCCGGGAAAACCGGTCGCCGACATGGCTCCCATGCCCATGCACCACGGTGTTCTGCCCTCGGCCGCCGCGGCGTCGGTGAGCGAGACGAGCTGGTTCCACGTGCGGGGAACGGGGCCGGTGAGCACGTTGGGGTTGAACCAGACGAGGCCCTTGAGCGCGGCCTTGACCACGACGGCGTAGGGCCGCTCCGTTCCAGCCTGCGCCAGTTGCAGCCATTGTGGACTGTAGGCCGAGCGCAGTTCGTCCTCCAGTTCCGGCAGTTGACGCAACGCTCCCTGCCGCTGGTAGTTCACGAGTTCGTTGGGGCTCGACAGTATGGCGATGTCCGGCGGGGTTCCCTGCTGGACGTCGGCGGCGAGTACCGGACTCAGCGAGCGCGTGCCGAGGTAGTCGTAGCCGATGCCGGTCTCGCGCTCGAATTCGTCGAGCACGGCGCGGAACGCGGCCTCCTCGGTTCCCGTCCACGGCCCGATGATGGTGACCCGCTCCGCGGTGGTACACGCGCTGACCTGGGTGAGCAGAGCCAGCAGGACCAGCAACACCGCTGTGCGCGCGGTTTTCATGAAGGATGCCCCTGGTATTCGGTGATCCGGCGCTGAAAGCCGGTGATGATCAGCACGGCGATGCCACCGGCCCCCGCGACGATGAGCCACAGCACCGCCTGCGGCAATGCCGCGCGGTCGAACCCGGCTGTCACGTCGGCGCCGGTTCCGGCAAGCTGATCGTCGGCGGTTCCCCTCGGCACGGCGGACCCGGTCGGTGAGGCGGCGAACTCGGCGACCGAGTCGCCGCAGCCGTCCGGCTGGCAGTGACCGGTCACCAGCACGGCGACCGCGCGGCGGTCGGCGGCCGCCGCCGTGTGCGCGCGTTGTTGCCAGATGGTGATTTCCTCGCGCAACTCGTTCGCGCCGTGGTGTGCTCGCGCCTGTGCCGGGATCGTCAGCGCGGGCAGCGCGGCCACCGCGATCAGCAACCCGGTCGCGGCGAGCAGATGCGGATTGAGTCTTCGCCGGAATCGCCGGTGGTGATAGACCTGCGCCGCGCAGAGCAACACGGCGAGCGCGGCGACCGGAATCAGCCAGATCGCGCTCGCGCCCGGATGCATCCAATCGCGGGCGAGCTGGTCGTCCAGTTCGTCGAGCTGGGCGGCACGTAACTGGGAGAGATGCGGCAGGATCCCGTCCGCGTCGTGCAAGAGTTGCGCCGCGTACCAGACGTCGGTGGCACCGGCCATCGAGTCGTCGCCGGTGCGAAACCTCAGTTCGGCCTGCGACATCCAGCTCGTGTACGACACGAGCAGCCCCTGCACGAGTTGCAGTTCTCTGCGGCTGGCCGACCCCGCGACGTTGTGCTCGGCGACCTGCGCCAGGTTCTGGCTCGCGACGCCGATCTGTGCCTGGTAGAAGTCTCCCGCGCCGCTGAGCTGGCCTGGTCCCAGCGCGAACGCGGTGACGGCTGAGGTGTTGGCGTGCACGAGTGCCTCGTACACCGATGCCGAACTGATGATCGCGGGTGTCGTCCTTCCACGCATCGTGTCGATCGCTGAGCGCACACCGGCGAAGGCAGCGACCGAACCCGCGAGCACGGCCACCGTCAATACCAATGACCAACCGCGCAGCAGCCGCAACGTGCGCGCCGTCGTGCTTTTGCCGTCTCCCGGCCGCACCGTCGCGATGGCCGCGGCACCAAGTTGCGCTGGAATCCCCATCAGAACCAGGTTTTCGGCCGTACGGTGTTGGCGAGATCGATCAGCACGCCCTGGCTCTCGGCGTCCCTCGCCTGCCTGGCCAATCCGCGCAGGCACTGTTCGAGCTGAGCCCCTACGGCGTTGCGCCGTTCCCCGTCGCCGCTCTTAACGGCGCGGTGCAACGCGGCCTCGTAGACCTCGGTGTCGAGGCGGTCGCGCGCGGGGCCCGCGCCGCCGTTTTCCTCGTCGCCCTCCAGATTGAGTTCTGGACGGCGCAGGAAGGCGTTGACCAGATCGGTCGAGGTGGGCGGGCCCTCGCCGAGGTCACCGACGAACACGCGCACCGTCGCGATCCGTGCCGCGTAGTAGTGCAGCGACACCGCGGGAACCTGGTCGAGCACGGCCACCGCGCCCGCTCTGTCGTACTCGGCAAGGCGCAGCCTCGCCAGCGAGAACGCGGCGCTGACCTGAGTGCGGTCTCGTTGCCACACCGCGTGGTAGTAGTCGGTGGCGACGTCGGGTTTGCCCTGGTGCTCCGCGCAGTAGCCGAGCGCGAGCTTGGGCGCGGCCTCACCGGCAAGCGCGCGGTGGACCGAGAAGAACTCGGCCTCGGCTTCGAGGATGTCGGACCGGGTGAGCGCGAGCAGTCCGCGATGCCAGCCGAGGCGCCAGTCGTACTCGCCGTCCTCACCGAGCGTCGTCGTGGCGTAGTCGAGCCACGACCGTGCCCGCTCCGGCGCTCCGACTTCGAGGTGCGCTCTGCACTGCGCGAGCGACAACTCGACGGTGTGGCCGTTGTTCTCGACCCATCCCGCGAGCTGGCCGAGCCTCCTGCGGGCGTCGGGCGCGCGCATCTCGGTGAGGAATCCGGCGCCCGCGTCGGCAGGGTCCGGTAGCGGAGGTGGCAGCATCAGCGCGATGTCGGCGGGGGAGGGGCGGCCGTCGTCCAGCGGCGGCGGGGAATAGTCCTCGGCGGGAGCGGCCGTCCAGCGTTCGAGTGGCGGCGCTGCCCCCAGCCCGACGTCGAAGAGCGCGGGGGTTTCGGCGAACAGCGCCGAAGGGACGGGCCTTGGCTCGCCGTCGCGCAGCGACTGGATCTCGCGCAGGACGCCGTCGAGCGCGCCCGCCATGTCGGCCGCCGAGACGAAGCGCTGGGCGAACGGGGCCGTCGCCCTGTCGATCACGTGCCGCAGCGACCTGACCCCGAACGCGGTCTCACCCGCGGGATCGTCGTCACTGACGGCGAGCAGTTCGCCGAGCGTCACGCCGAGGGTGTGCAGGTCGGAGCGCACGGTCACGCCGTGTTGCGCGAGTTCCGAATCGCCGACCTGGTAACGCCTTGTCATCGCGAGCGGAGTGGTGTCGTCGCCGACCTTCCTGGTCGCGCCGAGATCGATGAGCTTGATCCGGTGACCGCCGTGCATGATGTTGTCCGGTTTCAGGTCGCAGTACAGCAGTCCCTGGCCGTGGAGGTAGTGCAGGGCGTCGAGGAGTTCCTGCGCGTAGCCGATGACGTGTTCGGCCAGCAACGGTTCCCCGAACACGTCCTCGCCCGCGCCGAGGCGGCCGAGCAATTCCCTGAGCGAGTGGCCGTTGACGAACTCCATGACGATGTAGCCGTCCGGTTCCCGCTCGGCCGACGCGCGGTGCAGTACGAACCCGAAGATGCGCACGATGTTGGGGTGATTGAGCGCGGTCAGCGTCTTGCGCTCGGCCTCGGCGAGCTTCGTGTCCGACGGGTCGATCATGCCTTTCAGCGCGACGTACAGCTCGTCGAGCTCGATGTCCTTGGCTAGGTAGACCCAGCCGAGGCCGCCGTGGGCGAGGCCACCGATGACCTCGTACTTGCCCGCGAGCACGGTGCCGGGGGCAAGCGCGGGTTCGGGGTCGGCGGGTGCCCCTTCGACGAGCCCGCTCGGCGAAGGCACCTCGACGAAGGGCAGCTGCGCCCCTGCCGTGTCGTAGCGCGGTAGCCGGGGAAACCCGAGCAGGTCGCCGCCGAGCTCCTCCGTGGTGGCCTCGCGCGAGGCGAACCGGTCGGGAGCGAGCGTCGTCGTGTTCGGCCTTGTCGGGTGGCGAGGCACGAGAAGCAACCTTACCGAACGAAAACGCCCGGTTACGCCGGTTCCGGGTTTCCGTGCTCGATCACCGGGGCGCGAGGTGCCCGTAATGCCCGTCGTAGCGCCGGTAGACGACGGCGCCCCGGCTGGTGGTGCTGTCGAGGAAGAAGGTGAACGGCAGCGCCGTCTCGTCGAGTCTGCCGGCGGCCTCGGCCGGAGTCTGGTGCGGGACGGGATGGACGTTGACGGTGAGCGGTACGGCGGCCGGTCCCGCCGGAGGCGCCAGCGACGCCAGGCGGGCCAGCTTGTATCCGGTCGGCCCCACCCGGTAGACGACGCTGTCTTCTCCCGTCTCGCTGTCGGTGAAGAGGTAGAAGTCGTAGTCCATCAGGTCCATCGTGAACGTGGCCTCGCCCGGCGCGCACTCGGTCAGCTCGTAGGTCTTGTGCCGCACGATCTCCCTGCGCCCGGTGACCTTCGCCGTGGCAGGCCCCAGCGGGGCGGCTCCGTCCCACGGCCTGCCGGTGCGCGGCGCGGTCAGCATCGCGATCTGTTCTTTCAGCCTGGCCCGCAGCAGGCCGGCCGCCTCGGTGAAGAACGGCGCCGCCACCTGTGCCCGTACGGGGCGTCCTTCGATCTGGAGGTTCGCCTGTGCCAGCGCGGGAACGGGCGCGCTCGGTTTGGTGAAGGCGGTGAGTTTGACGCGCGCGGCGTCGAGCCGGGCCGGTAGCCGCCTCGCGAACGTCGTGAGCTGTTTCCGCACGTACTCCTTGGCTCCGTCGAGCACCTCCCCGCGCGTGTGCACCACGATTCCGTTCGCCACGCTCGCGTCGCCCTGCCTGCTCACCGCGTCACCACCGCCTTTTTCTGATGTTCCGCCGTGATCATGATGGCCGGTGAAGGTGACGAACAGGGCACAAGGTCCCTCGACCGTGCCGGTCACAGGTCGGGCGCGGGGCTCGGCACACTGCGCGGCCGACCGAGCAGCGGGAGCACGTCCTCGTCGCTGACCGGGGAGAAGTCCCGGTACCAATGGCCGACCGCGCGCATCCACACCCTCGGGTTGGGACACACGGTGTGATCGGCGTTGTGGGCCAGCTCCTCAAGTACGTCGGCAGGGGCGACGGGCACGGCGAGCACGACTCTGCCGGCCTGCCTGCCGCGAAGGACGCGCAGTGCCGCTCTCACCGTCGCGCCGGTGGCGATCGCGTCGTCGACGAGCACAACCGTCCTGCCCGCTACGGACAGTGGCGGGAGGTCGCCACGGTAAAGCTCAGTCCTCCGGTCGAGTTCGGCGAGCGCGGTGCGCACGGCGAGGTCCATGTCCTGCCTGCTGAGGCGGTATTCCCTGAGCAGGTCGGCGTTGGTGACGAGTACGCCGCCCTCACCGACGGCGCCGACGGCCAGTTCCGGCCTTTCCGGCGCGCGGACCCGCTGGACGAGCAGGACGTCCAGCGCGCAGCCGAGTCCGTCGGCGACCTGCCTGGCGACGACGGCGCCCCCTCGGGGCAGGCCGAGCACGATCGGGTGGTGCGCGGACAGGTAGCCGAGCCTGCCGGCCAGTTCCCTGCCCGCGTCGGCACGGTTCTCGAATTGCATGGTGCCCGCCTGTCATCGCGCGCGTGTCCCTCGTGCCGATCCTCGGGTAGTCACCGGCCGGGGTGAAGGGTCGAAGGTCCCGCGTCCTGCCTTTGCGTGGCGGTGCGGGCGCCTGTCCTTCAAGGTGGATGGAAAGGGCCGGATCCGGAAACGGTGCGGGCGGCCCCGGCGCCGGGTGAGGCCGAGCCCGCGAAGCAGGTGGAGCATTCGAGCGGGGAGTGGAAAACATGGGTGCTGAGGACGCGGCGAGCGGAGCGGTCGTCGTCGGAGTCGACGGTTCCGAATCGTCGGGATGGGCGGTGGACTGGGCCGCGGCACTCGCGGCGCAACGCGACCTTCCGGTGCGGATCGTGCATGCCTACGGGCTCATCGGCAGGTACTACGGTGCCGAGCTCGCCGTCCCGATGAACGTTCTCGAAGCCGTCGACGAGGACGCGCGCGGGCTCGTGGCGGCGGCCGCCGAGCAGGCGCGCGGGCTGGCACCCGGGGTGGAGGTGACCTCCGAGGTGTTCGACGAGCCGCCGATTCCGTTGCTCAACAAGCTCTCCGCCGAGGCGAAGATGGTGGTGCTCGGCCAATCCGGTCTCGGTGGCTTCGCGGGGATGCTCGCCGGTTCGACGGCGCTGGGCGTCGCCAGTCACGCGAGCGCCCCGGTCGCGATAGTACGGAGGAGAGAAGGCGGCGAGCGGCCAGCCGAGGGACCTGTCGTCGTGGGCGTCGACGGCAGCCAGGTCAGCGAGCAGGCGGTCGCCGTCGCATTCGAGGAGGCGTCGTTCCGGGGCGTGCCGCTCGTCGCGGTGCACGCGTGGATGGACGTCGAGTATCCGATCGGTTTCAACAAGGCGAGGGAGTATTTCGAGACCGGACCGGTGGAGCAGGAGGAAAACCGGGTGCTCGCCGAACGGCTCGCCGGCTGGCAGGAGAAGTACCCCGACGTGCCTGTCGAACGGGTCGTGGTGAGGGACAAGCCGCGCAACCAGCTCCTCGACCGGTCCCGCGAGGCCCAGCTCGTCGTGGTCGGCAGCAGGGGAAGGGGCGGCTTCACCGGCATGCTGCTCGGCTCCACGAGCCAGGCGTTGTTGCATCACGCGGAGTGTCCTGTCGTCGTCGCGAGGCCGGTGAAAGGCGAACGGGCCGGGTAGGCAGGGCCTGAACGATCCGTGCGGGAACGACCAGGAGGAGGCCGGTCCGATGTGGCAGTCGGCGACGTTGCTGGCCAGGTTGTGGCGGCGCATTCACCCCGGCCGCAACCCGTTGGTCAGGCTGTCCGACAGGGTGGAGAGCGCCGCGCTCGTCGCCGCGGTCGTGATTCCCCTGCTGGCACTGCCGTTCGTCGCGGCGGTGGGATCGGACAGTTACGCCCGCGAGATCGCGGTGGCACAACAGCAACAACGCACGCGCCACGAGGTGGAGGCGGTGCTGCTCACCGACGCGCCGGCCACGCAGCGGAACACGGGAACGGCGGGAACGGGGCCGACGGTGTCGGCGCGAGCGGAATGGTCGCTGCCGGACGGGAGCAGGCGCACCGGAATGGTTCCCGCGAGGGCAGCCGCACCGGCCGGTACGACGGTCGAGATCTGGCTTGACGAGACGGGCAGGCCGGTTCCTCCGCCGATGTCGCGAGGGGTGATCGCCTGGAACGCCTTCGCGGTGTCACTGACGGTGTGGATCGGTGTCGTGCTGCTGTCCGGGTTGTTGTTCGTGGCACTGCGGCACGCGCTCGATCGCGGCAGGTATCACCGGTGGCAAAGCGAATGGTCGGCTTTCGACAGGGAGCGCCACGAATCCTGACCCCAGCGCCGAGTTCCGCATCGCCCACATGCGACCGTCCGGCTGAGCAATGTGGACAGCTGGTGCGCGCCTCAGGGGACGCGTTCGACGGGGGCGGCGAGCCGCGCCCCGCCCAGTTCGGTCTCGATGTCGGCGGCGACGGCGGCCAGTAGTTCCTCCGTGAGGTCGTTGAGGGCGCGGGCCAGCGCCAGTTCCCCCGCGATCTGGGGAACCCTTGCCACGTCGAGTCCTCGGTAGGCCAGTCCGATGCCGTCGAAGTGGTTGCCGAGGTCGTCACCGAGCCGGACTCGTGCCCTGGTGGTGCCGTCGTTCTCGTCGAGGACGATGGACATCGTCCATTGAGCGGGGTATGTCATTGTCTCGCCTCCGAATTGCGCATCCACCGTCGCAGCGGGGGAGTGTGCGTTTCTAGGGCCGTTTGTCACTTTCCCCGACGTGGGGGCCGGTGAGGGGGGCCGGTACGCGGGGGCGGTGAGAAACTCACCTGACCCGGCGGGAGGCGGCCAGTGCGAAACAATGCGGAACCGGGTGCTCGCGGCGCGGAAATGGCGAAGTGGACAGCGGTACCGAAATAACTGTACACAGTGGACTTAACGAACTCATCGAGAGGATTCGGAGACGTGCGTGTCACGCACCGAAACCGTGATCATTATACGCTTCTTCGCGGAAGATCGCCTGTGTCACGCGCGTTGTCACACGTTGAGACGATTTCGCGGACCGGTATTCGTGTTAACACATTTCACCAAGAAGAACCCGCCGGTGCGCGACTCGAATGCGCGCGGGCCGGAGGTCAGTGACAAAACTGTTGCGCGTGCCCGGTGAGGAAATAAGATCGTTCCCGGTGAACGCGGTAGCCGGAATGGCGGGCCTTCTCGGCCCCGGTCGTGGCGTGCGCCGGGCAGGTGGTGCGAAGGGCCGCCCGGTGATCTCGCGGACCGGAAACGCGGTGCGAGGCCGGGCACCCCGCCGCCGGGAGTTGCCCGAGGTCGCGACGCTGGCTGACAATGGAGGTTTCGATGCTCCGACGATTGGTGCCGTGGCCGAACGGGACGAGGCGGATCGCATGCAGTCCATGCAGTCGCTCGGCGAGTTGTCACCGCTGGAGGGAGCGCGCACGGCCGGGCGGCCGCCCGAGCGCGCCGCACCACTTGACCACACCGCGAACCCACAGGGCGTACTCGCCCTCACCGGATTCCCTGCTTCGTGTTGGAGGCGTGATTGAGACCCGCGGACCAATCCACCTTGGGAGACCGGGCGGTCTCGGCCGCCGGTGCTCCGGCAGCCGAGACCTTCGAGAGCGCGGATTCCGTGCCCGCGCTGCACGGGGTGCTCGCCAAAGCCCGTAGTGAGAACTTTCCCGTCGCCTCCTGGCTGCTGCCCCCGGCCCATCGCGGGCACCTGCTCGCGCTGTACGCCTTCGCCCGGATGGTCGACGACATCGGCGACGAGGCCGCCGGCGACCGCTTGCGATTGCTCGACGCCGTCTCCGGCGACATCGCGAGGTTGTTCGCGGGTGCGGCTCCCACGACCAAGCTCTACGCCGACCTGGCGGCCACCGTCCACGAACGGGGGTTGCCGAAGGAACCGTTCGACCGGCTCATCGAGGCCAACCGGCAGGACCAGTCGGTGTGCCGCTACCGCACCTTCGACGACCTGCTCGGCTACTGCGCGTTGTCGGCTGATCCGGTCGGCAGACTCGTACTCGGGGTCTTCGGCGCGGACACACCGGACCGGCGGGTGCTGTCCGACCGGATCTGCTCGGCGCTACAGGTGCTCGAACACTGCCAGGACGTCGCGGAAGACGTGAGGCAAGGCCGCATCTATCTCCCGCTGGCCGACCTCGATCTGTTCGGGGTCACCGAAAGTGACCTGTTCGCCGAGCGGGCGGGAAGGCCACTGCGGGCACTGATCGGCTACGAGGTCCAGCGAGCGGTCGCGATGCTCGACGAAGGAGCGCCACTGGTGGCCACGCTGCGCGGCACGGCGCGGGTCGCCGTCGCCGGTTACGTCGCGGGAGGCAGGGCGACCGCGGTGGCCATCGCCTCGGCCCGGTTCGACGTGCTCGCCGGGACGCCGAAACCGGCGAAGACCCGTACGGCCGCCGAATGGCTGCGCCTGCTCGGCAAGGGCGGTGACCGGTGAATACCGCCGAAGCCTACGCCGAATGCGAACGCATCACCCGCGGACAAGCGCGCAACTTCTCCTACGGCATCCGGCTGCTGCCCGCTCCGAAGCGCAAAGCACTGTCGGCCGTGTACGCGTTCGCGAGGCGAATCGACGACATCGGCGACGGCGACCTCCCCAGTGAACAGAAGCTGGAGGCGCTGGAGAACGCGAGGAAACAACTCCACGATCTCGGCGGCTCCGGCGACGATCCGGTACTCACCGGGCTTTGGCACGCGGCGTGGCGATTCGAGTTGCCGCTCGGCGCGTTCGACGAACTCATCGAGGGCTGCACCGCCGACGTAGTAGGCACCAGCTACGAGACGTTCGACGAACTGCGCCACTACTGCCGGTGCGTCGCGGGGTCCATCGGCAGGCTTTCGCTGGCCGTCTTCGGCTCGCCCGATCGCGCGCGCGACGAGCGGATCGCCGACGATCTCGGGATCGCGTTGCAGCTGACCAACATCCTGCGCGACGTACTTGAGGACAGGGTCGCCGGGCGGATTTACCTTCCGGCAGAGGACCTGCGTGCCTTCGGCTGCACGCTGGACCTGACGGAGCGGGCCGAGCTTGCCGACCCCGAGGACGCGCTGCTGCCGTTGCTGGAGTACCAGGCGGCCCGGGCCGAGGAATGGTACGAATGCGGGCTGCGGTTGCTCCCGCTGCTCGATTCCCGCAGCAGGGCCTGTTGCGCGGCCATGGCCGGTATCTATCACCGCTTGCTGCGCAGGATGGCGTTGCGGCCCCGGTTCGTGTTGCGCGGCCGAACATCGTTGCCGGACTGGGAGAAAATCGCGGTCGCGGGGCGGGCGCTTGCGGGAACGTCGCCATGAGCGCACACGTGGCGGTCGTCGGCGGTGGGCTCGCGGGGCTCACCGCGGCCTGTGATCTGTCCGACCGCGGCGTGCGCGTCACGCTGCTTGAGGCGCGCAACCGGCTCGGCGGAGCCACGTTCTCGTTCCAGCGGGACGGGCTCACCGTCGACAACGGCCAGCACGTGCTGTTGCGATGCTGCACGGAATACCGTGCCCTGCTGGAAAAACTGGGTACCGCCGACGGGATCGACCTGCAGCGGCGATTCCGTATGCCGGTGCTCACCGGTGGTGGGGCCGGTGCCGAACTCGCCCGCACCGGCGGGCCCGCGCCGTTGCATCTGGCCGCCGGTATCGCCCGCTACGCCGCGCTGCCGGTCACCGACCGGATCCGGGTTTTCCGCGCCGCCGCGGCGTTGCGGTTCCTCGACCCAGCCGACCCCGCGCTCGACCGGCTGAGTTTCGCCGACTGGCTGGGGCGGCACGGACAGAACGACGCGACGCTGCGCGGCCTGTGGAACCTCATCGCGGTCGCCGCGCTCAACTGTGACGCGAGTGAGGCTTCGCTTGCGCTGGCCGTGATGGTTTTCCGGACCGCGTTGCTCGACCGCGCGGATGCCGCCGACATCGGCGTCCCCGCGTTGCCGCTGAGCGAACTGCATGTCGATCCGGCCGAGAAGTATCTGCTCGAAAGGGGCGGCTACGTCCGCACCCGCAGCCCCGTGCGCGCGATCCGGCGGCAGGGCCGAGGGTTCACCATCCGACTCGACGACGAGGCGATCGACGTCGACGGAGTGGTCATGGCGGCGCCTCCCGACGCGGCCGCCCTGGTCTGTCCACGCGAGGCCGGGCTCGATCCGGACCGGCTCGGGAAGCTGGGCGCCGCGCCCATCGTCAACGTGCACGTCGTCTACGAGCGACCGGTCACCGATCTGCCCTTCGCCGCGACGGTGTCACCGTCCTCGCCGGTGCAGTGGATCTTCGACCGCACCGGGGTCGCGGGACTGGACAGTGGCCAGTACCTGACCGTCTCGCTGTCGGCGGCACACCGCTGGCTCGACACCCCGGTCGCCGAACTGCGCGAGATCTTCCTTCCCGAACTGGCCAGGTTGCTTCCCGCCGCCGCTGGCGTCCCGCACCGGCAGTTCTTCGTGACGAGGGAGCGGCGCGCCACCTTCCGGCAGGGCCCCGGAACGGCAGCGCTGCGCCCGCGCGCCGCGACCAGGTTGCCCGGACTCGCGCTGGCCGGCTCGTGGACGGCGACAGGGTGGCCGGACACGATGGAAGGAGCCGTGCGCAGCGGCCATCAAGCTGCCGGTCTCATCGTCGAGCACATCGGGGGAGGTTCGCCATGACCAGCACGCTGCCAGCCGAGGTGACGGCGACGAGAACGCTCGTGCAGCCCGCGCTGCGCGAGGCCGTGCGCTCCTTGCAGCCGGCCATGCGCCGGGTCGTCAGCTACCACCTCGGCTGGACCGACGAGCACGGCCAGCCCGCCGACGCGGGCGGTGGCAAGGCATTGCGGCCCGCGCTCGCCCTGCTCGCGGCGCAGGCCGTCAAGGCGGCTCCCGAGGCGGCGCTGCCCGGCGCCGTCGCCGTCGAACTGGTGCACAATTTCTCGCTGCTGCACGACGACGTCATGGACGGCGACGTCGAACGCAGGCACCGGCCGACGGTATGGCGGCTTTTCGGGACTCCCGCCGCGATACTGGCGGGCGACGCGTTGCTGACGCTCGCCGTCGACGTGCTGGAGCGGGCGGCGGACCCGGTCGCCACACGGTGTCTCACCGCCGCCGTGCAGCACCTCATCACCGGGCAGAGCGCCGACGTCGACTTCGAGAACCGGCTGGACGTCGGTGTCGGCGAATGCCTCGACATGGCGGCGGGAAAGACCGGGGCGCTCATGCGGTGCGCCGCCCAGGTCGGTGCGCTGCTCGGCAGGGGAAGCCCGGTCGCGGCGGGCCTGCTGGCCGAGTTCGGCAGCAACCTCGGCATGGCCTTCCAGCTCGTCGACGACCTGCTGGGTATCTGGGGCAGTCCCGAGGACACCGGCAAACCGGTGCTCGCCGATCTGCGCGTGCGCAAGAAATCCGTGCCCGTCGTGGCCGCGCTCAACTCGGGAACCGAGTACGGGGCGGCCTTGCGCGAGCTGTACCGGAATCCCGATCCGCCCACAGAGGAGGAAGTGCACACGATGGCAGAGCTGATCGAGCGTTCCGGTGCGCTGGCGTGGACGCGAGAGCGAGCACACCGGTATGTCGGCGAGGCGGGCACCTGCCTCGACCGGCTGGCCCCTCCCGAACCGATCCACGCGGCGCTGCGAGACCTGACCCTGTTCGTCGTGGAGCGTGACCGATGAGCCACGTACTCGACCGGCCGATGGCGACGGTCTCGGCGAGGGCGGCCGAGGCGACCGAGCGGGCCCGCCACCACCTGCTTTCCCTGCAACACGAAGAAGGCTGGTGGAAGGGCGAGCTGGAAACCAACGTGACGATGGACGCGGAAGACCTGATGCTGCGCCAGTTCGTCGGCATCGCCGACGACCGGTTGCTGGCCGAGTCGGCACGCTGGATCCGGTCCTGCCAAAGGGAAGACGGGACGTGGGCCAATTTCTACGGTGGCCCCGCCGATCTGTCCACGACGGTCGAGGCATACACGGCGCTGCGCATGGCAGGCGACCCGGCCGGATCCCCGCATCTGCGCAGGGCTCGTGAGTTCATTCTGGACAGTGGCGGAATCGAGGCGACCAGGGTCTTCACCCGCATCTGGCTCGCGTTGTTCGGGGAATGGTCGTGGGACCGGCTTCCCGTGCTGCCGCCCGAACTCGTGCTGCTTCCGCACTGGTTTCCGCTCAACGTCTACGACTGGGCGTGCTGGGCGCGGCAAACCGTCGTGCCGCTCACGATCGTCGCATCGAGCAGGCCGCGCAGGCCACTCGGGGTCAGCGTGCAGGAGTTGCGAACAGGAAAGCCCGTCCCCGAGCCGGATTCGCCGCTCACCTGGGCCGGCGCCTTCCAGCGACTCGACTCGGTTCTGCACATCGCGGAGAAGTTTCCCGTCAAGCCGCTGCGCCGAATCGCGCTGTCCACCGCGGAGAAGTGGATCGTCGACCGGCAGGAGGCCGACGGCGGCTGGGGCGGCATCCAGCCACCGTGGGTGTACTCGATTCTGGCGCTGAACTTGCGTGGCTACTCGACCCGCCATCCCGTGCTGCGCAAGGCCATCGAGGGACTTGAGGGCTTCACGATCAGGGAACGCACCGAAGAGGGCTGGGTACGCAGGCTGGAGGCATGCCAGTCGCCCGTGTGGGACACCGCGCTCGCGCTGACCGCGCTGCTCGACTCCGGACTGGCGCCGGATGATCCCGCCCTGGTGAAAGCGGCGGACTGGGTGCTGAGGGAGGAGATCCGCTCGGAAGGTGACTGGCAGGTACGGCGCGGTGACCTGGCACCGTCGGGATGGGCTTTCGAATTCGCCAACGACCACTATCCCGACACCGACGACACCGCTGAGGTCATCCTCGGGATGCGCCGGATCGACCATCCCGAGCCGCACCGGTTGCGTGAGGTGCTGGACAGGGCCGCGGCATGGACGGCCGGAATGCAATCGAAGGACGGTGGGTGGGGTGCCTTCGACGCCGACAACACCCAGACCCTGTGCGAGAAACTGCCCTTCTGCGACTTCGGTGCCGTCATCGACCCGCCGTCGGCCGACGTGACCGCGCACATCGTGGAGATGCTCGCCGCGCGAGGTGAGGGCGACACCGAACCGGCGCTGCGCGGCGTGCGCTGGTTGCTGGCACACCAGGAGAAGGACGGTTCCTGGTTCGGAAGGTGGGGCGCCAACCACGTCTACGGGACCGGCGCGGTCGTTCCCGCGCTCGTCGCGGCCGGGATTCCCTTCGAGCACAAGGCGGTCAGGGCCGCCGTCGCCTGGCTGTGCGCGCACCAGAATCCCGACGGCGGCTGGGGTGAGGACCTCAGGTCCTATGTGGATCCAAGCTGGATCGGCAAGGGGGTTTCGACGGCGTCGCAGACGGCGTGGGCGCTGCTGGGCCTGCTCGCGGCCGGTGAACGTGGTCCCGGCGTCGAACGCGGTGTCGATTTCCTCGTGCGCACCCAGCTTCCCGAAGGGGGATGGGACGAACCCCACTTCACCGGAACCGGTTTCCCCGGCGACTTCTACATCAACTACCACCTTTACCGGCTCGTCTTCCCGCTGACCGCCCTCGGGCGCTACGTGGAGGTGACCAAGCATGAACACGCAGGCTGAGGACCTTGTCGTCGTCTCCCCTTTGATGCTGGAGGTCAGCAGTGTCCGCAGGGGACTCGGTGGCGGATGCGTGGTGCGAGCGGGTCCGCACGCGCGCAGATCACGCAGGGTCGAGACCGCGCTGAGGCAGCACCCAGGGGCGGCGGTCGCCGTCGCGGGCGTCGCCGGTGCGCTCGTGCACGACCTCCGGCCGGGTGATCTCGTCGTCGCGAGCGAGGTGCGCTCCGCGCAGGGCACGCATCACTGCCGTTCGGCACCGCTGCTGGCCGCCGCGTTACGGAAGGCGGGACTGACCGTCCATATGGGACCGATGGTCGAATCGGATCACGTCGTGTGGCAGCCGGAAGGGGCGCGCCTCGCACTCGACGGTGCCATCGCCGTCGACATGGAATCGGCGCGGTTGCTGGATCTGATCGGCTCGCGGCCCTCGGTCGTCGTCCGTGCCGTCGTCGACACGCCGAGCCGGTCGCTGCTGCATCCCGCGACGGTACCCGGCGGTATCGCGGCGCTGTCGGCGCTGCGCGAAGTGGGCCCCTCATTGCGAAAGTGGGCGGCCGCCACGCGTGATCGCACGGTGCTGCTCGCGGGACCGAGGTCGTTCTGCGCCGGGGTGGAACGCGCCGTGGAGATCGTGGAACGGTTGCTCGACCGGCACGCGCCTCCGGTATACGTGCGCAAGCAGATCGTGCACAACTCGCGGGTCGTCGGCGACCTGGAACGGCGTGGTGCCGTCTTCGTCGAGGAACTGGACGAGGTGCCGGAGAACGCCACCGTCGTGTTCTCGGCGCACGGCGTTTCCCCCGCCGTGAGGGAGGACGCGAGCAGGCGTCGGCTCGACGTCGTCGACGCCACCTGCCCGCTGGTGTCCAAAGTGCATGGTGAGGCCAAGCGGTTCGCCAGGGACGGCGACACGGTGTTCCTGATCGGCCACGCCGGTCACGAGGAGGTGGAGGGGACCCTCGGTGAGGCCCCTGACCGCACCGTGCTCGTCGAGCGACCTGAGGACGTCGCGGACATCGAGGTCGAGGACCCCGCGAGGGTGTCCTATTTGATGCAGACGACCTTGGCCATGGACGAGGCGGAAGGCGTCGTGACGGCGCTGCGGCAGCGGTTTCCCGCGTTGCGTGGCCCCGGGTCCGACGACATCTGCTACGCCACGACCAACCGGCAGGACGCGGTACGGGTCGTCGCCCGTGACTCCGACGTCGTGCTGGTCGCCGGTTCACCCAACTCGTCCAACTCGCTGCGGCTGGTCGAAGTGGCTCAGCGAGAGGGAACGCCCGCCTACCTGGTGGACGATGTCGGCGAGCTGGATCTCGACTGGCTCGCCTCGGCGGGAACGGTCGGGCTCTCCGCCGGTGCGTCGGCGCCGACCGTGCTGGTCGACGAGATCGTGGACGCGCTGGCCGGATTGGGCGCGGTACAGGTGCGGGAACGCACCACCGCCACCGAGACCGTGAACTTCAGCCTTCCCAAGGAGGTGCGTCACCGATGAACATGCCCCTGCACCAGGCGGTGCGCGTCGCGCGGCACATCGTCACCCAGAAGATCCGGAGGAACGACAAGTACCCGCTGATCATGGAGCTGGAACCGATTCTGGCATGCAACCTCAAATGCGGGGGCTGCGGCAAGATCCAGCATCCGGCGAACATCCTGAAACAGCGAATGCCCGTCGAGCAGGCCGTCGCCGCGGTCGAGGAATCCGGTGCGCCGATGGTGTCGATCGCGGGCGGCGAGCCGTTGATGCATCCGCAGATCGACACCATGGTCAACGAGCTGACCAAGCGCAAGAAGTACGTGTTCCTGTGCACCAACGCGGTTCTGCTGCGGAAGAAGATCGACAACCTGGATCTGAAACCGTCGAAGTACTTCGCGTTCGCGGTGCACATCGACGGGCTGCGCGAGCGGCACGATCTCGCCGTCGCCAAGGAAGGTGTGTTCGACGAGGCCGTCGCGGCGGTCAAGGAACTACAGCGGCGGGGTTTCCGGGTCACCACGAACACGACCGTGTTCAATACCGACACCCCGCAGAGCGTCATCGAGGTGCTGGACTACCTCAACGACGATCTGAAGGTCGACGAAATGATGGTCTCCCCGGCGTATGCCTACGAGAAGGCGCCGGACCAGGAACACTTCCTCGGCGTGCAGGAGACCCGCGAGCTGTTCAGGAAGGCGTTCGCCGGTGGCAACCGCAAGCGGTGGCGGCTCAACCATTCGCCGCTGTTCCTGGACTTCCTCGAAGGCAAGGTCGACTTCGCGTGCACGGCGTGGGGTGTGCCGCTGTACACGCTGTTCGGCTGGCAGCGGCCGTGTTATCTGATGAGTGACGGGTACGCCGAGACTTACCGGGAACTCATCGAGACGACCGAGTGGGAGAAGTACGGAAGGGGCCGGGACCCGAGGTGCGCCAACTGTATGGCCCACTGCGGGTACGAACCGACGTCGGTACTGGCGACGATGGGTTCGCTCAAGGAGACCCTGCGAGCCGCCCGCCGCTGACCCGCCGCCCGCCGACGAGTCCCCGGCTGGTGCCCGGCGGCTGGTGCCCGTTCGCCCCGTCGGCGAGTCCCCCGTCCAGGACGTCGAGTTCTGCGCCCAGGTCGGCGAGTTCCGCGTTCCGGTTGCCGAGTTCTGCATCCGTGCGAGCGAGTTCTGCGTTCGCGGGCTGTTGGCGTGGCGCCCGCCGGCCGCGCCCGAGCGCGGATGTCGCCGCCCCGGACGCGGATGTCGCCGTCCCGAGCGCGGATCTCGCCATCCCGGGCGCGGATCTCGCCGTCCTGAGTGCGGATGTCGGCGGTCTGGGCGGGGGACTCGCGCAGGGCTGCGGCGTCAGCCGAAACGGCGCTGCAAGGAGTCGGTCAGGCCCGGCGCCACACCGCGCAACCTGGCGGGAAACCGCAGCCATCGCGGAACGAACACCTCGGGCCTGCCGTGCTCCAGCGCGGCGACCAGAGCCTCGGCCACCGTACTCGCCGGTACGGGGCGCGGCCGGGACCGCCGATACGGCGTCCCTCGCCGGTCGAAGAACGGCGTCGACACCACACCGGGAACCACCACCGACACCGTGACGCCCTTTCCGGTCACCTCGCCGCGCACGCTCGCACCGAGTGCCGCCACACCCGCCTTCGTCGCCGAGTACACGGCCTCGTCGGCGACGCTCATACTCCCCGCGATCGACGACACCAGGCCCAGCGCGCCGCTGCCGCGCGCGAGCATTCCCGGTAGCACACCCCGGATCAAGCGCGCGGGAGCGAGCAGATTGGTCGCCACGAGCCGGTCGATGGCGGCAGCAGGCATGTCCGCGAACGACCCAGCCCAGCCCACACCGGCGTTGCACACCAGCACATCGACCTCACCCGCCTCGGCGAGTACCGTGGCGATGCCGTCCGGCTCGGTCAGGTCGGCGACGCACATCCGGGCTCCGGTACCGCGGGCGACGTCCGCCAGCGCCTTCCGGTCCCTGCCCGTGATGAGCACCTCGCAACCACGGGAGCCAAGCGCGGCGGCCGTTTCCGCGCCGATCCCCGAGGAACCACCCGTGACCACACACCGCGTACCCCTGTCGATCACCGGTTCTCCTTCTCCGTCTGTTCCGGCCGAGCCATATAGGTCTCGGCCTGCGCGGTCTGTGGCGCGTGCCTGCTGAGCACCGCGATTCCGGCGATGCTGACGGCCAGCCCGATCACCTGTCCCGCGATCCGGCCCGCTCCGCCGGGCAACTGCTCGCCGAGCCACAACGCGCCGACTCCGATGCTGACCAGCGGATCCAGCGCCACGATAACGGCAAGCGCCGGCGCGAGCGCCACACCGACGCGGAACGCGTTCTGGCTGAGTACGAACCCGGTGACCCCGCAGACGACGACAACGTAGAAATGCCAGTGCGTGAGCAGTGCCGACACCCCGTGCCGCAGGTCGTCGGCGGCCAGTTTGGACAGTCCCGCCGTCACCCCGTACAGCACGCCGGTCGCCGTGGCCAGCGCCAGCACCCTGACCCTGCCCGCGTATTCGACGGCGACGGCAACGCACACCACGATGAGAAAAGCCAGTCCGGCGGCGAGCGGCAGCACCTCGCGAAGCTCCAGCCTGCCGTGCCCGGCGACCGGTCTCGCCACGAGGAAGAACACCGCGAGCCCCGCGACACACAGCCCTGCCCCGAGCAGGACGATCCGGTCGGGGCGTTCCCCGCGCAGCGCGCTGCTGGAGAACACGGCGAACACCAGCGCGGTGACCAGCAACGGCTGGACCAGCACCAGCGGCCCGGTGGCGAGCGCGAGCCACTGCAACGCGATGCCGAGCCCGTTGGTCAGCAGCGACGCGAGCCACAGCGGCTGGCGCAGCAGGGTGAACACGAGTCCGATTTGTACGGTGCCACCGCCGACGACCCTTCTCGCCGCCTTGTGTTGCAGCGCCCCGGTGAGCCCGAAGGCCGCCGCGGCCAGCACGGCGGAGGGCACCGCGATCCACAGGACGGTGCTCGGGCCGCTCATGGCCTGCCGGTGTCACCGGCCGGTTCGGTGAACACGGCATCGGTGTGCTTGGCGATGCGCTCGGCGAGGGGGCCGAGCCCAGCGGGAGCGGTGAAACACAACGTGATCCCATCACCCCAGGTCATGGCGCCCCAGGCGAGTCCGGTCCCGGGTGCCACGGCGAGTACGGGATACGCCTCGGTGAGCACGGCGCCGTGCCAGGTCACCTTCCGGCGCGGGCCCGGCATGACGGTGCCGATCGCGTTGAACCACGTCCCCCGGTAGACGCCCCGGGCCGCCATCGGCCGCAGCGGCGGGGGCAGCGCGCCGAGCAGCCGCACCACCCCGTGCGCTGCCTCTGGCACCCCCGCCTCGATCCTCTCTCGCATGGTCGCGGCGACCAGGGCCGCCCGTTCGGGCAGCTCCATGGGGCCGACGGGAAGGTCGATCGACACGGCACCGGTGTGGTTGCCCGCGGTGCGCAGGCTGCCGGTGCCGCGCAACGACCACGGCACCATGAGCCGGAACCGCGCGTGCTCGGGCAGACCGAACACCTCGTGCAGCGACTCCGCGAACACGGCGGTGAGCAACTCGGCCGCGCTCACCTCCAGCGCCCGTGCCTTTGCCCGCACCTGCCTTCCTGGCAGCCGCAGCAGGGCATGCCTTCGCTCCGCGTCGGCGAGCGCACCGTCCAACGGCGACTCGGGGGCGCCGCCGGCCGTCGCGAGCCGCCACAGGCCGCCCGCCAGCTTGCGGGGTTCGGGCCGGAAGCCGGAGCCGCCGACCGCCGTCACCGGTCTGGTCGCCCACGTGAGGCCCGCGCTCGTGTCCGTGTCGGACAGCAACGCCTGTAGCACCGTCATGCCGTCACCGAGGGCGTGATGCAGCGCGACGAGCACGGCGCGCCGTCCACCGGGAAGGCCGGTGACGAGGCGGGCCGCCCCGAGCTTGCCGCCGCGCAGCGGGGAGGAGAAGAACTCGTCGGCCGCTTGGGTGAGGTCGCCGGTGCTGATCTCGTCGACGAGCGTGGCCGGATCGGTGAGCCGGCGCCCGCTCCATCGCGCCCCGCGCAGTAGCCCGGTTCCAGTCAGTGTGCCGCCGACTCCGGGTACCGCCGAGATCATGCCCGTGACGTGCCGCGTGGTGAGCCTCGGCCCTCGCGAGAACACCAAGACGGTGCCGACGTACTGCGGGGCCTTCGGTGTCCCCGCGTGCAGGAACAGCGCGTCGGCGGCGGGGAGGCGGCGGTCATGGGCTTTCGCCGGGACCTCCGCCAGCATCATCAGGCCCTCGGAAAGCCGCAGTCTGCCCGCGTGCCCGCCGGCCGCCGCTTCCAGCGCGGTCAGCTCACCCGCCCGTTCGGGACGCAGTGCGTCGGCAAGTTCGCCCGCTCGGGTGCAGATGATCGCCAGTCCGGCCTCGGCCATCAGGTTCGCGTTCGTGCGCCCGTGCCCCGCGATGGGGTTGTGCAGCAGCACGGCTCTGCCGCAGGCGAGCGCTTCGAGCGCGGTGGCACCACCGGCGTTGGTGACGATGACATCGGCCGCCGCCATGAGCCGGGACATGTCGTCGACCCAGCCGAGCACCCTGACCCTCGCATCGCCCGCGAAGGCGTTGGTCAGTACGGTTTTCAGCCGTTCGTTGCGCCCGGTGACGACGACGACCGTCAGACCGGGATCCCCTGCCAGCAACTCACGTACGGTGTCGTCGCCCCTGCCGAATCCCAGCGAGCCACAGGAAACGACGGCCACCCGCCGCGCTCCGCCCAGCCCGGCGCTCGCGCGGGCGGCGGCGCGGTCGGCCGGCCGGAAGGCGCCGGCAACAGGTGGTGCGGAAACCCTGACCTCGGCACCGGGCACGCTGTCCCGCGCGGGGGCGACGGCAACCTCGTGCATCACGAGGTTGAGGTCGACACCGTCGTGCACCCACGAGGGATGCGGCGCGAAATCGGAGATCCACGCCGCGGTGGGCACCGAGAGTCCTCGCTGCCGTCGCAGCCACTGCAGGCCGGTACTGCCCATCGGATAGGTCGAGAGCACCAGATCGGGCCGGACGCGGTCGATCGACGGCGCGAGACCGCGCCCGCTCCAGGCGCCGATGACCCGCTTCGCGGCCGTGGCGAACCAGCGGTGATGCCACATCGAGGAGTAAAAGAAGTCGTAGAGCCACGGCAGTTTTTCCACACACGTCTTGTAAATGCGTCGGAACGCGGGGCCGGTCGCCGTGCCCATCGTCTCCAGCACGTCGACCCAGTGCACTTCGATACCGGGCCACAGTCGCTCGGCGGCCTCCCGCAGTGCCCTGCCCGTCGCGTTGTGTCCCTCGCCCATGTCGGCCGACACGATGAGCAGACGCTCCGGTCTTCTCGGCTCTCCGCTCCCAGTCGTCGTCATCACCACCCGTTGGTCGGCGATCACCCCGGTCTTGCCCCAAGCCTGCCACGTTCGGCGCCATCGCGGGAGTTCGGACACGGCGGAGCCACCACCGAGACTTGCCCACGCGGTGAATCCTTCACGGGTGAGGCAACGAAGCCCTGGATGTTTCACTGGATGGTGGGATTTTCGGTGCCGCGTCCACTTCGGACGCTCGGAGTCAGCCGCTCTGCTTGCGGGCCAGCAGAGCGAGTGTGAACAGCAGGCGGTCGCGTGGCCGCGACACCTTGCGGCCGGTCGCCGATTCGATGCGTTGCAGCCGGTAGATCACCGTGTTGCGATGGCAGTACAGCCGCTGTGCCGCGTGGGTGGGGGAGCCACCGCATTCGATCGTCGCTTCGAGAGTCTTGAACATCGTCTCCCGTTCCGGCTCCGGCAGCGCCAGCAGATCACCGAAAGCCACCCGCTGAAGCCGGGGAGCGAGCTGCGGGCTGCCGACGAGCAGCGCCTCAGGCAGCCGGTCGTCGAGGTAGGCGACCCCGTTGGCGGGAAGGGTGCGGGCCGCGATCTGCGCGAGCGTGTACGCGTCGGCGATGTCGGCGAGCCGGTGCACCACCGGTGAACATCCCACCCTTCCGTGCGCGGAAGCGCCGAGCACGTCCAGTACGGCCGAGGGGGCCCGTTCACCGAGCACGACGAGGCCGACGATGTCGGACGGCCTGACGTGCCACGACGAGAGGATCCCGTGGGCCGCCAGTACATCCCGGGGTGAGCGCAGCGGATCCTCGCCTGGGACGTCGATGGGCGCGACGACACACAGCAGTGGACCGGTGGCGGGCAGGCCGAGCGCGCTCGCGGCTTCCTCGGCGAGCGCGGTGTCCCTGCCTCTTCCCTCAAGCAGTGCGTTGAGAAACGCGTGCCGCCTGCTCAGTTCCTGGCTCCGCAGCCGGGATTCCTCAAGCCGGTAGGCGTCGACGAGTGCCGAAGAGCTGGAATCGATCACGCGCCACACGTATCCCGCCGCGTCGAGCAGGGCGTGGTCGTAGTACCCGGCGAAGCGCTCGCGCGAGGTCGCGAGCAACCCCTCCCAGATGACCCTGCCGCCGAGCCGGTAGGCGCGGAGCACGGCTTCCAGCGGAACCCCTTGGCGTGCCCTCAGCCGCCCGGTCTCCATGGACGTGTCCTGGGGATCCTCGCCGTCGGGCACGTTGCCGCCGAGGGACTGGATACCGCGCTCGATGTTGCAGCGCAGGTTCTCCCTCAGCTCGTCGGGAGCGGTGACACCGAGTTGCGCGTAGGCGGGTTCCCGTTGCAACACCATGATCGTCAGCCGGTCGGCGAGACTTTCCAGGTTGTCGAGCAGAACGCGGCTGAGTTTGTGCAGCGCGTCCCGTGCGGGCTCCGAGCAGTCGAGCGCACCGCTTCGCCCTGCCGACGATGTCATCAGGCGACGATGGCACGGACTACAACGCGCCGTCCACCGGATCCGGGCAGTGAGCCCATAAATCGGACACATCTTTGGGCTCCGCGCCTATGGCCGGGATTGGGCGCCGCGCATCACTCTTAAGGCGTGTCTGATAAATCTCTGCCGTGCGAGCGGGGATCAGCGTGGTTCCTCGCAAGGCGGAGGGAAGTCCTCGTACCGGGTCGTACTCGGGCTTTCCGACAACGCGGCGAGGGGACACGCTGGCCCCGCAGCAGGCAACGGGTTTGTCAGACACGCCTTAGGGCCTTCGCGAAGAGGGTGCCCCGCGTCGGCGGCACTCGACCCCAATGGCGGGAGGCGTGGTCGTGACGTTGCCGGACACATCCGAAACCCGGTTCGCCGACGCTGGATCCGCTCCGCCGCCACTGTTCACCGCCACCGGGGTCACGGTGCGATTCGGCGGGCTGACCGCGCTCGACACGGTGTCGCTGGCCGCGCGGCCACACGAGGTGCACGGTGTCATCGGCCCCAACGGAGCGGGCAAGACCACGTTGTTCAACGTCTGCTGTGGTTTCGTCGAGCCGGACGAAGGTGTCCTGCGATGGCGGGGAGATCCGGTAGGCGGGCTCAGACCACACCAGCTCGCCGGTATGGGGATCGCGAGAACCTTGCAGGGACTGGGTTTGTTCGCAGGGCTCACCGTGCTGGAGAACGTCATGGTCGGCGCGGATCGGTTCCGGCGCACCGGATTCGGCTCCGCGTTGCTGGCACTTCCCCGTTCCGCCGGTGACGAGCGGAGGTTGCGGGAACGGGCGATGGCGGCGATGGCCGAGCTGGGACTCGCCGACGCCGCGAGCGCGATGCCCGCGAGCCTGCCCTACCCGGTGCGCAAGCGGGTCGCGTTCGCGAGAGCGCTCGCCGCCGACCCCGAGCTGTTGCTGCTCGACGAACCTGCGAGCGGGCTCGGTGCCGCCGACATCGCTGAGCTCGGCGAACTGGTGCGCGGTCTCGCCTCCCGCATGTCGGTGGTGCTGGTCGACCACCACATGGACCTCGTGATGGCGGTGTGCGATCACATCACCGTGCTCGACTTCGGCAGGATCGTCGCCCGGGGAACCCCGGCCGAGGTCAAGGACGATCCCGCCGTCATCGACGCCTACCTCGGCGAGGAAGCCGACCGGAGTGGAGACCATGGCTGACGGCGGGCGCGACCGTGAACTCGACATCAGGGGACTCACCACGAGATACGGCCCCGTCACGGCACTGGACGGCGTGAGCGTGCTCGCGAGGCCGGGCGAGGTCACCGCCGTCCTCGGAGCCAACGGCGCGGGCAAAACCACGTTGCTGCGCACCGTTTCCGGTCTGGTCAAGGGCAGTGACGGCGCGGTGCTGCTCGGCGGAAGGGACCTGGCCGGAGCACCCGCCGAGACGATCGCGAGAGCGGGTGTGGCACACGTTCCCGAAGGCCGTGGCGTCATCACCGAACTGACCGTCGAGGAGAACCTGAGGCTCGGCGAACTACTCGGCAGCGCGCGAAGAGGCAAGGCCGACAAGAACGAGCGGCTCGCCTCCGTCTACGGCATGTTTCCCCCGCTGGCACAGCGAAGGCGGCAGGTAGCCAACTCGTTGTCCGGAGGGGAGCGGCAGATGCTCGTCATCGGAAGAGCGCTGTTGTCGGAGCCGGAGGTGCTGCTGCTCGACGAGCCTTCGCTCGGGCTCGCGCCGAGGGTCGTCGCCCAGATCTTCGGACTGATCAGGGATCTGGTCGACCGCGAGCGGATCACGGTTCTGCTCGTGGAGCAGAACGCCCGAAGCGCACTGTCCATAGCGGACACCGGGTTCGTCTTGAACCTCGGAAGGGTCGTCGCCAGTGACGACGCGGAGGCACTGGCCGCCGACGCCGAACTACGGCACGCCTACCTCGGGTTCTGACGGCCTTTCTCGCGGTCGTCGCCGCGATCGGACGCAAAGGGGACCGATGCAACAGTTCCTGAACATCACACTCGGCGGGCTCAGCCAGGGCGCGATCTACGCGGCTTTCGCGCTGGCGCTCGTGCTCATCTGGAGAGCGACGCGGATCATCAATTTCGCGCAGGGCGCGATGGCCATGTTCACCACGTATCTCGCGCTCGCCGTCATCGAGAGCGGCCAGTCGTACTGGGTGGGTTTCGCCGTCGCGCTCGCGGGAGGACTGGTGCTCGGCGCCATCGTGGAAAGGGTCATCATGCGCAGGGTCGAGGGCGGTCCCGAACTCAACGCGGTCATCGTGACCCTCGGCCTTTTCATCGGGTTGCAGGCGCTCGCCGCGATCATCTTCGGCGCGACCTTCCAGTCCTTTCCCGCTCCGTTCGGGCTCAGGGGCTTCACCTTCGGTGAGCTGACCGTCGCGTTCACACCGTTCAGCGTGTTCATCATCGGTTCCGTACTGGTCGTGATGCTGGCACTCGTCGCGCTGTTCCGGTTCACCGATCTGGGACTGCGCATGCGGGCCTCGGCGTTCAGTCAGGAGGTGTCGCGGCTGCTCGGCGTCAGGGTCGGCAGGATGCTGACCATCGGCTGGGCCTTCGCTGCCGTTGTCGGCTCGCTGGCGGGGCTGCTGATCGCGGGCGGCAACCTCGTCCATCCGGCCTACATGGACGCGATCATCGTCTACGGATTCGTCGCCGCCGTACTCGGCGGGCTCGACAGTCCGGCCGGTGCGGTCGCCGGTGGGCTGATCATCGGGCTGGCACTGTCCTATGTGAGCGGTTATCTCGGCAGCGAGCTGGTCACGCTCGCCGCGCTGGCGATTCTCGTGGCGGTACTGCTGATCCGGCCGAAGGGGCTGTTCAGCAAGATCGCGGAGCGGAGGGTGTGATGGGCGCGAGGATCATCACGAAGCCGGTGAACGCCGTCAGGCGTTTCCTGCCTTCGTCGGTTCTGGGCCGCAATCTGCTGGCCGTACTCGTCGCGCTGATCGCCGTCGTGCTCGTGCTGGAACTGACGACACCGTTTCGCAACGCCCAGCTGGCCACGATGTCCTACTACGCGATCGCCGCCGTCGGGCTGACCGTCCTCACCGGACTGAACGGGCAGATCTCCCTCGGGCACGGTGCGCTCATGGCCGTCGGCGCGTACACGACGGCGTTGCTGCTCGGCGAGGACGCGGTGCCGTTTCCCGTCGCGATGCTCGCCGCCGCCCTCGTCACCGCGCTCGCCGGAGTGCTGGTGGGCGCGGCGGCGTCCCGGCTGCACGGCCCTTACCTCGCCGGGGCGACGCTCGCGCTCGCGGTCGGAGTCCCAGGGCTCGCGATCTACTTCGACGGCCTGCTCGGCGGTGAACAGGGACTGCCGGTGTCGTCACCGCGCGCGCCCGACTGGTTCGCCGACGCGCTGTACTTCCTGAGTGCCAACGACATGAGCAGTGCCAAGTACCTCGCCTACCTCGGCTGGGCGACGCTGCTGCTCGTCATGCTGCTGCTGGCGAACCTCATGGCGAGCAGGTTCGGCAGGGTGTGGCGCGCGGTGCGCGACGACGAGGTCGCCGCCGAACTCGCCGGGCTGCGGCTCGGCCGGTTGCGGGTGCTGGCGTTCGTGGTCAGCGCGGCGTGCGCGGGGCTGGCCGGATCGGTGCTGGCGATGGTCGTGCGCCTTGCCGCGCCGAGCGGTTTCACCATCGTGCTTTCGCTGTCCCTGCTCACGGCCGTCGTCGTCGGCGGGCTCGGCAGTCTCGGTGGTGCGCTGCTCGGCAGCGCGCTGCTGGTCTTCCTGCCGCCCGCGGTGACCAACCTCGGCACGAGCGCGGGCCTCACCGGTGTGCAGGCGGCGCAGCTGGCGCCGTTCGTGTACGGCGTCGTGCTGATCGTCGTGATCCTGGTCGCGCCAGGAGGGGTGATGGGCTTGCTCCGGCGACTGTGGCGCGCGGGAACGACCACAAGCTCCGACCAAGGAGGTACGAGATGAGCAAGAGATCAAGGCGTGGCTCCGCGTTCGTCGCCGTGACGGCGATCGCCGCGCTGGTGGTCACCGCGTGCGGCGCGGGCGGAAGGCCAGGCGAAGGAGACGGTGAGGGCGGCGGGGCCTCCGATGTCGGCGTCACCGCCGACACCATCAAGATCGGCGCCCACTTCCCGCTCACCGGCGTCGCGGCTCCCGGCTACAGCGAGATTCCGACGGGGACCAAAGCCTATTTCGACTACGTGAACGCGAACGGCGGCGTGCACGGCAGGAAGATCGAGTACGTATACAAGGACGACGCCTACAACCCGACCAACACCAGCCAGGTCGTCAACGAACTGGTGTTGCAGGAGGAGATCTTCGCGATGGTGGGCGGGCTCGGCACGCCGACGCACAGCGCGGTACTGGACTTTCTCAACAGCTCCGGGGTACCCGACCTTTTCGTGTCGTCGGGTTCGCTGCTGTGGAACCAGCCGGAGAAGAATCCGCAGACCTTCGGCTGGCAGCCGGACTACGAGGTCGAGGGCAAGATCATCGGCCAGTATCTGCGAGATCACCTTTCCGAGGCCAAGATCGGGCTTTTCCTGCAGGACGACGACTTCGGTGACGACGGAGAGAAGGGCGTGCGGGCCTTCGTCGGCGACCGGATCGTCGCGGCCGAACGGTACGCGCCGGGAAACACCGACGTCGGACCGCAGATCGCCGCGTTGCAGGCATCCGGCGCCGACGTCGTCGTCGGGTTCAACGTCCCCTCCTACACGGCGCTGAGCCAGCTCACGTCGATGCGGCTCAACTATGGTCCACAGTGGATCTACTCGAACGTCGGGTCCGATCCGGCGCTCGTCGGCTCGTTGCTGAACCGGTTCTCCGAAGGCAAGGTGACCGACGCGAGCGTGCTGGACGGCGTCATCACCACGGAATACCTTCCCGGCGTCGAGGAGAAGGACAACCCGTGGACCCGGTTGTGGCAACGGGTGTGGGACGAGCACGGCGGGCAGGGGGAGCTGACGAACTACCGGATCTACGGCATGTCCGAGGCATACACCTTCGTGCAGGCGCTGCAGGCGGCCGGTCCGGAACCCACCCGCGCGGGACTCGTCGAGGCTTTGGAGAAGATCGGCCCCGAACTCACCGGCCCCGCGCTGGTGCCCTACAGGTACTCCGCCGACTCGCACGCCGGTCTCTCCGGGGTGAAGGTCGTGCGGATCAAGGGAGCCGGGACCGAGGACCTGAGCCCGGTACTCGTGACCGGCAACGGGGACACCGAGATCACCGAGCACACCGCCGAGCACGCCCCTCCGCCGCCGAACGGGATTCCCGACATGAAGCCGGTCGGCTGAACGGTGCCGGTCCGCCCCTCCAGCGAGTCCCCGTCCGGGACGGCGAGATCCGCATTCGCGCGCCAGTACCGGTCAGGAGCGGACGAGATTGCCGAGCGTCGTCGCCGTGTCGGCCGCCGACCAGTCGTCCGGGATCTTGTCGCCGTCCAGCGACAGTGTGATGGCCACGAACGCGGAGCGCTCCGGCGCGAGCAGTTCGGCGGTGTGCTCGGCGCGGCCGTTGGGGTAGACGTGGTCGCGCACGGCGATCTCCGCGCCGTCGACGTCGTGCGTGCTGACGTCGTCGTCGGTGCGGTCGAGCGCGCTGTCGCGCAGGTCGCTCTCGTTCGCGGTCTTTCCGACAATCAACGTCATCGACGGCTCGGTGAACCGGCAGAGGTAGCGTTCGCCGGTGTCGGCGAAGGTGCTGACACCGGCTCCGAACGAGCGCGACCGCGCGTCGCCCACGATCGGGGGCTCCAGCAGGGTGCACTCGTCGTCGCGCTGGATGACCGTCGTCGGGCCGACCTGGTCGGCGTTGTCGATGGCAGCGTTGAGCCGCTCCAGCCAGGCGCCCGGAACCGTGGGCGGGCCGTGCTGCCAGGTCTCCGGTTCGGCGGGGGAGCAGGCGAGCAGCGCACCGGCGACCACCGCGAGCGCGGCCCCGGTCAGCACAGGATGCAAACGATTAGTATTCATGTGCAAATCGGTCATGCCGGGTCGGACGCGGCGGCCCGCGGTTCAGTTCCCGTCGCCGCGAAGCTGACGCCGGGCGGTACGCTCCGGGCTCCACGGGAAGGACCGTGGCTCAGCGGACCGGAGCGGAGGCCGAGGATGACCGAACGGCGCTACCGGCTGCGGGCGGCGACATCCGACGACGCGGACCAGATCGCCGAGATCTGGCGCCGAGGCTGGCACGACGGGCACGCGGGCCGAGTGCCGAAGCAGCTGGTCGCCGCGAGGACCCCGGAGTCGTTCCGGGTACGCGCCGCCGACCGGGTCGCCGACACGACGGTGGCCGTGACCGCCGGTGACGTCGCGGGCTTCGTGATGGTCGTCGAGGACGAAGTGGAGCAGGTCTACGTCGGGGCGGACCACAGGGGATCAGGGGTCGCCGCCGTCTTGCTCGGTGAGGCGGAACGTCTTGTCGCCCGCAATGGATACCGCGCGGCATGGCTCGCGGTGGTGGCTGGCAACGCGCGCGCACGGCACTTCTACGAGCGAGAAGGCTGGCGGGACGAGGGCCCGTTCGGGTACGGCGCCGCGACGGAGGAGGAGATCGTCGAGGTGCCCTGTCACCGGTACGTCAAGGATCTCGCTTCGTGAGCGCCGGTAGGCTGGACGGATCTCCGGCTCGCCGTTAGTCCACAGTGGACTAGGCGACGGGGGTGGATGATCATCGCGAGCCGCGTCAGGAGTGATGACCGAACATGAGTGCACAGGACGGCGCGACGCTGTACATTGACGGCGCGTGGTCGGCGGCGGGTGATGGCGCCACGTTCGCCGTGACGGATCCGGCGACCGGCGCCGTGATCGGCAAGGCGGCCGACGCCGGTGCCGCCGAGACACGCGAGGCACTGGCCGCCGCTTCGGCCGCTTTTCCGTTGTGGAGTGCCGAATCGGCGTACACGCGTGCCGACGTGCTGGCGAGGGCGCACACGCTGATGCTTGACCGGG
This sequence comes from Prauserella marina, assembly GCF_002240355.1. Classification (GTDB taxonomy): domain Bacteria; phylum Actinomycetota; class Actinomycetes; order Mycobacteriales; family Pseudonocardiaceae; genus Prauserella_A; species Prauserella_A marina. The sequence goes on from NZ_CP016353.1 coordinate 3,048,292, forward strand.
CCGAGGAGCTGGCCAGGCTGATGAGCACCGAGCAGGGGAAGCCGCTCAAGGCGGCCCGCGCCGAGGTCGGGTACGCGGCGGACTTCCTGAGCTGGTTCGCCGAGGAGTCCAAGCGGGTCTACGGCACCACCATCCCGTCCCGGCGGCGTGAGCAGCGGTTCACCGTGCTGCGGCAGCCGGTCGGGGTCGTCGCCGGTATCACACCGTGGAACTACCCGGTCTCGATGATCACCCGCAAGGTCGCGCCCGCGATCGCGGCGGGCTGCACCGTGGTGCTCAAGCCTGCCGAGCAGACCCCGCTGTGCGCCGCCGCCGTCTTCGAGGTGCTGCACGAGGCAGGGGTCCCTGGCGGCGTGGCGAACCTGGTGACCACGAGCAGGCCGGCCGAGGTCGGCGACGTGCTGCTGGACTCACGGGCGGTGCGCAAGCTGACCTTCACCGGATCCACCGAGGTGGGCAAGGTGCTCGCGGCCAGGGCGGCCGCGACGATGAAGCGCGTCTCGCTGGAACTGGGCGGTCACGCGCCGTTCCTGGTCTTCGACGACGCCGATCCCGTGCACGCGGCGAAGGGGGCCGCGCTGGTCAAGTTTCTCAACACGGGGCAGGCGTGCATCTGCCCGAACCGTATTTACGTCCAGCGGTCCGGTTACGACCGGTTCGTGGCCGCGTTCACCGAGCGGGTCGCCAGGCTCAAGGCGGGGCCGGGACTGGATCCAGCCTCGACCGTGGGTCCGCTCATCGACGCCGACGCGATGGCCAAGATGGAAGACCAGGTCGCCGACGCGCGGGCCAAGGGCGCCTCGGTACTCGCGGGCGGCGAGCGCGCCGGTAACGGTCTGTTCTTCCAGCCGACCGTCCTCGCGGACGTCACCCCGCGGATGCGTGTCTACCGGGAGGAGACGTTCGGCCCGATCGCCGCGCTCATCCCGTTCGACGACGAGGACGAGGCGATCGCGATGGCCAACGACACCGACTACGGGCTCGCCTCTTACCTTTACACCACCGACCTCGCGAGGGCGACCAGGGTGTCGGAGGCGCTGCGCTTCGGCATCGTCGGGATCAACGACATCAACCCGACCTCGGCGGCGGCACCGTTCGGCGGCGTCGGCGACAGCGGGCTCGGCCGTGAGGGCGGCGCGCGGGGAATCGACGAGTACCTCGACGTGAAGCTGGTCGGCCAGGTGCTCGGCTGAGCGGGCCGACCGGCGGCCGTGTCGTTCGCGCGCGCTCGCCGAATGCGCGTCTCGCCGTCCCGGGCGCGGATCTCGGCGTCCTGGGCGGGGACTCGCGGGGGCGGCGGCGCGGGTTACCAGGTGACGGGAAGCTCGTGCACGCCGTACACGGAACCGTCGTGTTTGAACGGGATCCGGTCGAGTTCCACCGCCGTCCGCAAGGTCGGGACGCGCCGGTACAGCGTGCCGTAGACGACCTGCAACTCCATCCGGGCCAGCGACTGGCCGAGGCACTGATGCACCCCGAAGCCGAAGGCGACGTGTTTTCTCGCGTCCCGCCGCAGGTCGAGCCGGTCGGGCTCGGGGAAAATCCCGGCATCGCGGTTGGCGACGTCGTTGGCGAGCACGATTCCCTCACCCGCGCGGATCGTGGTTCCGGCGATCTCGATGTCCTCCAGCGCGGCCCTTCGCCTGCCGTTGTGGGTGATGTTGAGGTACCGCGCCAGTTCCTCGACCGCCGAGGCCACCAGCGTGGGATCGTCGCTCTCGCGCAGCAGAGCGAACTGGTCGGGATGCTCCAGCAGCGCCAGTGTGCCGAGCGCGATCATGTTGGCGGTGGTCTCGTGGCCCGCGATGAGCAGTAGCACTCCCATTTGCGCGGCCTCGGAGCGGGTCAGCTCACCCGATTCCACGCGCCCCGCGAGTCCGGAGAGCAGGTCGTCGCCCGGTGCGGCGAGTTTGGCTCCCATCAACTCGTCGAGATACGCCGCGAGGGCGCCCAGCGCGCGGTCGCGGTCCTCGGTCGCGGCGTCCCTCCTGATCATGACCTTGCTGTTGCGCTGGAAGAAATCGTGATCGGAGTAGGGGACGCCGAGCAGTTCGCAGATCACCAGTGAGGGCACCGGCAGCGCGAAGGATTCCACGAGATCGGCCGGCTTGGGCCCGGCCAGCAGCTCGTCGATGAGGGAGTCGACGATGCGCTGAACGGCAGGCCGCATCGCGGCGACACGCTTGACGGCGAAGGGTGCCGTGACCATCCTGCGGAGCCTCGCGTGTTCGGGATCGTCCATCAGGATGAAGCTGATCTTCGAGCCCTCGCCGGTGGTCGCGGCGGGACTGGGGTAGCCGGGGGTGGTCAGGTCGGCGCTGACCCTGGGATCGGAGAGCAACGCCCGCTGTTCGGCGTAACCGGTCACCAGCCACGGTGTGCTTCCGTCCCACAGCCTTACCCTGCCGATCGGGCCGCGTTCCTGTTCGGCGCGCGCGGCGGGGGGCGGGTCGAACGGACAGCCATTGGCCCTTTCCATGGGAAACAGCGGTGGTTCGGCATTGTCGTCGAGGGTCGAGGTCATGTCTTCTCCCTGTGCGAGGTTCCCGGTGCCGGTGTGAGTGAGTCGAGGATTTCCTGCCGCCTGAGGCGGGTCTGCTTGGGCATGTTCCAGCCGAGTACGCCGGTGACGGCGCCGTCGCGTTCGTAACGCGCGACGAACCTACCCTCGCCGATCTCACCGTCCACAATGGTCACCTCGGCTCTGGCGGCGAGCGTGCCGTGCACCTGGATCTTGACGTCGAACTGGTCGGTCCAGAAGTAGGGGACCGGTGCGTAGCGGAGCTGCTCTCCCATGATGCCCGCGGCGACGACCCGTGCCTGCTCCGTCGCGTTGGTCCGGTTCTCAAGGCGCGAAAGGCCGAGTGCTTCGTGCCGCCAGCGGGCCACGTCGCCCACCGCGTACACCCTGTCGGCGGCTCGGCAGTGCTCGTCGCAGACGAGACCGTCGTCGAGTCGCAGCCCGCTGCTTTCGAGCCAGCTCGTGTGCGGGATCGCGCCGATGGCGACGACGACGTCGGCCGCGATCACCTCGCCGCCGCCCAGGCGCACGCCGGTCACCGTGCCCCGCTCGCCGACGAGCCCGTCGACCGCCTCACCGAGCCGCAGGTTCACGCCCCGGGCGGTGTGCAGTGCGGCCAGTCGTGCCGCGACGAGCGTTCCGAGCTGACCGGCCATCGGCAGGCGCTGTGGCCCGGTGAGGGTGACCGCGAGCCCCATGCTGGTGGCGGTCGCGGCGACCTCGGCGCCGAGGACACCGTCCCCGACCACCACGAGCCGGGACGCGGTCAGCAGGTTCGCGCGCAGGGCGATCGCGTCGTCGAGCGTGCGCAGCAGGTGAACGCCGGCCAGGCCGGGCATGCCGGGCATGCCGGGCATGCCGGGCAGCGGTCTCGGCCGCGCGCCCGTCGCGACGACGACCGCACCGGCGCTCCACGTCCGTCCTGCCGCGGTGTGCACGATGGCACTGCCCTGATCGGCGCCGACGTCGAGCGCGGTCGCCGCGTCGCCGAGGACGAAGTCCGCGGCGAGAGCCGAGAGGGCGTCATGGCGCCTGAGCCGCGCTCGTTCCGGTTCCCACGCGCCGGAAAGGACCTGTTTCGACAGCGGCGGCCGGTCGTAGGGCGCGTGCGGCTCGTCCCCGAGTACCGTCACTTTTCCCTCGTAACCCTTGCGGCGCAAGGCTTCCACTGTGGACAGACCGGCGACGGAAGCGCCGACGACGAGCACGTCGGGCGGTGTCACCCCGGAGATCACGGGTTTTCGTGAAGTGTGATCGCCGAGGCCGGGCAGATGTCGGCTGCCTCCCGTACCGCGGCGTACCGAGGCTCGGGCGGCGAGGGGTCGAGCAGCAGCACGATTCCGTCCTCGTCCCTTTGGTCGAACACCTCGGGCGCGACCAGGACACACGAGCCCGCTCCGCAGCACTTGTCCTCGTCGACGGCGACGTTCATGGCCGATTCTCCTTTTTCGTTCGTGATGGTGGTGCCGGGTGCTTTCAGCGGCACGGGGTGATGGGCGCGTGCCACAGTCCGGTGATGGCGTCGATCAGGCCGGTCGCCGTCCCGTGCCAGTCGGGCCGGGGTGTCGGTGTCCCTTCGGCGATGGCGCGTTCGCGTTCCGCGATCACGTGCACCATGAGCTGGCGGGCCATGTCGCCGCGTTCCACGCGCACCTCGATGGGCAGGCCGGGAAGGCAGCGGTTGAGCCCGTCGACGGTCCGCACGAGCGCGGGGGAGGTCAGCGACTCCTCCACCATGATGTCGCGCAGCACCGGATCGGTCATGATCTGCGCGCCGAACCTGCCGAACCAGGTGGGATGCCCGAGTTCGGCGAGGTGCTCGGTGGATGGCCGCACCAGGCAGGCGACCCAGACCCTGGTGCCGGTGGACTGGCCTGCCTCATCGGCCATGCGCGCCCTGATGCGTTCGATCGGAACGGCGTGGTGCCGCACGATCGCGCGCACCAGATCGGTTTTGGTGCCGAAGTGGTAGTTGACGGCGGCGTTGTTGCCCTGCCCCGCGGCCTCACTGATCTGCCGGTTGGACACGGCGAAGACCCCGTGTTCGGCGAACAGCCGCTCCGCGGCCCGAAGGATCGCCTCACGCGTGGCGTTGCCTCGTTCGGCTCGCGCGGTGTCGCCGGGCACGGTCACCACCGCACCGGGACTTCGCGCAGCCCGCCGACGACGAGCCCTTCCACTCTGCGCAGGTCGTCCGAGGGAACGGCCAGTTCGAGGGAAGGCAGCTTGCGCAGCAGCACGGCGAGCACGACCTGCAACTCGGTGCGCGCGAGCGCCTGACCGAGGCAGGAATGGGCACCGCTGCCGAACGCGAGATGCGGGTTGGGGCTGCGGCCGATGTCCATCGTCGCGGCTTCGGTGAAGGCACCGTCGTCTCTGTTGGCCGAGGCCATACTGCACATGACGGTGGTGCCACTCGGCAGCCTCTCCCCGCCGACCACGACCTCCTCGTCGAGGTAGCGCACCATGCCGAGCCCAGGGTTGGGGTCGAAGCGCAGTGACTCCTCGACGGCGGTGCGGACGAGGGACGGATCGGCGACGAGCCGTTCCCAGCGCCGCCGGTCGGCCAGCAGCATGGCGACCATCTTGCCGATCATGTTGGCCGTCGTCTCGTGTCCCGCGACGAGCAGGCCGAGGCCGGTCGCGACGAGCATGCGGTCGCTCATCAGCTCACCGGCACTGTCGGTGCTGGTGATGAGCTCGCTCAGCAGGTCCTCACCCGGCCGCTCGCGTTTCTCCGCGATGTGGCCGCCGAGGTAGGCGAAGAACTCGGCCTGCGCGGTCTCGACCTCCTCCTGGGTGTAACGGGTGAGGTTGAGCAGCGAATCCGACCAGTGCGCGAACCGGTCGCGGTCCTCGGCTGGGACCCCGAGCATGTCGCAGATGACCCACACGGGAAGCGGGAAACCGACGGCTGCCTTGAGATCGGCGGGCTGCCCGTGCTCGACCATCTCGTCGACGAGCCGTTCCGCCATCGCCTCGATGCCCGGCCGCAGCGCTGCCATGCGTTTCGCCGTGAACCACCTGTTCACGAGGCGCCGCCAGCGCTGGTGGCCCTCGCCGCTCTGCGGCAAGGTGGTCGACAGCTCGCTGTTGAACAGCCCACCGGATTCGGTGTCGGAGATCCTTGCCGCGTCCGGAGCGCTGAGTGCCCTGCCGAACCTGGAGTCCGACAGCACTTGCTTCACGTCGTCGTAGCGGGTCACGAGGGTGGCCTCGTCGCCGCTGGGCAGGCTCACCCGCGATACGGGGCATCGCAGCCGCAGTCGTTCCCATTCGGCAGGCGGCTCCAGCGCGGCCGGGCCGGTGAAGGGATAGTCCGGCGACTCCGGCGACTCTATTGCCCCGCCTTGGCTCACGTGTGCCCTCCTGGGTGTTCGGGTTCGGTTCCGGGACCAGTTAACCGACCCGGATCGATCTAAGTCAAGTGATTGACTTAAATCTGGCCGGGTCGGTATCCGAACGAGTGGTCAGGTGTGACACGCCGGGACTTTCCTTGTATAGCCGGACATTCCCGGCGTGTGCTCGTGGTTCTCCGACCGCCCCCGGCTTCGCCCGGTGGGTTCGTCGCGGTCGTCGAGTGACCACAAAGGACTGAGTGCCGGGTCGCGGTGCTCCCGGCGCGAGACCGGCCTCGTCGACGCGGATCTCGCGCGCCTGAGCGGGGGCTCGCGGACGTGTCCGGCGGGCGGGACACCTGGCTCGCGCAGCGGACACCGTCCGGTGCGCCGGACACAGCGGGAGGCAGGCGCAGAGGTAGCTGGATTCGGGTATTTCGGCACCTCACAGGTGGTTCCGGGACGCTAGCCGCCAAGGTTTATCCTGCCCTGTCACCGATGCGGTAGCATCGCTGCGCACCAAGATCGACTGTCGGTTGTCGGTCCGTCGCGGACGGGGACCGGCCGGCTCACTACGATCTGCTCTCCGCAGTTTCGCCTGGGACAGAAAGGACCCGATGTCCAAGCAGCTACGGGAAGCCGCTCCGCCAACAAGGGCGCCCCGGCAACGGGGCGGTCAGGCCGACGGGTCCATCGCGGTGGACGAGCTGCGGTCCCAGCTCAGGAAAATCACCACTCTCGCCGTCGCCATCGTTACGGTGCTTGGCATCGCGGGAATCGCGCTGATCATCGCCGACGACTCGTGGGCGCTGGTCGTCGCCGTCGCCGTCGTGGTGATGTCCCTTGTGGTCGTTTTGCTCGCCGTGGCCAAGGGCGACGCCGCCGCGAGAGAACTGCGCCATTTCCTTCGCGTCACCGCCGCTTCCGCGGCGGAACGGGAACAGCAACCCAGGCAAGCTCATCAACCGTCTCCCGCGCCCAGGGCCGACACCGGGGCGCACGCAATGCCTGTCGTGCCCTCGATGATGGCGGCCCCCTCGGCGCGGTCAGCCGGATCGCACGCCGTGCGTTCGATGCTCGAACACGATTCGGACCAGGGGCGTGAGGTTTTCGTCAAACTCGCGAGGCGGCTGCAATCGCTGATCAACAGGGCGATCAAGCGGGTCGACGAACTCGAACGCGAGATGGAGGATCCCGACCTCCTGCGTGGCGTCTACGAGATCGACCACCTCGCGACGCGCGTGCGGCGACAGGCGGAGAACCTCGCCGTGCTCGGTGGCGAAGCGCCCCAGCGGCGGTCGAGCAAACCGGTCAGCGCCAACGCGGTACTGCGCTCGGCGGTAGCGGAAGTCGAGCACTACAAACAGATCAGCATCGTGCCCGTCGAGGGGATCGAGCTGAACGGGCACGCCGTCGCCGAGATCATCCACCTGCTCGCCGAGTTGCTGGAGAACGCGACGACCTTCACCGCGCCCGACTCGCCGAAGGTGGTGCTGCGCGCGCAAAAGGTCACCGCCGGGCTCGCGATCGAGGTCCAGGACCGGGGTCTCGGTATGACCACGGAGGACTTGCTGCGGATCAACCGGCTGCTCGACGGCAGCACCCAGATCGACATCGCGGACCTGCTCCAGGACGGCCGGATCGGGCTCGCCGTCGTGAAGGAACTGTCCCGCAGGCACAACGTCAGGGTGCGACTCCAGACGAACATCTTCGGCGGTATCGACGCGGCCGTCGTGCTGCCGCACAACCTGATCGCCGACGAAGCCGAACCGGTCAGTCCACCGAGGGCCCGGCGCGCGGCGGAACCGAAGGCGGCGGCCGTGCCCTCGGCGCGGCCTGCCCCGCCGTCCGCGGTGACCGCGACGTTGCCGCCCGTCCCGCCGGTACCCTCGCTGTCGCCCGAGCCTCCCGCGCCCGCCCAGCCGCTCTCGGAACCCCTGCCCTCACGCAAGGGCGCCGTGTACGCGGCGGCGGGCGACATCGCCGACCCCGGCACCGGCTGGGAGGAACCCTCGGCCGCTCCGGCGCGGCACGAGCTACCGCCGCTGCCGACCAGGGAGCCCGGCACCACGTTCAATGCGGCCGTGCGGGCCGCGTCGGCATCGGATGCCCCGGCAGGGGAACCAGGCCCCCCGGAACCCGAAGCGGCACAGGGGCAGCAGGCCCCGCCGCCGCTGCCGCAACGTCGCGGACACTCGCACCTCCGCCAGGAGCTGCACGACCCACCCACGCCGACACGGCCCATTCCCGGCCATGACACCAACCTGATGGCCTCCGTGCAGCAGGGCATCAACAGGGCTCAGGACGAGCACGACAACGGCGCGGAAACCGATCACCCGCAACACGGCAGTACACAAGGAGCATCCATTTCATGGCCGATGACCTGACCTGGCTTCTTCGCCGTCTCGTCGACACGGTTCCGCACACCCGCAGTGCGTTGCTGCTGTCCTCGGACGGGATCCCGAAGTTCTGGCACGGGCTCGACAACGACGGCGCCGACACACTCGCGGCGCTGGCCAGCGGTTTGTGTTCGCTCGCCCAGCAGGTCGGCACCCGGTTCAGCGGGGGCGATGGGGTCAGACAGGTCGTCTCGGAGCTGGGCGAGGTGATTCTGCTGGTCACCGCGGCCAGCGAGGGGACCGTGCTGACGGTGCTCGCGGGCAGGGACGTCGACACCGGCATCCTGAGTTACGAGATGGGCAGGCTGCGCACCCAGGTTCCGGCATATCTCGCGACGCCTACCCGGTATCGCGGCGCTCCGGGATACGCGGACTGACGCCGATGCCCGATTCCGACGAACCTCCGGTCGCCGACCTCGGCGACGAACTGTGGGTCCGCCCTTACACGGTGACCAACGGCCGGACGCATCCCAGCGCCGCACTCGACCTGATGTCACAGGTGCGGGCGACGGGACGGGGCAGGATCGCCCCCGGCAGCCTGGGTTTCGAGCACGCGCAGGCACTGCGGCTGTGCAATTCGCCGACGTCCGTCGCCGAGGTCGCCGCACATCTGCGGCAGCCGGTGATGGTGGTCAAGGTGTTGCTTTCCGACCTGATCGAGTCGGGCGCGGTCACTGCTCGCATGCCGATCACCGATTTCGACGCAGCCGACCCGAACCTACTGGAAGCGCTCCTCAATGGTCTCCGACGCCTCTGACTTCTTCCCTACCCAGTTCAAGATCCTCGTCGCCGGAGGGTTCGGCGTCGGCAAGACGACGTTCGTCGGCGCGGCAAGCGAGATCGAGCCGTTGACGACGGAGGAGCGGCTGACGACGGCCAGCGTGGGCATCGACAACGTCACCGGTGTCGAGTCCAAGACCACCACCACGGTGGCCATGGACTTCGGCCGGATCACGTTTCTGGCCGAGAACATGGTCCTGTACCTGTTCGGCACCCCGGGGCAGGACCGGTTCTGGTTCATGTGGGACGAGCTGTCCAGGGGCGCGCTCGGCGCGGTCGTGCTTGCCGACACTCGCCGGTTGCAGGACTGCTTCGCCGCCGTGGAGTTCTTCGAGCGGCGGGGCATCAGGTTCCTCGTCGCCATCAACGAATTCGACAACGCCTACCGTTACCACGCCGCCGACGTGAGGGCCGCGCTGGATCTCAACCCCCGAGTGCCGCTACTGCGCTGCGACGCCCGCGACACCCAGTCGGCCAACGGTGTGCTGATCACGCTCGTCGAGCACATCGTCGAGACCCTTCCCACCACCGTCGAGCACAACGCCGCACACGAGATTCGGAGCTAGTGATGAACTTCGAGGTGACCGACGACCGCATCCTGACCGCTCCCGAGGATCCCGAGGTCTCCCAGCGGATGGCGAGGCTCCGGTCGCTGGGGCTGGGGGACCAGCCGGACAAGGTGTTCGACGAGTTCGCGACGAGGCTCGCCACGATCACCGGTGCGCCGTTCGCCATGGTCAACTTCATCAACGACCGGCAGCAGTACTTCGCGGGCCTGTACACGCCGTCCGCGGCGAGGACCGGTGGCGCGCTTGAGGCGGTGCAGGGGTCCGTGCACGCCGATCCAGGCAGGGAAATGGGCCTCGATCATGGGTTCTGCCCGCACGTCGTGGTGCGCCGCAAGGCACTCGTGCTCGACGATGTGTGCGACTATCCGCGGTTCGCGGGTAATCCGGTCGTCGACAAGCTTGGCATCCGGTCCTACCTCGGTGCGCCGCTGATCGACCGCACCGGGACGGCGCTGGGCACGATCTGCGTGGTGGCGACCGAACCGCGCCCGTGGGGGCGGCCCGGTCTGGAGACCATCAAGTCGCTCGCCTCCGAGCTGACCGACCTCATCCACCAGCGGGAACAGCAACAGGAAGCCGCAAGCCGGCACTACTATGCGTGAGCTGATCGGAAAGGCGCTGGGACCACTGGCCCTTGCTGGTTCCCAGCGCCGTCTCGGCGAGCCGTAGCCGTTGCACGTCCGAGGTACCCGCCGGGGCGTAGATGTGGTGGGCGTCGCGGACGAAGCGTTCGATCTGCTGGTCGGGGGAGAGGCCGTGCGCGGCGAACACCTCCATGGCGGTCCTCGCCGAGTCCAATGAGGACTCGACATTGACGAGTTTGGCGTTCATCAGCTCGGCGTCGCACGGAATGCCTTTGTCGAGCAGCCTCGCCGCGTGATAGGCGACCAGCCTGGCCGTCATGAGCTGGGATTGGAGCTGTCCCAGTTTCTGTTTGACGGCGGGAAGTTCCGCAAGCGACTGGCCGTAACGCTGGTGTTCGATCGCGAACCGGACCGTGCGCTCGACGATGGCCTGGTGAATGCCGAGCGAGACGGCGGTCAGGTTCGGTCTGCCGTAGAGGATGCTGGAGGAGTAGGCGACGGCGAGGCCGTCTCCTTCGGCGCCGAGCAGGCAGTGCGAGGGCACCCTGCAGTCCTCGAAGATCAGTTCACCGAAGCTGAATCCGTGTAGTCCCATGGAAGGCTGGTACTCGCCGAGCCGGAACCCCGGCCGGTCGGGCTCGACGAGGAAGGCGGAGAGTCCTTTCGAGCCCTTTCCGGTGCGGACGACGACACCGTGCAGGTCACCGATGTGGCTGTTGCCGACGAAGACCTTCCTGCCGTTGAGGAGATAGTCGTCGCCGTCCCTGCGGGCCGTGGCGGTCATCCCGAGTACGTGACCGCCGGAATCCGGTTCCGTCACGGCGATCGTGGGGAGGCAGGCCCCCGAGGCGACGGCGGGGAGCCACCGCTGCTTCTGCTCCTCGTTGCCGAAATGCAGGATCTTCGCCACGCCGAGCTGCGATGCCTGCACCATCGCACCCATGGCGCCGCTGATCCTCGACAGCTCCTCGATGATGATCGTCTTGGCGAGATGCCCCAGCCCCATCCCGTCGTACTCCGGCCCGATCGTCACTCCGATCCAGCCTTGCTCGGCGATCCGCCTGGACAGTACATAGTGGATAGCCCTCGCCGATTCCATGTCGGCGACCAGCGGCGACACCTCGGTCTCGGCGAAGCTCCTGACCTCTGCGCGAAGCTGCTCGTGAGCCATGCTCGTGAAGTACCCGTCCACCTCGCCGGCGCCGTCCAAATCGCGCTCCTTGTCCTTCCATCGCCGCTTGCTCGCGGTTGCCGACAGCCCCTATGAACCTGAGGGATCTTCGCACAACGGGCACCGCCGAGGTACCTCCTCTATGGTGATTGCGAAGACAGTAGTTGATCACCGATTGACGGCTGAACCGGCCAGTACGGCCCGCGATCCGCTTCGCTCGGCGCGGTTTCGTACCCGTTGGCAAGTCCGTGACCAGTTAGGACGTCGTCAAGCGTTGGCCAGGAGAGTCGCCGTCTCGATGGCAACTCTCCGCAGTCGGCGGCGGTTGCCGAAAAAGCCCGTGTGGACCGTGAACAAGCCACGCTCACCCCGTCCCGCCGGATTTGGCCGGGTTTTCCGCGCGGTGGAACGGTGTCCTTGGCAGGCGGCGTCCGGAGTGCGGGTGGTTGCTTCTGAAAACGTCGTCGGGGCACCGGATTCCGCGCGCGCTCACCCAGTGTTGATCTTGCTCACATCGTGTTACCGTGAGTGATCCGGCTTGCTGTCCGCGGTTGTCGCCCGCTGTGGACTTCGCATGCATTTGCTGATATATAGAAGGGTTGTCGTCGAGCGGAGGCCCCTGAACGGTGATCCGGGATGGTTCTCCGCTCAGGCTCGGATCCCGGACCTGGGCGTCCATTGTGGATCCTGTGTTCGAAGCTGCTCGCGACAATCAATGTGTCCACAATGGATCATTGCCCCCGGCTGTCGTGAACATCGGTATCGCGCGGCGCGCCCCCCAAGGGGCTGGACGGGCTGAGGATTTCTTTACTCCGATGAGGCAATTCACCACGATGGAGCCGGAAAGCTCCGATTGCCCTTGGTATTGCCCGCTGCCTACGGTCACGGTACCCGAGACGAGGCAGGCAGCGAGGTGGCCGATGGTGGACCAGCGAGAGCGCGTTCGTGACACGATCACCCGCTACCTCAGATTGTGTGACGTACCGAGAGCCGACGGTGAGCGCGGAGAGCTGGCCGAGCTGTTCACCGATGACGTGGTATGGGAGGGCGTCGGCACCACCTACGCGGACAAGTTCGGGGCCACGAGGGGAAGGCAAGCCGTCGTCGACATGGTCGGCTCCTACCTGCCGCCGAATCCGCACTTCGAGTCGAACGTGCACATTCTCGGCCAGGGCACGATCGAGGTGAACGGGGCGAGCGCGGCCGGATGCTGGCTGATGCAGCAGATTTCCCATTACCGGACGGGAGAGCGCGAACTCATGGTGGCCAGGCTGGAGGTCGACTTCCTGCTGACGCCGCGACGCGCGCTGATCTCCCATTTTCGTACCCAGCGGCTGACCGAGGCCGCGCTCCCGGGTTGACGCGCGCAGACAAGGAGACCCCACGACGATGGACAGCGATTCCGGGCGCCGTGATCCACACCGGCCGGGCCCGGCGGAACGCGGGATGTTGCTGACGTGTTACGCCGACACTCACGGTTACGGATGGTCGCATGTGGACCTGTTCGTGCACGCTGCCGACGGCAGGGAACTGAACTGGGTACATTGGCAGGCAACGGAGAACGGGCCTGGTGGCGCCGATGCCGCCACCGCGAAAGCCGAGCCCCGCCTTCGCAGGGTCAGTGCGTGGCGTCACGGAGTGAGCGCCGATGGCAGTGAGTACTGGACCGCGCGCGCGGAGTGGGCCGACTGAACGTGAGGTGATGCCGGTGATGGTCATGGGCGACCAGCCGGGCACGGTGCGCACCGGTGGTTCCGGCGATGCCGGTGAAGCGAGCGCGAGAAGCACCGTCGTCTACGTCGTGGACGATGACGAGCAACTGTGCGCTTCCCTGGCGTGGTTGCTGGAATCGGTGCACATCGAGGCGTGGTGTTTCACCGACGTCGCCGCGTTCCTCGCCGCCTACGACCCGTTGCGGCCCGCGTGCCTCGTGCTCGACGTGCGGATGCCGGACGTCAGCGGGTTCCAGTTGCAGGAGACGCTGAACGCGGCCGGAGCAGTGCTGCCGATCGTGTTCGTCTCGGCGCACGGCGACATCAGAATGTCGGTGCGCGCGCTGCAACGGGGCGCCGTGGACTTCCTTGAGAAACCCTACGATCCCCAGCACATGCTCGATGTCGTGCAGGAGGCGTTGCGCACGGCGCGATCCCGGTTCTCGGTCGCGGCGACGGCGCGTGACCTCACCGCCCGGATCGACTGCCTGACCCAGCGTGAACGCGAGATTCTCGGCCACCTCATCGAGGGACTGCCGAGCAAGAGCATCGCCGTGAAACTCGGGATCAGCGTCAAGACCGTCGACGTGCACCGCACCAGAATCCGGGAGAAGACCGGAGCGAGGAGTATCACCACGCTGGTCCGCGACCTGCTACAGGCCGGTGTCACACCCCCGGCGAGTTGAGTGGAGGCGGCGTGGAAGAACTCGGTCTCGCCGATTACCGGCGGCTGATCCAGTCGCTGAAGTACTGCGTGCTACTGCACGACGCGCACACCAAGGACATCATCTGGGCCAACACCGCCGCGTGTGAACTGCTCGGGTTCACCGTCGACGAGCTGAAACCGCTCAAGGCGCCCGACATGAGCGCCAACGCCCGGCAGTACCGGCGCGACATCGGAAGGGCGTGGCTGCAACGCGCCGCCGACCACGGGATGAGCGCGACGGAATGGTGCTATCGCGCGAAAAGCGGTGAGGAGATCATCACCGAGGCCATCGCGATCAGGGTCGATTTGCCTTCCCGCCCGATCGTCATGGTGCAGTTCCGCGACATCGCGGAGGAGAAGGCCGTCCAGCACGACCTGTTCCGTACCGAGGGCAGGTTGCGGGCCTTCCTGAGCAACCTCGTCGAGGGCATCGTGGTGCTCGACGACGACGGCGTGATCACCTTCGCCTCCGAATCGGCCGCGAAACTGCTGCACACCAGCGTCGGCGACCTCACGGGTACCGACTTCACCACGTTCTGTCACCCGGAGTCCGTCCCGGTGCTGCGCGGCATCATCGCGCGTACCTACCGGGGAACCGGTTCGGAGGACGCGAGATACCGGCTCGTCGCGAGAGACGGCAGTGTGCGCTGGTATGCGGGCAGTTGCCAGTATCTCGACATCGAGAGCGATCTGCGTGGCTACCTGGTGCTCTTCCACGACATCTCCGACCGGGTCGCCGAGGAGGAGGAGCACCGCAGGGACCGGCAGCACCTCGACCACCTCGCCAGGTACAACGCCATGGGTGACATGGCGATGGCCATCGCGCACGAGCTGAGCCAGCCGCTGGCGGCGGCGTTCAACTTCGTGGAGGGAGTGCGGGGACGGCTTGGCGGAGGGGAGACGCGAGCCGACAAACTGCTCTGGGGTCTCGACAACGCCACGCTCCAGATCGAGCGGGCCAGCCAGATCATCACGAGCCTGCGGCAGTACGTGGTGCGCCTCGAACAGTCGATGCAGCTGGCCGATCTCAACGCCATCGTGGAGGACTGTCTCTACTTCATCGAGCTGAGGGCTGGTGAGCAGGGCGTCGCGCTCTCGACCAGCCTCGCGGAGCAGCCGCTGCCGGTTCGCTGCGAGAAGGTCCTCATCGGGCAGGTCGTCATGAACCTCGCCTTCAACGCCATCGACGAGATGGCGGCGAGACCGGCCGCCGAGCGCGGAGTCGACATCGTCACACGCCGCGACGGCGACGAGGTGGAGCTGGCCGTCATCGACTACGGCAACGGGCTGTCGGCCGCGGCGCGGCGGAGGGTGTTCGAAGGGGTTTTCACCTCGAAGGAACACGGCAACGGTATCGGGCTCGCGCTCAGCCACCGCATCATCAGCAGGCACAACGGCACCCTCGGCGTGACGGAAAACCGCCCGCGAGGGGCGGTTTTCTCGTTCGTGCTTCCGCTGGCCGACGGCAACGAGGCGGGTCACCCCCGGCAGGGGTGACCCGCTTGCTCATCACGCGCTCAAGGTCGCCTTCTCCGCCGAGGCCGGTGCGGCGGCGCCGGGAGTGCGCCTGCGCCCGATCAGATAGACACAGGTGAGGCCGACGATCGTGGTCAGCCCGAGGTACATCGTGATCGGCACCGAGGAACCGAAACTCGCGTAGAGGCCGGTCGCGATCGTCGGGGCGAACCCGCCGCCGAGGATGGCGCCGATCTGGTAGGCCAGCGACACCCCGCTGTAGCGGATCTCGGCGGGGAACAGGTCGGCGTACAGCGCGGCCAGCGGTCCGTGCACCATGCCCTTGACCACGGCGACGCAGAAGAGCGCGATGAGGATCAGCGCGGGAATCGCGGTGTCGACGAGCGGGAACAGGGCGAGCGAGGCGATGACCATGCCGACGGAGCCCAGCAGCATGACCGGCCGGTTGCCGCGCCGGTCGGCGACGACCGAGGCGGCCGGAATGACCACCAGCCACGCCACGGAGGCGACGAGCACGAAGATCAGGATCTGGGTGCGGGGCAGGTCGAGTACCGAGGTCGAGTAGGACAACAGGTAGGTCATGAAGATGTAGCTGACGGCGTTGATGCCGATCAGTGTTCCGGCGGCGAGCGCGACCTCCTTCGGGTTGCGCTTGAGCACCGTGATGACCGGCATCTTCTCCTCGGTCTTGTCCCGCTTCATCTTCTCGAAGTCGGGGCTCTCGGTGATGGAGAAGCGGATGACGATGCCGACGACCACGAGCGCCGCGCTGAGCAGGAACGGGATTCGCCAGCCCCAGGCGAGGAATGCCTCCTCGCTGATGCCCGCAGTGATGCCGAGGAAGGCGAGGTTGGCCAGAATCAGCCCCGCCGGTACCCCCATCTGCGGGAAGCTCCCGTAGAAGCTGCGTTTGCGGGCAGGCGCGTGTTCGACGGCCATCAGTACGGCACCGCCCCATTCGCCGCCGACACCGACTCCCTGGATGAGCCGGAAAGTCACCAACAGGATCGGAGCCCACACGCCGATCGCCGAGTAGGTGGGCAGCAGGCCGATACCGACCGTGGCGATGCCCATCATCATGAGTGAGATGACGAGCATCGACTTGCGGCCGACCTTGTCACCGAAGTGGCCCATGACGATGCCGCCGAGCGGGCGGCTGAGGAAGCCGACCGAGAAGGTCGCGAAGGCTGCGAGTGTTCCGGCTGCCGAGGAGAACTCGGGAAAGAAGAGCGGTCCGAACACCATCGCGGCGGCGAGGCCGTAGATGAAGTAGTCGTACCACTCGATGGTCGTGCCGATCAGACTCGCCATCGCCACGCGGCGTGGTGAGGTGGTGGCTGCGGTGGTTCTCACGGGAACTCCTTGCAGGAGGGGCCTGCGACCGTCCGGATGCGGATGGCGACCATCGACGGAACGGGCCGGCCCGCGCATTGGGGGGAACAGGGAAGTTATTGCAGTTTGAACATTTGCCTGTCAAGGCTCACAGCGAATCTAAAGTGTACGGCGATCCGCCATAGATAATTCCCTTACTCGACGCAGGAAACCGCCGGGTCGCGGGGGAAAGTGTTCGCATTGTGACGGAGTCCTGAGGCTGCTTAGTGTCCTGGCATGGGCGCCAGGAGCAAGCAAGGAGAACGCCGATGACGCGAACGCAACACAGCGCGAGTTCCCAGGAACAGGACTCGGTTTCCGAGCCGACCTTCGAGGAAGTCCTCGCGAATGTCGCGCTCCGGCGCGAGGAGTTCACCGCGCGGCGTCATGTTCCGCGCGACATGATCGACGAGTTCAAGCGCGTTGGCGTTTATCGCGCGGCGACGCCGAAACGGTTCGGCGGAGACGCGCTGGCACCGGCCGAGTTCCTCAGGATGGTCGAGCGGATATCCGAAGTGGACGCCTCGGCCGGCTGGGTCGCGAGCTTCGGCTCGGCGACCACCTACCTCGCCGCGCTCCCACTCGCGACACAGGAGCGGTTGTTCGCCGACGGTCCCGATCTCACCTTCGCCGGTGGCCTCTTCCCGTTGCAGCCGGCCGAACGGGTGGACGGCGGTTTTCTGGTGAACGGCACGTGGCGGTTCGCAAGTGGCTGCAAGGGCGCCGACGTGCTCGGCGTCGGCATCGGCCCGGCCGGTGACGGATCGGCCAAGCCGAGGACGGCGATCCTGCGGCCGGAGGACGTGACGATCGTCGAGAACTGGGACGTGGTGGGCCTTGAGGGGACGGGAAGCCACGACCTGAGGGTCGAGAACGTCGTCGTCGATCAGGACTGGACGTTCATCCGCGGCGGTGAGGTCACCGTGGACGAACCGCTCTACCGCTATCCGACGGTTGCCTACGCGGCGCAGGTGCTCGCCGTTGTCAACCTCGGCGTCGCGAGGGCGGCGCTGGACTACGCCATCAGGGTCGGCGCGGGCAGGAAGGGCATCACCGGTGCCCCCAAACCGGCCGACCGGCCCTACTACCGCAGCGCCGTCGCCACCGCGGAGGCCCGGCTGCGCTCGGCGAGGGCGTTCTTCTACGAGACCACCGGCGAGGTGTACGCCTCGATCGTCGCGGGCAACCCGGCCACCGACGAACAGATCGCGATGCTGCGGCTGGCAGCGGTCCACGTGGCGAAGACGGGCTTCGCCGTCGTGCGCGCCGCCTACGAGGTCTGTGGCACCTCGGCGATCTACTCGGCCAACGAGATGCAGCGCTACCTCAGGGACGCCTCGGTGGTCGTACAGCACGCGTTTCTCTCCGAAGGCATGTACGACGGCGCGGGAGCCGTGCTCATGGGGCTCACGCCCTTTCCCGGCTTCCTGTAGTTCCCGTGTGGACGTGACCCCACCCCGAAAGTAAAGGTATTCATGAGTGAGTCAGCGACGCCGCTGCGTGTGTTGTTCTGCATCGGCATCAACCAGAACTTCTTCGACCTGCCCACCGAACGCATCGGGGACGTGCTCACCGCGTTCACCGAGATGACCAACGCGCTGGCAGCGCTGCCCGGGGTGCGGGTGCTCGGCACGATGGACGACGACCAGCACATGGTCGGTCCTTCCGCGCAGTGGCCGTGGACCTGCTACATCCTCGCCGAGGTCGCCGACCAGCCCACCGTCGCCGCGGCCTGCGGCCTCTTCCGAAGCACGCCGGTCGGTGAGCACGCGCTGTGGCGCTACGCGAAGATCGAGGCGAGGATCGGAAGGCCGCTCGGTTTCCCCGACGAGGTCGGCGCCGCGGCTGAGCGGACGGAGCGGCGATGAGCGCGGTACGCCCGGAAAACCCGGCCGGTCTTGTCCGTCCCGACCAGGTCGACGTCGCGCTCTACACCGATCCCGCGCTGTTCGAGCGCGAACTGGACCGCATCTTCGAGCGGACTTGGGTGTGGGTGGCGCACGAGAGCGAGATCCCCGAACGCGGTGACTTCAAGTCCGCGATGGTGGGCCGCCAGCCGGTGCTGGTCACCCGTGACCGCAAGGGCGGGATCAACGTCGTCGTCAACAGGTGCAGGCATCGCGGTGCCAGCGTGTGCGACAAACCGAAGGGCAACGCCAACGGATTCACCTGCCCCTACCACGCCTGGTCCTACGCGCTCGACGGAACGTTGCGAGGAATTCCCTATCCCGACCGCTACGAGGACATCGTCGAGAAGAAGGATCTCCCGCTCCGGCGGCTCAAGGTCGATTCGTACGCGGGCATGGTCTTCGCCAGCTTCAACGAGGATGTCGAGCCACTGGTGGACTTTCTCGGCGAGGCGACGGTCTGGATCGACCGGTTCATGAAGCAGGGCGCCGGATATCCGATCAAGGTGCAGGGCGAATATCGGTTCCGGTTCAACGGGAACTGGAAGATCCAGCTGGAGAACACCACCGACTGGTACCACTTTCCGATCGTGCACCGCTCGTGGATGGCCTCGGTCGACGCGGAGACGGCCAGCATGCTGTCGGTCATGACGAACGAGGGCAACTACGTACGCTCGCTCGGCAACGGGCACAGCGTCGCGGTGTCGGTGCCGGAACACGTCGATCTCGACGAGGACGATGGCACCGAACAGTTGCAGGAGCGGTTCAGCCACGTCGTGGAGGAACTGTCCACGGAGATGGAACCGGAGAAGGTACGCAGGATCGTGCGCTCGATGCACGGCGCCGGATTCAACCTCAACCTCTTCCCCAACGTCGCGATGTCGATGTCGTTTTTCCGGGTACTGCAACCGATTTCGGTCAACGAGACCGAGATCAGGCACGTCGCGCTCGGTCTCGACGGCGGCCCGGAAATCGTCAACAGGGAGCGGCTGCGGATCCACGAGCATTTCCAGGGGCCGTTCGGCTTCGGAAGTCCCGACGACGCCGAGGCGTGGGAACGGGTTCAGCTCGGCGCCGCGGGAGGCCCGGAGCTGCCGATCCTGGTGAACAGGGGATACGGCCAGGAGCAGCCCACCGAAGACGGCGGAACGCTCGCGCACGTCACCGACGAGAACGGCATGCGCGAGAGCTACGCGATGTGGAAGAGGATGATGTCCGATGCCGGCTGAGCACAGTGCTGAGTACAGCATGTTCACCGATCCCGACGTGGCCGGTGCCGTCGAGCTGATCTGGCGCGAAGCGAGGTTGCTTGACAGGAGGGCCTACGGGGAATGGGAGAAACTGTGGGCGCCCGGCGGCCACTACGTGATCCCGATCGATCCTGACACGACGGACTTCGAGTCCACATTGAACCTCGTGTATGACGACGAGCGGATGCGAAGGATGCGCGTCGAGCGGCTCACCGGAGGCCATTCCATCTCCGCGTCGGCCGCCGCGACCACGGTGCGCACGGTGTCGGGGTTCGTCGTCGAATCGGTGGCGCCCGGCCGGGTGCGGCTGAGCTCGGCGCAGGTTCTCGTCGCGCACAAGCGATCGGCGACCACCGTGCTCGCCGCCGAACTGACCCACGAGGTGGAGTTCGGCACCACCGGCCCCGCGCTGGCGCTCAAGGTGGTGCGGCTGGTCAACGCGCGGGAGGCCGTGACGGCGTCGGGATACCTGCTGTGAGCGCGAGGGCCGCGGTCGTGACCGGTGCGGCCAGGGGACTGGGAAGGGCGATCGCCGGCCGGTTGCACGAACTCGGCTATCTCGTCGCGCTCACCGACCTCGACGCCGACGCGGCCGTCGCGGAGGCCGCCGTGCTCGACGCCGGTGGCGGCACCGCCGTCGGGCTGGGCCTCGACGTGCGGGACAAGGCATCGTTCGAGAACGTGCGGGACGAACTGGTGGGCCGATGGGGAGCGGTGCACGTACTGGTGAACAACGCGGGAAGGTCGATCGCCGAGCCGTTGCTTGAAATCAGCCAGGAGAGCTTCAGTTCCGTCGTGTCGACCAACCTCGACGGAACGTTCCTCGGCAGCCAGGTGTTCGGCGCGCACTTCGCGGACAACGGTTTCGGCAGGATCATCAACATGGCCTCGCTCGCCGGCCAGAACGGCGGCACGGCGACCGGGGGACACTACGCGGCGGCCAAGGGCGGCGTCGCGACGCTGACCAAGGTGTTCGCGCGAGAACTCGCGGCGAGCGGGGTCACCGTGAACGCCGTGTCGCCTGGACCGCAGGACCTGCCGGTGGTGCGGGAGATGTTGCCTGCCGAGCGGCTGGAGGAGATCACGAAGAGTATCCCGGTCGGCAGGCTCGGTTCGCCCGCGTTCATCGCCGACATGGTCGCTCTGCTGGCCGCCGACCACGCTTCGTCGGTCACCGGCGCCTGCTGGGACGCCAACGGTGGCCTTTACCTGAGGTGAGTGCGATGAGGACAGTGAAGGTCACCGAGATCGTCGTCGAGGCCGAGGATGTGCGCACCTACCGGCTCGCGCCAGCCGACGGCGGACCCGTGGAGCCCTTCGAGCCGGGCGCGCACATCGACGTCGTCGCCCCCCGCGGCGGCACGAGGCAGTACTCGTTGTGCGGCGCGCCGGGTGAGGATTCTCAGCTCATCGCGGTGAAGCGGGAGCGGCCGTCGAGGGGTGGCTCGGAGAGCCTGCACGAGCAGGTCGCGGTCGGCGACGAACTCGTGGTGAGCGCGCCGCGCAATCTGTTCGCGATCGCGGCGGAGGCGAGCAGGCACGTATTGCTTGCCGCCGGTATCGGGATCACCCCGTTGCTGGCGATGGCACACCGGTTGCTCGCCGACGGTGCCGATTTCACGCTGCACTACTTCGCGTCCTCGGCCGAGCGGGCGGCGTTCACCGGCACGCTCGGCGCGCCCGAGTTCGAGGGCAATGCGCGGTTCCACTTCGGTGTCGACAGGGAAACACAGCTCGCGATTCTCGGTACGGCGCTGTCGCCGGTTGAGTCCGGTCTGGACGGAACGCACGTGTATGCCTGCGGGCCCAAGGGATTCCTTGCCAGAGTCGGGGAACTGGCGGGGGAGCGCGCGATCGCCGACCGGCTCCACGTCGAGCATTTCCAGCCGCTCGAACCCGCCGAGCGCACCGGTGACGAGTTCGAACTGGAACTCGACACCGGCGAGGTGTTCCCCGTCGCGGCGGGACAGTCGATCGTCGACGTGCTGGAGGACAACGGTTACGACATCGAGACCTCGTGCAGGGAGGGCATCTGCGGGACCTGCGTGCTCGACGTGCTCGAAGGCAGCCCCGAGCACAGGGACAACTGCTTGAGCCGCAAGGAAAAGGAAGCCGGCGACCGGATCGCGGCGTGCGTGTCGAGATCGAGGACACCACGCCTGGTCGTCGAACTGTGAACGGTGTGAACGAGATGGAGCCCGTGTTGACCACCCAGTCCCTCACCCAGCCCGCGGTTCCCGCGTCGCCGGTCGCTCCAGCGCCGCCGAGCACGGCCGACTTCCGGGAGGCGATGGCTCACCTTCCCGCCGCGGTCAACATCCTCACCACCGACGGGCCGCGCGGACGTTGCGGGATCACGGTGAGCGCGGCCTGTTCGGTCACCGACTCGCCGCCGACCGTGCTGGTGTGCGTGAACCAGCGCAGCGCGACGCACGACGTGTTCAACGGCAACGGCAGGGTGTGCCTCAACGTACTCGCGGCGGAGGACGAATGGCTCGCACGGCACTTTTCCGGGATGACCGACGTGTCCATGGCCGAGCGGTTCACCTGGGACATCTGGGACCAGTCCGCGCCCGTTCCGTTGCTGCGCGACGCCTTGGTGAACATCGTGGGCGTCATCGCCGACCGGAAATCGATGGGCTCGCACAGCGTCCTGTTCGTGACGATCGAACAGGTGCGTGCGCGCACCGACCGTGACAGCCTGGTCTATTTCAACCGCAGGTTCCATCGCCTTGAAGCTGATCCCGCAGGTGCCGGAGGAGACCGGAAATGACTTCTCGACTGTCCACAATGGTACGCAGGGTCGCCGATGGTGAGGTGTCGCCGAGCGCGCTTGTCGCCGAAACGCTGCGCGGCATCGAAGCAAGGGAAGCCGACCTCGCTGCCTGGGTGCGGCTCGACGAGCGGGGAGCGCTCGCCGCCGCGCGGGAACTCGACGGCGCGGTGCGGGCCGGTCCGCTGCGCGGAATTCCGTTCGGCGTCAAGGACATCGTGGACGTCGCCGGTCTGCCGACGGAATGTGGATCACCGCTGCGCGAGGGCCAGATCGCCGACCGCGACGCCGAGGTGGTCGGCATGCTCCGCCGAGCGGGTGCCGTTCCGGTCGGCAAGACCGTCACCACGGAGTTCGCCTACTTCGCACCCGGCCCCACCCGCAATCCGCACAACCCGGCCCACACGCCAGGGGGCTCGTCGAGCGGTTCGGCGGCGGCCGTCGGCGCCGGTACCGTGCCGCTGGCGATCGGCAGCCAGACGGCGGGGTCACTCACCAGACCGGCCGCGTTCTGCGGCGCCGCCGGTCTCGTCGCGCCGGGGCTGCCGACGGCCGGTTTCGCCGCGCTGGCGCCGTCGCTGGACTCCGTCGGCCTGCTCGCCGCGGCCGTCGCCGACCTGACACTGACCTTCACCGCGCTCACCGGTACCGCGCCGGTGGTGGCGGCGACCCCGCCCTCGCTGGTGGTGTGGAGCGGCACCGAGGTCGCCGACGTCGAGCCCGCGATGACCGCGGCGGTGGCGGAGACGGTGCGGCTCGCGGAGGAACGGGGCGCGCGCGTCACGGGGCTCGGCCTGCCGGAACTGACGCTCGCGCTCGTCGCGGCGCACGAGAAGGTGATGGCCTACGAGGCCGTGCGCGCGCTCGCCGAGGAGGCCCGGCACCCACGACAGCTGAGCCCTCAGCTCGGCGAGCTGCTCGCCACCGGAAGCCGGATCTCGGACGAGGAGTACTACGCTGCCCGGGCGGTCGCGCACCGGCACCGGCCCACCGTGCTCGGCCTGCTCGCGGAAGGCACCTTCATACTCGCTCCCGCCGCCCCCGGCGCCGCGCCGCGAGGGCTCGCCGCGACCGGCTCACCGGTGCTGAGCAGGCCGTGGCAACTGCTGCGGCTGCCCGTGGTGACGGTTCCCGGCTGCCGCACCGAAGACGGCCTTCCGCTCGGTGTCCAGCTCGTCGGGCATCCGGACCGGGTACCGGAACTGCTCGCCGCGGCCGAGTGGGTCGAGGAGCTGACTCGCGCGGTGCCCGCCGGACGGGGCGAGCGGTGAGGATCAGCAAGGTCGAGGCGATCCCCTACGCCATCCCGTACCGCAAGCCGCTGCGCTTCGCCAGCGGCGAGGTGCACACCGCCGAGCACGTGCTCGTCAGGGTGCACACCGACGAAGGGCTGGTCGGCGTCGCCGACGCCCCGCCCCGCCCGTTCACCTACGGCGAGACGCAGGCGTCGGTCCGCGCGGTGATCGACGAACTGTTCGCGCCAGCGCTGCTCGGTGAGTCACCGTTGGCGAGGCAGCGCTGGCACGCGAAGCTGCATCGCACCGTGGGCAATCCGGTGGCCAAGGCCGCGCTCGACATCGCGGCATGGGACGTGATCGGCCAGTCGGCCGGACTTCCCGTCACCGCCCTGCTCGGCGGCTACACCGACCGGCTCAGGGTCGCCCACATGGTCGGCTTCGCCGAACCGGCGAAGATGGTCGCCGAGGCGCGACGGTTTCGC
This sequence comes from Prauserella marina, assembly GCF_002240355.1. Lineage (GTDB taxonomy): Bacteria > Actinomycetota > Actinomycetes > Mycobacteriales > Pseudonocardiaceae > Prauserella_A > Prauserella_A marina. The sequence continues at coordinate 3,072,569 of NZ_CP016353.1, forward strand.
GACGAGTACGGCATCACGACCTTCAAGGTGAAGGTCGGGCGCAGGCCGGCCGAGCTCGACATCGCGGCCTGCCGTGCCCTGCGCGAAGGGCTCGGCGACGAAGCCGAGCTGTACATCGACGGCAACCGGGGCTGGTCGGCTTCGGAATCGGCGCGGGCGCTGCGGATGATGGCCGATCTGGACCTGGCGTTCGCCGAGGAGCTCAACCCCGCCGACGACGTACTCGGCCGCCGCTGGCTGGTGTCGCGATGCCCGATCCCGTTCGTGGCCGACGAAAGCGCGAGCAAACCAGCCGAGGTGGCCCGTGAACTGCTCGGCGGATCCGCGACGGCGATCAGCATCAAGACCGCTCGCACCGGATTCACCGACTCCCAGCGGGTGCTGCATCTGTGCGAAGGACTCGGTGCCGAAGTAGTGCTCGGCAACCAGATCGACGGCCAGCTCGGCACAGCCGCGAGTGTCGTCTTCGGGGCCGCCTTCGCCGGTACCGCGCGCAGGGCGGCCGAACTGTCCAACTTCCTCGACATGAGCGACGACCTGCTCACCGAGCCACTGCGCATCGAGGGCGGCACGCTCCTCGCTCCGTCGGCGCCTGGCCTCGGGGTCGTGATCGACGAGGACAAGCTCGCCCACTACCGCCTCGACTGAGGTACCCGGCCGACCCCACCACCAAGGGACAAGGAAATGGAGAACACCATGAGCGCATCGCAGGCAGGCACGGCGACCGCCGCCGCCTCGGGAGCAGCCGCCACCCAGCGGTTCGTCACCGACAAGTCCGACAAGCCCTCCGGGGCGGCGACGGTCGGCAAGGAGCGGGTCGATCTGCTGGCCCGCGAGGTCATCGAGGCGGTGCACGCCACCATCCGCGAGCACAAGGTGACCTACGCCGAGTACAACGCGCTGAAGGCATGGCTGATCAAGGTCGGCGCGGACGGCGAGTGGCCGCTGTTTCTCGACGTGTGGATCGAGCACGCCGTCGAGGAGGTCGCCAACGAGAACCGGAGCGGAAGCAAGGGAACCATCGAGGGCCCCTACTACGTGCCGGACGCGCCCCGGCTTCCGGCAGAGGCGGCGCTGCCGATGCGAGAGGGCGAGGCCGGTGTGCCACTGGTGTTCCGGGGCACGGTGACCGGCGCGGACGGGACGCCGTTGCCGTCGGCGACAGTGGAGATCTGGCAGGCCGACGACGCGGGATACTACTCGCAGTTCGCGCCCGGCATTCCCGAGTGGAACCTGCGAGGAACCGTCGTCGCGGGTGAGTCGGGCGAGTTCGCGATCAGCACGATCGAACCGGCGCCGTATCAGATCCCGACCGACGGCGCGTGCGGTGAACTGATCGCCGCGGCGGGCTGGCACGCGTGGCGCCCCGCGCACCTGCACCTCATAGTGTCGGCGCCCGGGTACCGCACCCTCACGACGCAGCTGTACTTCCGGGGTGACACACACATCGGCGACGACATCGCCTCCGCCGTGAAACCCGAGCTGATCCTCGACCCGGTCGCCTCGGCGGGCGGCGGACGTGAGGTCGGTTACGACTTCGCGCTCGACAGGGAGTGACGCATGCTGTTCGCGGTGCGCATGACGGTGCGGATTCCCTCCGATCTGAACCCGGAGGTCAGGGCCGACCTGGTCGCGAAGGAGAAGGAGTACGCGCGGCGGCTCCAGCGTGAGGGGGAGTGGCTGCACCTGTGGCGGCATGCGGGCAAGTACGCCAACCTCAGCGTCTTCGACGTCGCTGACAACGAGCGGCTGCACGAAGTCCTGTGGAACCTGCCGCTGTTTCCCTATCTGGAGTTCGAGATCACCCCGCTGGCGAAGCATCCGTCGGCGCTGGCCTGAGCCGTGCCGGTGCGGGGTCATGGCGGCCCCGCACCGGGCGGGTCCACAGTGGAGTATCGCTCGCGGCCTCAGGCGATGAGCGCGTAGATTCCGCCGCCGACGAGCGCTCCGGCGACGGTACCCGCGATGACCTGCGCGCTGGTGTGATCGCGGGACACGACGCGCGACCAGCACACCGCGGCCACGACGAGTGACAGTGACCACAGCAGGACGCCGTGAATGACCACGAGGATCACCGTCGCGCCCGAGGCGACGGCGGCGTGCATGCTGATCTTCCAGCGGATCGTGATCGCTCCCGTGACCAGCAGGCTCGCGATCATGCACACGTCGAGCGCGACGAGCGGCCATGGCGCGCCGAGCAGGAGAAGCAGGCCGAGGCCGAGCGCGCTGAGCGCGATGAGCACGAGGAACGGAATCAGCCGCCCCTCGCGATCACGCACGTGGTGGCTGTCCCAGCGCTGGGTACGCGCTCCCCAGACGATGACGGCCATCGGCAGGATGCTGCTGGTGAACGCGACGAGCAGGCCCCACAACAGGGTGGGACCGAGCGCTCCGGTCGCCTCCCAGGCGACGGCCAGCGGTAGCAGCAGCACGATCACCCACGGCGCGAAGACCTCGCTCAGCAGCTTCGCGAGCATCGTCGTGCCACCCGGTGAGCCGGGTTCCTCCCGCATCCTTTTCCCCCATGAGAAACGTCGTGTGCATGGTGACACCCTGCCGCCGCGACGGTCGCGGCAGGGCGAAAAAACAGGCATTCGCGGCGCGTGATGACTACTGTCGAGCTCGTCATGCGTACCCAAGACACTGGTGGCGCGCTCATCGGCAGGGAACATCCCGCTGCCCTGTTGCGCGCCGAGATCACGAGAGCGACGGAGAGTCACGGCGGCCTGGTGCTGGTCACCGGCGAGGCCGGTATCGGCAAGACCACGCTGGTCACCGGCACGGCCGAGGAGGCGAGGGCACTCGGCGCGCTGGTCGTCGGCGGTGCCTGCTGGGACTCGGAGGCCGCGCCGGGGTACTGGCCGTGGGTTCAGGTGTTCCGCGGCCTGCGCAGGGCGGCGACGGACCAGGAATGGGCAGCGGCACGCGAGGCCGCCGGTGACGGGCTCGGGGTGCTGCTCGGCGAGGCCGGTGCCGAGGTGCCGGACACCTTCGCGCTCTACGACTCGGTGACCAGCGCGCTGGTCGCGGTGTCGGCGCACAGGCCGGTGCTCGTCGTACTCGACGACGTGCACTGGGCCGACACCGCGTCGCTGACGCTGCTCGAATTCGTCGCGAGGCACACCTGGTTCGAACGGTTGCTGCTGGTGGGAACCTACCGGGACGTCGAGGTGGAGGCCGCCGAACACGTGCTGCGGCCCCGGATCACCGCGCTCGTCGCCGCCGCGACCACCATCACGCTCACCGGTCTCGACGTCGAGGGCGTCACCGCGCTGATGGAACGCACGACGGGAGCGGTGCCCGATCCCGCGCTCGTCGCCGAGGTGCACCGCCGTACCGGCGGCAACCCGTTCTTCGTCGAGCAGACGGCGCGACTGTGGCACAGCGACGGATCGGTCGCGGCGGTTCCGCCCGGTGTTCGCGACGCGGTGCGCAGAAGGATCTCGCTGTTGCCCGCCCCGGTGTCCCGCATGCTCACCGACGCCGCGGTATTGGGCGGTGTCTTCCATCGTCAGGTGCTCGCCGCGATGGGAGCCGACCCGGTCGCCAAGGTCGATCGCCTGCTGGAAAGAGCCATGGCCGCGCGGCTCGTCGTCGCCAAGGGCAACGGCGCTTTCGCTTTCGCCCACGACCTGGTCAGGGAAACGCTGCGGGACGAGCTCGGCGAAGGGGAACTGCGCTCGCGGCACGCGGCCGTCGTCACGGCGGTCGGCTCGGCGCCCTCGCTGGCCGAGCGGGTGTTCAAAGGCGACCTCGCCAGGCACGCCGTGCGGGCCGGTGACGAGATCGCGGCCGAGAAGACCACGGAACTGTTGCTGGCCGCGGGAAGGGACGCCGCGATCAGGATGGCTTTCGACGAGGCGATCGGGCACTTCCGTACCGGCGCCGCACTCGCGAAGCGGCACTTTCCCCGGCGCTACATCCTCATCATGGGCGAGCTGGCGCAGGAACTGCTGACGATCGAGCGGACCGAGGAGGGCGTCGCCGTCGTCGGCGAGGCCGCCGCGTACGCGCGCGCTCACGACGATCCCGTGCTGCTCGGGTCGATCGCGCTGAGCACCCACATCGCCGACCACGGGCGGCGGCGCGAATTGTCGCGGGCCTTGCTGTCCGAAGCACACCCGCTGTTGACGGGAAGCGACGAGGACGAGGTCGCGGACCGCCCGCTCAACCAGCTCGCCATCGAGGTCGCCGTCCGGCTGCAGAGCCTCGCGAGGGAAACCGGCGACGATGAGGGACTCGCGCTCAGCCTGTTCGCACAGCACAACATGAGCTGGGGGACCGGCAACGCCGAGGACCGGCTGGCGATGGTCGACGAGCTGGCGGCCGTCGCCCGCCGCACCGGTGACACCGAATCCGAGCAGTACGCGGTATCACTGCGCTGGGTCGCCTTGCTTGAGCGAGGCGATCCGGCCTACCAAGGACAGATGGCGCGGTTCGCCGAGATGATCGAGCGTAGCGGCGACACCCGGATGTGGCTCGCCTCCGTGGTCGACCGGTGCATCGTGGCGGCGTTCACGGGACGGTTCGCCGAAGCGGAGACATTGCTGCTGGAGGCGGAGAGATTCGTCGAGCAACAGGACCGCACACACATCGACACCGCGGCGCGGCACCTGCGCTGGTTGCTTGCCTACCAGCGGGGCAGGCTCGACGAGCTGGACGCCATGGCGGGCACGCTGATCGAGGGCGCGATACACCGGCCCCGGCTGCTGAGGGCGATGAACGAACTGGCAAAGGGGGAGACCGCGTTCGCACTGCGTTACCTGAGGGACGTGTGCGAACGCGGCGAAGGTCAGTCCATCATGGACATGGGATTGTGGCTGCGGTTCCAGGCGCAACTCGCGGCCGCCACCGGCGACCCGGAGTTGTGCGAACGGGCGAGGAAGGCGTTGCTGCCACACGCCGGTACTTACCTGGTGTCGATGTTCGGGTTCGACATCAGCGGTCCCGTGACCTACTGGCTGGGGCGGCTCGACGCCGCGCAGCAACGCTGGGACGAGGCCGTCGGCCGATTCGCCGCCGCGAAACGCTCGGCGGAGCGGATGGGATCGCGGCCGTGGGCCGCGGAGGCGGGTGCCGGGCTCGCGAAGGCGCTGGCGGCAAGGGGAAACGACGGCGACGACGTCAGGGCGGACAAGCTGCGGGCCGAGGTCGCGGCCGAGGCGGCGGAACTGGGGATGCGGCATCTCCTCCCTGCCGGGGACACCCCGGGGGAGGCCGACCATGCCGCCGCGGACACCACCAACGAGTTCCGCTTCACCGGCGACGTGTGGTCGCTGTCGATGGCAGGTGACACGGTTCTGATGCCCGATTCCAAGGGGCTGCGCGATGTGCACACGCTGTTGCGGCAGCCGGGAACCGACATCCCGGCCGTGGCGCTGCTCGATCCGGCCGGTGGTGACGTCGTCGTCGCGGCGAAACGCCTCGGTGGTGATCCGGTGCTCGACGACGAGGCCAAAGCGCGGTACCAGCGCAGGCTCACCGCGCTCGACGAGGAGATCGAGGCCGCGATCGCGAGTGGAGCCGACGCCAAGGCCGCTGGCCTCGACCGCGAACGGGACGCGCTGTTGCGAGAGTTGCGCACGGCGGCCGGTCTCGGCGGCAGGACACGCAGGCTCGGAGACGAAGCCGAAAGGGCCCGCAAAACGGTGTCCGCCCGGATCAGGGACACGCTGCGCAAATTGGACGATCGTCATCCCGCCCTTGCCACGCACCTGCGAGCCGCGGTCTCGACCGGTGCGAATTGCCGCTACACGCCCGAATCCGGGGTGCGCTGGCGGTTGTGAACCGCGAGCGCACCCCGGAGACAGGTCACTTGCGGTTGTAGAGCCGCATCGTGAGGGTTCCGAAGATCGCCAGCAGCGCCGCGGAGGCCACCAGCGTCCAGGTGATGTGGCCGGTTTCCCACCTGCCCTCCATCAGCCCGCGCACGCCACCGACGAGGTGGGTGATCGGGTTGACGTCCACGAAGGACTGCAACCAGCCCGGCATGGTCCTCGGGTCGACGAACACGTTGCTGAGGAACGTCATCGGGAACAACACGAGCATGCTGACGCCGGTCACGGCGCGTTCGGTGCGCAGCAACAGCCCGAACATCGTCCAGATCCAGGAGAACGCGAACGAGAATACGATGAGCAGCGCGACGCCCGCGAGCACGCCGCCGATTCCGCCACCGGGGCGGAAACCCAGCACGAGCCCGAGAACCAGGATCACCGTCGAGGCCATCAGGTAGCGCACCATGTCACCGAGCAGCGCGCCGACCAGTGCCGAAGGCCGCCAGATGGGCAGCGTCCTGAACCGGTCGAACACCCCCTTCTCGATGTCGCTGTTGACCCCGATCCCGGTGTACATCGTGATCATCACGACGTTCATCACCAGTATCCCGGGAAGCAGGTATTGCAGGTAGTCCCCTGTCGATCCGGCGAGTGCCCCTCCGAAGAGGTAGGTGAACATCAGCGTCATGATGATCGGGAAGAGCGTCACGTCGACCATCTGCTCGGGAAGATGCTTGATCTTGAGCATCGCCCGCCAGCCGAAGGTGGTCGACGCGGCCAGCGCGCTCGGCCGGGGAGGCGGTTCTCCCGAGGCCAGAACGGCGTTGAGCCTGTCGGCGGCCGGTGTGTACTCCGTGGCCTGATCGGTTTCCTTGGTCGCGGCGGTGGTCATGCCGCTGCCCCCTTCGTGTTCGTGTGGTTGGTGTTCGCGCGGTTGGTACGGTCGGTGAGCGCGAGGAAAACCTCGTCGAGGCTTGGCTGGCCCAGCGAGAAGTCGTCGACGGTGATACCCGCCTTCGCGAGCTCGGCCAGGCCCTTCGCCGCGTGCTCGGCCGCGCCGGAACCCGATTCGCCTGCCGCGATCCGCGCGGTGAGCGCGAGCGGGTCGGCGTCGAGCTGGACGCTGGTTGCCAGCGTCCTGCTCAGAATCGTTTCGGCCTCACCGCGGTCGGCGGGGTTGCGCAGTCGTACGTGGACGGTGCCGTTGCCCACGGAGGACTTGAGCTGTCCGGGCGTGCCCTCGGCGATGACCTTGCCGGTGTCGATGACGGCGATGCGGGACGCGAGTTGATCGGCCTCGTCGAGATACTGCGTGGTGAGCAGCACGGTCGTGCCCCTTGCCACGATGATCCGCACGATGTCCCACACCTGGTTGCGGCTGCGTGGATCGAGGCCCGTCGTCGGCTCGTCGAGGAACAGCAGGTCCGGCGTCTTGATGATGCTCGCGGCGATGTCGATGCGACGGCGCATCCCGCCCGAGTAGTTCTTCACCGAACGGTCACCGGCCGCGGTGAGCCCGAACGCGTCGAGCAACTGTCCGGCCCGCTCACGCGCGGCCGGTTTGCGGTGTCCGTAAAGCCTTCCGAGTAGAATCAGGTTCTCGGCCCCCGTCAGGTCCTCGTCGATCGAGGCGTACTGACCGGTGAGGCTGACCCGGCCGCGCACGGCGTCGGCTTCCCGCACGACGTCCTTGCCGAACACCTTCGCCTGGCCCCCGTCCGGCCGCAGCAGCGTCGCCAGCATGCGGACCGCCGTCGTCTTGCCTGCGCCGTTGGGGCCGAGAACGCCGTACACCGTGCCGGCCGGCACCTCCAGGTCGATGCCGTCGACCGCCCTGTTCTGGCCGAAGATCTTGACCAGTCCCGACGTTTCGATCGCGAGGTCGGCCGTGTGCTTGCTCATGTTTCGTCCTTTCTTTGCTGTCAGCAGGTGTAGGGCTCCGCCGCGCGAGCGTTGCGCAGCGCGCGGCCCCACCAGGTGAGCTGGTCGAGCATGGCGTCGGCGACCACGGCCAGTTCCCCCCTGACGGGCGGCCGTCCCTTCTCGTCGATGCCGGGGCCGAACAGGTTGAAGCTCACCGTGTCGCGCATCGTCACGACGTGCAGTTCGGTGAACACCGCCCTGAGTTGCTCGACCGCGAAGAAGCCCTCGGAACGACACCCGTAGGAGACGAACCCCGCCGGTTTTCCGTGCCACTCGTCGTAGGCGTAGTCGATGGCCTGTTTCAGCGAAGCCGGAAAGCTGCGGTTGTATTCGGGCGTCACCACGACGAACGCGTCCGCCTCCTCGATCGATCCCGCGAACCGCCGCATGTCGGCCGTCGGGGTCTCGGGCAGGCGCGCCGGAAACGCGAAGGCGGCCAGATCCAGCACCGAGATCTCGATGTCGGTGCGCTGCCGGGCCACCTCGGCGAACCATTCGCCGATCGCGGCACCGGCCCTGCCTTCCCTGGTGCTGCCGATGATCGTGGCGACGCGCAGTGCCCCTGTGGGCTCGTTCCGTGACATCCGGCTTCCTTCCCGTGTCTTCGGCGTCGTCGGCTCACCCCATAGGCGCGAGACGGCGGCCAGGTATCCGCTAGATCAGATCTAGCGGATACCGTCTCCGTGGTGGCTCGCCGCGAGACGACGGCGGGCCGATCGGCTGGCGGAGGCGCGAAAGGTGACACGGGAAGCCGGAACGGCCAGTGAGCGGACCGGGCGGGTCGCCGCCCTTTTCGTGTACCCGGTCAAGGGATTGAGCCCGCAGCGCGTGGAGACCTTGCCGGTCGAGCCCGGCCGTGGCATCGACGGCGACAGGGTGTTCGCGCTGGCGAGGCCGGAAGGCCGCTACGTCAAAGGGCAGCGGCAGCCCTTGCCGAAGGGCCAGTTCTTCATGCTCGCCCGCGACGCGAGGCTCGCGGACCTCGGCACTCACTTCGACGCGCGGTCCAACCGGCTGACGGTCGCGGTGCGAGGACACGAGGTGCTTTCGGCCGATGTGTCCACCGAGGATGGTGAGCGGGCGGTGACCGCGTTCTTCGGCCGCGTGCTCGATTGTGATCCCGCGCTGCCACCGGTACTCGCCCGCGAGCGGGACCGCCGGTTCACCGACGTCTCCGTGGTGTCCGACAGCATGATGAACGCGGTGTCGATCATCAACCTCGCCTCGGTGCGTGATCTGGAGCGGCGTGTCGGGGCGCCCGTCGATCCGTTGCGGTTCCGCGCCAACATCTACGTCGAGGGGCTGCCCGCCTGGTGCGAGAGGGAACTCACCGGTGAGGATCTCGGCATCGGGACGTTGCGGCTGCGCGGGGTGCTGGCGACGAAGCGATGCGCGGCGACGGAGGTCAACCCGGAAACGGCCGAGCGGGACCTGGCCGTTCCCCGGCTGCTGCACGGTGAGTACGGGCACGTCGAGATGGGCTGGTACGCGGAGGTCACCGGCGGAAACGGCCCGGTTTCGCTCGGCGACCGGGTCGAGTGCGGCGTCGTGAGCGCCCCCTCGTGAGCGAGCACCGCGATCTGGTTCTCGGGGAACGGGAAAGGCGAAACCATCTCGTGCCGTGTGTGTCGAGGACGGCTTCCCCTTCCATCGTGGTCGGGCCGTGCGGGGGGATGAGGAAATAACAGATGCACCTTTCCATTATCGCTGGATAGCGAGTTGTAAACGGCGCTTGTCGTTCGCGTATACGTATCCGGTACACTTCCCCGGACGAGTGGAAATTGGTATTTTCAGGATTGACTCAATAGCAGGAGGAACTGGTGGCGCAACAGGTTCTTGTCTCCCTCGTGGACGATCTGGACGGTTCCGAGGCCGACGAGACCATCGAGTTCGGTCTCGACGGCGTCAGCTACGAGATCGACCTTTCGGCGGACAATGCCGAAGAACTGCGGGACGCGCTCGCGCAGTATGTCGAACACGCGCGGCGCTCGGGTGGTCGCAAGCGCACTTCGGGCAAGCGGGCGAACGGCCAGGTGGTGGCACGTTCGTCGGCCGCAGACCGTGAGCAGAATCAGGCGATTCGCGCGTGGGCACGTAAGAATGGTTTCGAGATTTCCGAACGCGGGCGTATTCCGTCCGAGGTCACCGACGCATACCACAAGGGCAACTGAAACTGGTATTTCAATGACGGCAGGATGACGGGACATCCTGCCGTCATTGCTGTTTTCGGGATAGTCGCGCGTACCGCCCGCTCGCTTTTGCTGCCGGGATTCAGGCGGGTTCGCGGGGAAGGGAATCGCTGGGCCGAAAGGGCTAGTGGGTGCACCGGAGCGCAGTAGTGCTCGCCGGTATGCGGGGCATATTCGATCGCGGCCGGTATCGCGTATGCCACGAATGCATGATCTCGATTGATAAACCTTGACTTATATAAGCAAGCCGCTTCAGGATGACGGCTGTGCACGCGTTCGACGTACTGGGTGACCCGGTTCGCCGCAGGATACTGGAGTTGCTCGCGGAGGCGGGGAAGGCCGAATGGTCCTCGGGGGCGGTCACCGAGATCATCCAGGGCGAGTTCGGCATCACCCAGCCCGCCGTGTCGCAGCATCTGAGGGTACTCAGGGACAACGGATTCGCGACCGTGCGCGCCGACGGCACCCGCCGCCTGTACGCGGTCGACGCGTCGGGTCTGCGCGAGGTCGACCACTGGCTGGCCAGGTTTCGCCGCGAGAGTGCCGCGGAGGCAATCCCCACGACGGGCAGGGACGAGGACATTCGATGATCGACATCGCGAACGAGCTGAAGGTCGTCTACCGCGAGGTGCGGGAAAGACGGGAAGCCGGGGAGGCCGGCTCGATCTGCGTCCTGTTGCGGCGGCGCTACCCGGTACCGGTCGGCGACGTGTGGGACGCGCTGACGATTCCGGCGCGGCTCGAACGCTGGTTCCTTCCGGTGAGCGGCGAGCTGAGGGAAGGCGGGACGTTCGCGGCGGAGGGCAATGCCGAGGGCACCGTGCTGCAATGTGAGCGCCCGTACCTGCTGCGGTTGACGTGGGGCGAGGCAAGTAGCGTCGTCGAGTTGCGGCTCGGTTCCGAGGACGGTGACGACACCGTGCTGGAACTGGAGCACACCGTGCCGCTCTCGGTCGCCGGAAGCGGCGCGGGCGCGCTTTACACCGGCCCGGGCTGGGACGTGTCCCTGCTCGGACTCGACCAGTACGTGAGGGGTGTCGAGGTCGGCGACCCCGGCATGTGGGAGAGCTCGGAAGACGTGCAGAAGTTCTCCCAGCACACGGTCAGCGCGTGGGCGAGCGCGATCGAGAATTCCGGTACCGCGACGACGGAGGAAATCGGTGCCGCGCGGCAGGTTTCGCTCGCGCGGTTCGCGCCGGACGTGACGGCCTGACCCGTTGCCGCCGTGGGTCCACTGAGGACCGGGCTGTCGCGGGCCGATTTGACAGGCAAGTCATTGCTTGCCTATCGTTCGCCGGGTAAGGGAACCGCTCCGTGCGGCTCCGGCGACCGGCGAAGGGGTACTCCATGGCAACCGCGCAGAAGATCACGACCTTCCTCATGTTCCAGGACGGCAGGGCGGAGGAGGCGATGAACTTCTACACGTCACTGTTCTCCGACGGGGAGATCGTGGCCGTCAAGCGTTACGGCGCTGACGGTCCCGGAGCGGAGGGGACGGTGGAGTACGCGACGTTCGCGCTGGCCGGAGCGCAGCTCAAGTGCATCGACAGTCCGGTGAAGCACGAATTCGACTTCACCCCTTCGATCTCGCTGTGGGTCGAATGCGACGACGCCGACGAGCAGAAGCGCCTGCACGCGAGCCTCGTCGATCGGGGCGCCGAACTCATGCCGCTTGACAACTACGGCTTCAGCGCCCGGTTCACCTGGGTCGCCGATCGCTTCGGGATCACCTGGCAGCTCAATCTGGCCGAATAGCCTTCACCAGACGCGTTCGACCCTGCCCGGCGCGTGTTCCTCGCACGCCCGGTACAGCTTCCTGCCGTGACGGCGGCCGAGGTGCCCGAGGCCGAACCGGTATCCTTCGCCCTCGCGCAGGACCTCAAGGTCGGGCTGGGCAAGGGTTGCCGCTTCGCTGGTCGTCCAGAAATCGAGCTGGTAGAACCACGACCGTGACCTTCCGATCTGCCGTTTGCTCCTCGACAACCGCAGCGAATGAAGCTCGCTCCAGCGTACCGAGAACTCCAGTTCGGGCGGCTGGCGCACGACGAGGCCCTTCTGGTCGACCGTGAGGGTCGGCGCGGGCTTGCGCAGCGTGATCCCGGCGAACATGGCCACGACGAGACAGGCCAGCCCGCCGAGGACGGTGTACATGCGCTCGGAGGAGGACTGGTCGGCCACTCCCAGTGTGGCTACCGCGATCAACGCGACACCACCCGCTCCGAACAGGACGGTGCCGCCGAAACCCCGCAATCTGCCCAGCCTGTCGACCTTGATGATCACAGGGCTCCTACCTCCTCATCGATTCCCGCCGGGCCGGGCGCGTCGCGCCACGCGGCCGAGCCAACGGAAACTATCAGCAGGCGTTGTGACCAGGGCGGACGCTCCCTCTGGCCGCGGTAACGACGCCCCCTTGCGATCCACTGTGGACGGCGTGGCCGTCGCGCCGAAGGCCGTTGTCACATTTTCCCTCGCTGCGGTGTCAAAGAGAGGTAACCGACGACACGGTGACTCGACGACTCGATGACAGGGAGCATGGGATGGACGCGCGAATCGATCTCTTCGGCAACAAGGTGACGGCGAAGTTCCTCAAGCACATCATCGCCTCGGGAACGGCGATCGCGGACTCGGCGCTGCCCTCGGCGACGGCCGAGCTGGTGAAGCTTCGCGCCAGTCAGATCAACGGCTGTGGGTTCTGCACGGACATGCACAGCAAGGACGCCCTGCACGCCGGGGAGACTCAGACCCGGCTCAACCTGGTGGCGGCGTGGCGGGAGGCCACGGTGTTCACCGAGGCCGAGCGCGCCGCGCTCGAACTGGCCGAACAGGGCACCAGGATCGCCGACGCGGGCGGCGGCGTGAGCGACGAGGCGTGGGCAGAGGCGGCCAAGTACTACGACGAGGAGCAACTGGGCGCGCTCGTGTCCGTCATCGCCCTCATCAACACCTACAACCGCATCAACGTCATCGTCGAGCAGCCCGCGGGGGACTACCGCCCAGGACAGTTCGGGTGACCGGCGTACGGCACATCCCCGCACCGGGATGTGCCGTACCCTGGCGGGCCCAGGTTGCCGAGTTCCGCGCTCAGGGCGCCGAGGCCCGCGCCTGCACCGGCACGGCACCGATTTTCGCCGTTTCCGTCTCACCGCCCACGAGCCGGGCTACGGTGCGACCCGCTACGCGGGGTCATCCGCTGCTCGGCGCCATCGCCGTGGTGTGAAGCGGCCGGGGGACGACGAAACGGCCGGAGGGAAAGAAACCCTCTATTGACACAAAAGGTGATGGGCGTCACTCTAGCTGAGCGCTGCGCTAAGGCTCGAAGGTTTGGTTCGCACGCGGTGAGATGAGGCGACCCGCATGACGGAAACTGGCAGCCCTGAGCGAGACCGGCCCACACTTCCCAGCAAGCACCTGCCCGCCGTCGAATTCAGGGACCTGCCGGAACCGGTACGACTGCGCAAGATCACCGGTGCGAGCGTGATCATCCTTGCGACGGCCATCGGGTCGGGCGAGATGATTCTCTGGCCCTACATCACCTCCCAGATCGGTTTCACCTTCATCTGGGCCGCCATCGTGGGATTCGGCATCCAATTCTTCCTGAACATGGAGATCGAGCGTTACACGCTCGCCACGGGCGAATCCGCCATCACCGGTTTCACCAGATTCTGGAAGCCGTGGTGGTGGCTGTTCATCGTTTTCGCGTTGCTGCAGAACTTCTGGCCGGGCTGGGCGACCGGCGCCGCGTCGTCGGTGTCGTTCGCGTTGTCGCTGGGCGCCGACGCGCCGATCGTGCCGATCACGATCGCCGCGCTCGTCGCCATCGGGATCACGCTCACGCTTTCGCCCGTGGTGTACCAGTGGGTGGAGAAGATCCAGGGGGTACTGGTCGGTCTCATCCTGCTCTTCGTCATCATCGCGATTCCCGTTGCCACGACGGGCGATGCGTGGGGCGCGTTGCTCAGTGAGGGCATCGGCGGCGCCGATTTCCCCATCGGGCACGAGAACCTGAGCGTGGCGTTGCTGCTCGGCGCGCTCGCCTTCGCGGGAGCAGGTGGCGCGAACAACCTGGTGCAGAGCAACTACATCAGGGACAAGGGCATGGGCATGGGCGCTCGCATGCCGAGGATCGTGTCGCCGATCACCGGGCACGAGGAGGCCACTCCGTCGCTCGGCTACATGTTCCCCACGGACGAGGAGAACATGCGCCGCTGGCGCGGCTGGTGGCGGATAGCCAACTGGGAGCAGCTCATCACGTTCTGGGGACTTGGCGTGCTGACGCTGGTCACCATGTCCGTGCTGGCGTATTCGACGCTGCCACAAGGAACCGTGCAGCAGCAGGATCTGGCTTTCCTGTTGCTCGAAGGCCAGGCATTGCAGGACATTGTCGCGCCGTGGTTCGGTACGGCGTTCTGGGCCGCGGCGACATTCGCGTTGTTCTCGACGAATCTGGGAATCATCGACTACACCTGCAGGCTGATCGCCGACCAGATGAAGATCAACGCGCTCAAGGACAGCAGCTTCTGGTCGGAGAGCAAGATCTACGCGGCGTTCGTCTGGATCATGATCGTGGTGGGGTCGGTGATCCTGCTCGCCGGTGTCGATCAGCCGTTCCTGCTCGTGGTGATCTCCTCGTCCATCGCGGGCGTGCAGATGTTCATCTATTCCGGGTTGCTGATCCTGCTCAACAGGAAGGCGTTGCCGAAGGAGCTGAAGGTCAGGGGAGTGCGCCTTGCCGTGCTCATCGTGTCCTTCGTGTTCTTCGGGTTCCTTTCGGTGTTGCTGGTGCTCGACAGTCTCGGGTTGTGAGCGATGCTGAAAAGACTGTGGCTCAGGGTGCTTGTCGGGTTGTCCATCTGGATGGTGCTGATCGCGCTCATGTGGGCGACGGGGATGCTGTCCTGAACGGCGGCACTCGACGGTCCACTGTGGAGTGTGGCTGAAGCCGGTGAGCGGGTCAACCGGTGAGCGGTAGCCTCGCGCAGTCGCGGCAGCCTCGCGCGGAGGCGGCGACGACGCCGTGGAACGCGGCCGTGGTTACCGTGGCCACCGCGACGACGGGCCAGCTCGCCGCGAGCGGCGTGGCCACGACCAGAGACACGGCCGCGAGAATCATGGCGACGCTCGCGATCGTTCCGGTCCAGGCCATCACCGACGGCAGCAGGGCAGTCAGCGGGTGCTCCCCTGAGGGGCGGCCGGTCGCCGCGAGCGTCAGCAGAGCAAGGAGTGCCGCGAGCCCGCCGACGGCGGCGAGTGGATAGGCCGCGAACGGAAGCACCCACGGATCCCCGTTCGCCGAGGAGTGCGCGAGCCGCCAGCCCGCGATCATGAGCGGAACGGTGATCGCGATGGCTCCCGCGGTGTGCCTGGCCTGCGCGATGGTGAGTTCCCGCTGGCAGCTTCGGGCGATCTCCGCCGGGGTGCCGAACTCCCGCAATGCTCCGCGCACCGCGTCGGCGCGGGACGCGGCCGTGGCGGTGTGGGCGCTGAGCGTGTCGGCGAAGCCGTCGGTGATGTCGGCGACCATCCTGGCCTTGAACCCGCGGGGACCGCGCAGTGCCGAGGAGAGTTCGACGCCGTAGTTGGCGACGGGATCGGCGCGATTCACGTGACCTCTCCCCGTGCGGTGCGGGGATCGAGGACGGCGCCGATGACCGTCGTGAATTCCCGCCACGCGCCGCGTTCGTCGGCGAGACTCGCTTTTCCCGCCTCGGTGAGTTCGTAGCGGCGTTTCTTGCGCTCGCCCTCGGCCTGCCAGCTACTGCGCAGCAGGCCGAGTCGTTCCAGCCGGTTCAGCGCGGGGTAGATGGTGCCGGTGCGCAGTTCGAGAGCGCCGCCGCTGCGGCGCTGGACCGCCGTGATGATCGCGTATCCGTGTAGTGGGCCGGGTTCCAGTACGGCCAGCAGCAATCCGTCAAGGTGCCCTCGCACCGCGTCCGCCCTCATAGGTAGACAGCCTACACGTCAATGGAGTAGGAAGGGTACCTATTGGCAGCCAACATATGTGCCGCGGCTCGTCCAGGACCGCGCCCTGCCACGAACAAGGAGTGTCCCGGTGACCAAACTGCTGCTGTCCGTCCACGTTCTCGCCGCGATACTGGCGATCGGCCCGATCGCCGTCGCCGCGTCGCTGTTTCCTCGCTACGCGCGCGCGGTGCGGCTCGTGCCGGCTTCCGGCGGCGCCGGGGGCGAGGAGCCGAAGGCCGCCGGGGTCGCGGCCGTGCTGCACCGGATCTGCCGTGGCTACGCGGTGTTCGGACTTGCCGTACCCGTGTTCGGGTTCGCGACGGGTGCCGCGCTCGGTGTTCTCACCGACGTGTGGCTCATCGCGTCGGTCGTGCTGACGGCGGTCGCCGCCGCGCTGCTGGTGTTCGTGATCCTGCCAGGACAGCGCGAGGCGCTGACCGCGAACGAGGTCAGCTCGTCGCTTTCGGCAAGGCTCAGCGGAATGACGGGTGTGTTCAACCTGTTGTGGGCCGTCGTCGTTGTGCTGATGATCGTTCGGCCCGGCTCGACGACCGGGGTGTGAGCGTCCGTTGTGGACTACCCGGTGAGCGAGGCGGGCCGCCCGGTCGCGGTCGTGGAGTCGAGACCGGCGATTTCCCTGTTGCGGAAAGCCTCGATGAACAGCCGGTAGTCGTCCCTGACGACGGCGGAGTAGCCGAGCGCAAAAGAACTCAGCCAGCCGACGAGCTCGGCTTCCCTTCCGGCGACGACCCTTTCGATCGCGGACTCCGTCTGAAACGGCACCAGCGTGTGATCGGAGTCGGAATCCGAGACGCAGTGGACCTTCGCGACCGCCCTGCCGAGGTAGTCCATGACGGGCCGCAGTTCGTCGAGTTCGTTGATGTCTCCCCAGTCCACATCGGACTCATAGGGGGAGAGTTCGCTCACCACGAAGCCGACGCCGCCCATCTCGGTGTAACCGAGCAGCGGATCGGCGTGCGCTTGCAGCGCGCGTTGTGACACCGCCGTGCGGTGGCCGTGGTGCCGGAAGTACCGCTCGACCCGCTCGTCGCTGACGACCCTCGACACGGCCGAGACGTTGCCCTGCTTCATCGAGAGCACGATGTCGTTGTCGAGCGCCTGGTTGTGGCCTTCGATGAGGATGTTGTAGGCGGGCAGGCCCGCGCTCCCGATGCCGAAACCGCCGCGGCCGACGACGTCCTTGATGGTGTAGGCGACACCGCGCATCCGCTTGTCGGCGGGAATGGTGCCGAGATATTCGGAGAAGGCTTCGACGACGTTCGCGCGCTCGGCTTCGCCGAGCACCCGCACTCCCGGCGCGATCCGGAACCGGCGGTCGTAGCCCTCCAGTTCGGTCAGCGAGTTCAGCAGCTCGTTCCTGCTGCTCAGTCGTGCTTTGCGCAGCACGTTCCTGACGACGCCCTCGGTGTTGCCGAGGTGCAGGCTGAAGGTGCTGTCGCCGGTGCCGACCGCGAACTCGCGCACCTGATCGAGGTAACCGGTCGCCGCGATCCGCACCAGGTTGTCGATCTCGCTGTCGGGCAGTGCCTTGCTCCATCCGAGCAGCGCGATACTGGCCGCGAACCGCCGCAGATCCCAGGTGAAGTGGCCGAGATACGCCTCGTCGAAATCGTTGACGTCGAAGACGAGGGTGCCCTCGCCGTCCATGTAGGTCCCGAAGTTGGCCGCGTGCAGATCGCCCTGGATCCACACTCTGCTCGTTCGTTCGTCGGCCCACGGGTCGTCGAGCCGGACCACGTCGGCGTAGAAGAGGCACGCGCTGCCGCGGTAGAACGCGAACGGATCGGAGGCCATCTTGCGGAACTTGGTGCGAAACGCCGCGGGATCGGCCGACATCAGTCCGGAGAACGCCTCCACCAATGTCGTGACGATGTGGGCTCTGCGTGCCACCTGGTCCCCTGTTCCCAGGGCGGCCGGTAACGAGTGGGAAGGCATGGGCAGCTCGGACATGGGCGCTCCCGCCGCGTCGAGGTCTCGGTTGTGCTCGCCGGATCCGATCTTAGGCGCGAGGGCGAGGGATTGCCGTCGCCCATCGGTCACTCTCCGTACAGGCTGCCTGAGTGTGCCGCGTCACGGCGGCATATCGCGGCGTGCCGATCACGGGCATGCATAGGCTGGACTCATCAGCAACCGAGAACGGATGAGAGACCCGTGCAGAATTGGTCGTTCAACGATGGCGTCGCGCGATTGTCGCGGAGGAGCCCGGTCACCGGTGAGGTGGCGGGGGAGCGGACGGGCTCTGAGCTTGAGTTCGTGCGCGAGCTGGGCGGCCTCCTGCTCATGCACAAGTTCGCCGTCGACGAACTGCTGACCAAGCTGCGGATCTGGAGCGAGGAATTCGACTACGCCCACGAACACGACCCCATCGAGCACATCGCGTCACGGATCAAACGCCCTGAGTCGATCATGCAGAAGCTGCGCCGCAAGGGACTGCCCGTGACGCTCGCCTCGGCGAGGGACCACCTCACCGACATCGCCGGGGTGCGCGTGGTGTGCCCGTTCGTGTCCGACGTGTACCTCATCCGCGATCTGATCCGGCGCAACGGCATGGAGATCGTGCAGACCAAGGACTACATCGCCGAGCCGAAACCCAACGGGTACCGCAGCCTGCATTTGCTCATCAGGGTTCCCGTGCACCTTTCCGACCGGGTCGAGAAGGTCACGGCCGAGATCCAGCTCAGGACGATCGCGATGGACTTCTGGGCCGCCGTCGAACGCAAGATCTTCGACAAGTCGGGCGGCGCGCCGAGGCCCGAGTTCTCCGGCGAGCTGAAAGCCGCAGCCGACGCCGCCGCCGATCTGGACGCCAGGATGAAGGGGCTGCACGAACTGAAGGCCCTCGCGAGGGAGGTCGTCCCCGACGGCATCGAGGGGCTTGGTGGCGAGGAGCTTCCGGCGCGCTGAGCCGGCCGGTCGTGCACGGATGATCAGCGGGTGTGCGCTGAGAGCCAAGGACACCTGCCCCGGTTCTTCCTAGGCTGGAGTGACCCCCGCAAAACCACCGTGAGGAAAATCCGTGTCCAGTTCATCCAAGGCATTCGCCGTCCCGGTCACCGAATCCCGAGCGAGAAGGCCCGTTTCCCGGTAGTCGCGCGGTGACAAGCCGTACGCGGTGCGAAAGGCCCTGCTGAACGCGGCCGGGTGCGCGAACCCGCGCCTCGCCGAGATCTCCTGGATGGTCGAGGTCGACGCCGGGTCGGCGAGGTCTCTTCGGGCGCGTTCGAGTCGTTGCCACCGGATCCAGGCGGCCACACCGGTTCCGTGTTCGTGGAACAGCCGGTGGAGGTAGCTCACTGAGATGTGGTGCGCCGAGGCGATGCTGCTCGGAGTGAGCCCAGGGTCGTGCAGGTTGCGCAGGATAAACGCTCTGACACGGGCGCCGAGCGCGTGCCGTGGCTGGCCGCTCCTGGTGCCATGTGCTTCGAACGCGCCGGTGAACAGCCCTGACACGAGCTCGACCAGCGCGGCTTCGATCCGGGAGGTGTCAGCGGCAGAGTAGGCCGCGCCGCCGCCGGGCTCCGGCCGTGCCGCCTGTGCCGACTGTGTCGTCAACGTCATCAGCGTGCCCGCGAGCAGCCCGCCGATGCCGGTGTCGGCGGGAAGCGGGATGCCGCAGAGCCGGTCGGCCGCGGCACGCGGAAGCGGGAGCAGGGCCTTGGGAATCTCCAGCCCGGCACACGACACCGCGCCCGTCGCGCTGCGCGTGGCCAGCTCGAACGGCCGGGACGAGTCGAGGGCGTGCAGGTGCCGGGGGAGATAGGTGCGTTCATCCCTGCCGTCGAGCTGCCCGAACGTGCCTTCGCGGACCAGCACGAGGTTGTAGGTGCCTGGATCGGCCTTGTCGACGAGCGCGGCAGGGCGCCGGAAGGTCATGGGCCGGAACGACATCGTCCACACCCGGATCCTGTCCAGCCACAGGTCTCTCTGGTGCATGCGGAAGCCGGCGGCGGCGATACCGGCGGGTTCCATCGGTGAAGGAGCGCCTTCGGCCAGCGCGCGCCAGTGATCGAACCGGTCCGCCTCGGCGACCCGGTCGGTGTTGAACTCGGTCTCGATCATCGATGCTCTCCGTCGTCGTCGCGCGAGCATGGGAACCCGCGTGCCATGCCGACGTTACCGGCGCGACGCCAGTATCCGGGAGCTGGTCCGGTATCCGTCCTGATGTCCACTGTGGACGTCGAGGGCGGGCGGGGCACTTTCCGTCCCCGCGCTCGCACGGGGTGTATAGGGTGCTGGCAGGACACGCGGGCAGGGAAGACCAAGGGGGAGGACCGTGCGCTTACGGGGTGGCGGGCGATGGGTCTGCTGGCTGTCGCTGATCGCGATGCTGACGCTGGCCGGATGCGGGCGTTCGGTGGAGGGAGCGCCTTCCGGTGAGGACGGCGCCGCGCTGACCTCGGCCGCACTCGGGGATCCGAGAACGATCGATCCGTGCTCGCTGATCGCGCCGAATGCCTTCGCCGAGCACGGGCCGGCCCACGCGCTGCCCCGGCAATGGCTGGACAACTGCCGCACCGCCGTCACGGTCGGTTCGGAGAACGTCGAGGTCTCCTCGGGAATGCTCAGGCCAGCCGCGGCGATCTCGGAGAGCCAGGAACTGGTGAGCGCGCGGCCAGGGGACGCGCGCATCGTGCGGGTCCCCTCGAACGGCACCACGTGCGAGCTGCACGTCGTTCTCGCCGACGGTGTCGGCATCGAGGTCTCGGCGCGGCCTCAGCAGAGCGACTCCGGGCTGGCCGGCGATAAGGTGTGCGCCATCGCGGAGGCGGGGGCTCGTGGCATGGTCACGACCCTGGAGTCGGGCGAGGTCCGGCACTGGAAACCGGCGCACAACTCGCTGGCGCGGGTGTCGGCCTGCGGGCCGTTGCCCTCGGCCCAGGTGGCGAAAATGGTCGCCGCCTCGCCGTCCGACGTCACGCTCTACCCCGCCGAGCATCAATGCACCTGGGGAGTCAGCGAAGGCGAAACCTCCAACGTGCAGCTCGATTTCATCCTCGGCCCGGCGCTCGATCCACGGGACGGCACGGTGGAGGACATCGGCGGCCGGTCGTCGCTGGTCGTGCCGACGGATACCGAGAACTTGAGGGTGTGCAACATCTACACCGAGCACATCGAGTTTCCCGACGCCGTCGAGGGCGAGCGCGAGATCGCGCTCGTGCGGGTGCTGCACCTGACCGAGACAGGCAAGGACCCGTGCGACACCGCGCGGCAGGTGGCCGGCATGGCGTGGCCGAGGCTTCCGCCTTCGTGACGCCTCGCTCGCCGCGGCGGGACCCCCAGTGCCCCGCCGCGGAGCTGACCCCGGATCAGCCGGGCAGCCTGGCGTCCTGCCGGTTGAGTTCCGCCCTGACCTCACGGGTCGCGGCTTCCCCTCGCGTCGCGGTGAGCGCGGCGGCCACACCGGCGGCGTGACCGGTCGCGAACGCGGTTCCCATCGCCCGCAGCGATCCACCGGCACCCCGGTCGCCGTCGACGGTCCTTCCCGCCGCGAAGAGGTTGGCGGTGTCGTTGCTGCGCAACACGTCCAGCGGAATGCCGTAGTAGCCGGGGTCGCCGATGAAGCTCCACTCGGAAGGGATCGAAGGCCCGGGGTGGTATTCGATGGGCCATGCTCCGATGGCGACCGCGTCGTCCGCGGGGCCGGGGTGCAGGACCTCCTTCTCGGTGAGCTGGTAGCGCGCCCTGATGTGCCGGGATTCGCGGGTGCCCAGTTCCGGCCCTGTACTGACGATGTAGGCAGAGGAACAGCCGGGCAGGGTGCGGATGACGGAGAGATACGCCTGTGCCTGACGGCGCGCGGAGATCTCCGCTCTCGTCGTGTCGGCGGCGCTGCGGGCGTCGTAGCCCTCGTCGGCGAGGTAGGTGATGAGGTCGCCGGACACCGGCATGCGCGCGATCAGCCCCGACTCGGCGGTCAGGTCGGCGGCGCCCGCGCGCTTGGCGGCCCTGACGGCTTCGCCCACGGTGTCCCTTGTGACGCGCGCGTCGGCCGCGAGCCCGCCGAACCGCACGCCCAGCGTTCCGTTCTGCACCCAGCCCTCGTTGCCGTAGCGGACTTCCGCGCCGCCGTGCGCGGCCAGATCGGCCTCGCCCGTCGCGTCGACGAAGGTGGCCGCCCTCAGTTCGCGGATGCCGCTGTGGTCGGCGACGCGCACGGTCGTGATCCGGTCGCCGTCGCGGCGCGCGCCGAGCAACTGGGTGTGCAGCAGCACCTCGGCGCCGGAAGCGGTGACCAGTTCGTCGGCGACCCTTTTGACGCTCTCCGGGTCGAAGACGACGGCGACCGCGGTGAACCTGGTCGGCTCGCTGACGGCGCCAAGCTCCCTCAGCCCGGTCAGCAGCTCACCGGCGACCCCGTGGACGACCTGCCGCCGTTCCTCCCTCGTGTACAGCCCGCAGTAGGTCACCACGTTGCGCAGGGTCGCCGCTCCGCCGAGGCAGGGACCGCGCTCGACGAGCAGGGTCGATGCTCCCGACCGGCTCGCGCCGACCGCGGCCGCGATGCCCGCCGAGCCACCACCCGCGACGATCACGTCGTACTGGTCTTTCACTCCTGCTCCATTTCGTTTCATCGGGAAACCTGCTGGGTCGCGTTGTCCTCGGTGCCTTCCGCGTCAGCCTCCGCGGGACCGGTACCGCTTGCCTTGCTCTCCCTGACCCCCAGCAGGAAGAGAATGGCCACCAGCGGACCGGCCGCGAGCGTGGCGAAGGCGACGAAGAACGAGTCGCTCGCCTGGAACACCGCGCCCAGTACGACGGGCACCACGGTGCTGCCGAGTTGCCAGAAGGCGTTGGTGGCGCCCGCCGCTGATCCGGCGAGCCGCAGGCCGGAAAGCTGCGGGATCATCGCGACCATCAGCGGGCTGTAGACGTAGGCCGCGATGCCGAGGAACGGCGCCGTCCACAGGAACGCGGTGAGGCTGCTGCCCGAGCCGAATATCAGCAGCGTGCACACGAACGCCGCGAGCACGACGATGGTGAGAGCTTTGCGTCGCCCGCCGAAGAAGTCGGAGACGATGCCGATCACCGGTTTGGCGAGCACGGCGGTGAAGCCGAAGATCGCGGTCACCCCGCCCGCTTCGATGGGGGAGATGCCGCTTCCCTTGACCATCAGCGCGTTGGACCAGGTGATGAAGCCGTAGGTACCCCACATGGCACCGAATCCGGCGAGCCCGAGCAACAGCAGGTCCCTGTTGTGCAGCAGCGGCCGCAGGCTCGGCAGACCGCGTTCGCCCCCCGCGTCGCGGTTTCCGTCACCGGAATTGCGCAGCAGGACGAAACACAGCACCGCGACGACCATCGAGGCGATACCGAAGACGTGGTAGGAGGTCCGCCAGCCGGACGAGGCGATCAGGCTGGGCACGATCGCGTTGGCGATCACCGTTCCCAGCGAGGTCGCCGTCATGAAAACGCCCATCGCCAGCCCACGGTCCTTCGGGACGAACCACTGCGAGATGAGCTTGACGCCCGCCGCGTAGTCGCAACCGGCGAAGATGCCGATACCGGCTTGGAAAGCGATACCGACCGTCGCCGATTCGGTCTCGCCGAACAGGATCATGAAGCCACCCGCGATGAACAGCGAGCAGGACAGGATCATCCGTCCGCCGAGCCAGTCGGTGAGGAAACCGCCGAAGGC
The DNA here is from genome assembly GCF_002240355.1 of Prauserella marina. Classification (GTDB taxonomy): domain Bacteria; phylum Actinomycetota; class Actinomycetes; order Mycobacteriales; family Pseudonocardiaceae; genus Prauserella_A; species Prauserella_A marina. The sequence continues at coordinate 3,096,073 of NZ_CP016353.1, forward strand.
GTTGGAGATGACGTAGCCGATGTAGTAACCGGTGGCGAAGACCCCGAGACCGGCGAGCGAGACCCCGAGGTTCTCGCCGACCGACACCGAGGCGGGCCCCCAGGTGGAACGGTCAACCGCGGTCATGGTGAACGCGGCCCAACACAGCGCGAGGACAACCCAGCGGTAGGGGCTGCGCGCGGTGTCAGTGGTCGTATGACTCATCGTTGAGCGGCCTTTCTGCGACGGCGGCCCTGCCTGATGGGCAGAGTCGGAACGCCCCGTCAGTAGAACTCGCTTGCCATTCCGCGTCCAATGCTCATTAATCACTCTCGCTATGCTTTTCAGGCATGGCCTTGAGCAGACGAGCACGGGAGGCTTGATGGAGCTGCGGCATCTTCGGTACTTCGTCGCGGTCGCCGCCGAGCGGTCGATGTCGAGGGCGGCCGAGCAACTGCACCTCACGCAGCCATCCTTGAGCAGGCAGATCCGCCAGCTTGAACAGGAACTCGGTGTGGTGCTGTTCGAGCGCACCACCACCGGAACCGCGCTGACCCCCGGCGGCGCCGCGTTCTACCACCACGCCCGCCTGCTGCTGCGGTTGGCGGAGGCGAGCAGGGAAGCGGCACATTCGGCGGGCGAGGCCACTCGCGAGGTCGTCGACCTGGGAATCCCTCCCGGACTGTCGCCGGACTGGGTGGTGCGGCTGCTCGGCCTGCTCAGGGACGAGGTCGGCAGGGCATCGGTGCTGATCACCGAGGCCAACAGCGCCGAGCAGCTGCGGATGGTGCGTGAGGGCAGGCTCGACCTCGGCCTCGTGCACGAACGCCCACTGCAAGCGCTGACCGGAACGCGGCTGTTCAGTCAGCCGTTCGGGCTCGCGGTGCGCCCGGATCACCCGCTCGCCGCACGCACCGAATGCACCCTGCGGGAGTTGCACGGACTGCGGATACTGGCCCACGGCCGCGAGCAGGTGCAGGCGGCTCACGACGCGCTGATCGTCGCCGCGCACGAACGCGGCGTGACTCCATTGTGGAGGTTCGCCCAGTTCTCCGAGCACGCCCGCTCGTGCGCGGAGGCGACCGAGTCGGACGCGGTCGTGCTCACCGAGAACTCCGCGCGGAGGCTGTTGCCGCAGTGGCCGTGGCTGCGGCTGGCCGAGGATTCGGTCGACCTCACCACGTGGCTGATCTGGCAGCCCGCGACACGCACGGTCGTCACCAGGGTCGCCGAGGTGATCTCCGGGCTCGCGGAGCCCGTGACGGTACCGCGCTGAGTACCGTCACGGCTACAGCCAGCGAGGGAGCACCGGTAGCTCACCGGCGTCGCTCGTGACGCCGGAGGCGCCTCTTCCGGTGAGCCACCGCACGAGGTCCGGCAGCGAGCCCCGCACCGTCGGGCCGCCCTCGCCGAGGACGATTCGCTCGCCGCCCTCGTGCGCGAGCACCAGGTCGACCTTCTCCCGCTTGCGTTCCCACGAGCCGGTCACGTCGGCGCGCAGCGCGGTGAGCAACTCGGTGGGGAAATCGCGGGTGTCACCGCCGTTGCCGAGGTCGACGGCGTGCAGCCACACCTCACGGGCGCGCATCCACGCGGTCTCGTTCACCGGGACGAGCCTGCCCTGCGCCGTGCGTACCTCGGCGTCCCATCGCTCGCCGGGAAGATCCCGCCACGCGACGCTCAGCGCGACCTCGGTGTGCGCGAACAGGTTTCGCAGCGCCCTCGCCGGTGTCGTGGCACCCAGTTCGATCTCGGCGGCCCGCTGCCGCGCCGAGGCGTACATCGGGTTCTCGACCCCGGTGCGTGCCCAGTCGACAAGCCTGGTCAGCGCTCTGGCGTTGTACCCGACGTGGGCGATCACGTGCCGCCTCGACCAGCCGGGCAACAGACTGTCACCGTCCAGAGCGGCGTCGCCGAGTTCGTTGAGCTTGCGCGCGAAGTAGGCCGTTCCCCGCCGGGCCAGCGCGAGCCGTTCGGCAGGCGCCTCCGGCGCGTCGTAACGTGCGCCGGCGCCCTGGCGTTCCCGTAGTTCCGCCCTCGCCGCTGCCTCGGCGTCGGCGTGCTCGCCGCCGGGGGTGCTCATGCGCGCTCGGGGGCCGCGACGTTGACGAGCGAGCCGATGCCGTCGATGGTCGTGGTCAGCGTCTGGCCCTTGCCGAGGTACTGCCGGGGCGTCCTCGCGTGCCCGACCCCGCCCGGCGTTCCCGTCGCGATCACGTCGCCGGGCCGCAGCGTGAAGATCGTCGAGATGTACTCGACGAGCTGAACCGGGCCGAACACGAGGTCGTCGATGGGCGTGCGCTGCAACTCGGTGCCGTCCAGCGACGTGACGAGCCGCGCATCCGACGGCAGCTCGCCGGGGGTGACCATGACCGGGCCGAACGGGGTGCTGTTCTCCCACGCCTTGCCCTGGAACCACTGCGTCGTGCGGTACTGGTAGTCGCGCATGGTGACGTCGTTGAGCACGGAATAGCCCGCGATGGCCGCCTCGGCCTCCGCGGCCGAGGCCCGCCTCACCGTCCGGCCGATCACCACGGCGAGTTCACCCTCCCAGTCGGCCTGGTCCGATTCCGGCGGCAACCGGATCTCGTCGCGGGCGCCGATGAGCGCCTCGGGGTACTTGGTGAACAGCGTCGGGTACTCGGGCAGCTCCCTGCCCATCTCCAGGATGTGGTTGCGGTAGTTGAGCCCGACACAGACGATCTTGCCGGGCCGGGGCACCACCGGCGCGTAATCGGCGTTCGCGGCGTCGTGCGCCGCCCCTTCGGCCGAGGCCGCCTCAGCGAGACCACCGGCGCGCAGCAACTCGCCGACGTCACCGAACCCGGTCTCGACCGCGGTGTCGCCGGTGATCCTGACGGCGGCGCTCCGGTCTCCGAGCCGGATCGTGGCGAGCTTCATCGTTGTTCTCCTTCGACGTGCGTGCGGTTGAAGTGCAGCCGCTCCATGATGGGAGCATCCGAGAAACGAAACAGGTCGAGCGGGGTCTCCGCGTGCAGCGACCATGGCACCCAGGACGGTGCGACGAACAGGTCGCCCTTGTCGATCGGGTGCTCGACGCCATCGAGAACCACCTGGCCCCTGCCCTCGAAAACCTGGAAGACGCTGGATCCGACCTCCCGCGTCGCCGGGGTCGCCGCACCCGCCCGCAGCCGGTGGAACTCCGCGCGGATCGTCGGCATCACGTCACCACCGGTCGTCGGGTTCACGTAGCGGATCGCGGCGTGGCCCTGCCCTACGGTCGCGGGCTGCCCTTCGTCCTCAAGCAGGAGCTGCTGGGTCAGCGCGGCGTCGGTGTGCTCCCAGCGGTAGGCGCCGATGGGGGAGGACACCGTGTCGCGCAGTCCGCTGAGCGGCCGGAGCCCGGGATGGCACCACAGGCGTTCGCCTCGCGAGAAGTTCGGGGTCGCATAGTCGGTGACGCGATCGGAGCCGAACTCGAAGAAGCCGACGTCGGTGTAGTGCGAGAACGGGATGTCGAGCCCGTCCAGCCAGGCCATCGGCTGGTCGGTTTCGTTGTGGTGGCCGTGGAAATGCCAGCCGGGGGTGAGCAGGAAGTCGCCCCGGGACATGCGCACCGGATCGCCGTCGACGACCGTCCACACGCCCTCGCCCTCGACGACGAACCGGAACGCGTTCTGTGCGTGCCGGTGTTCCGGCGCGGTCTCGCGCGGTCCGAGGTACTGGATCGCCGCCCACAGGGTGGGGCTGACGTAGGCGTGCCCGCCGAGGCCGGGATTGGCCAGCGCCAGCGCCCTGCGCTCGCCGCCCCTTCCCACCGGCACGAGATCACCGGCCCGCCGCGCCAGTGGGTACAGATCGGACCAGCGCCACAGATGCGCGACCGCCTTCGGTTGCGGGTGCATGGGCATCAGGTCGCCGAGTTGTGTCCACAGTGGAGTCAGGTTCGCCGATTCGAAGTCCCGGTACAGCTCGCGCAGTTCCGGGCCCTCGCCCGAGGTCATGGCGTTGTCGATCGAACCGTGATCGACCGGTCGCTCGGTGTTGGTCATGGAAGCTCCTTCGCTTCGGGGCGGGCTCAGGCTGGAGTGGGAACGTCGGATCCGGCGGGAGTGGCCGGGGCTCGCGTGGGGGCCTGGCCCTCGCGCACGGGGCCGTACAGCCAGTCGACGAGGTGATAGTCGTGGATGTCCCTCGACCGGAACACCTCATCGCGCAGCAACGTCGCGACCGGCTGGTCGACGTGCCAGATGTCGCCCCACACCCGCGCGCTCGACTGCACCCTGCCCGCCAAGGCCAGCCGCTCGCCCTCGTAACCGCCGAGAGCTTCGCCGAGCGCTGGCAGGGACCAGGAACCGGTGCCGAGCGCGGGCAGCGCCTTCGCCAGCGCCGCGCCATCGAGCAGTGCCTGGCCCGCGCCCTGCGCGAGGTATTGCAGCATGGGGTGCGCGGCGTCGCCGAGCAGGCTGATCCTGCCTTTCGTCCACGTCGCGGCCGGTTCCCTGTCGTACATGGGCCAGCGGTTGTTGCGTTGCAGCGAGGGGATGGCGACCCTGACCGCCTCGCACATTCCCGAGTACATCCGGTCCAGTTCCTCCGGCGTGCCCCAGTCCTGTTTGCCTTCGAGGTATTCCTGGCTCCGGAAGACGGCGACCTGGTTGTACAGCTCGCCCGCGCGGACCGGGTACTGCACGAGGTGCATGCCGGGGCCCATCCACACGCAGACGTCGTCGAGCGCCGCGCGCCGGTCGACCTGCTCGATGGGAACGGCGCCACGGTAGGCGACGTAACCGGAGCACAGCGGCTCGTCGGTGATGATCTCCTTGCGGATCGTCGAGTGCAGCCCGTCGGCGCCGAGCAGCAACCGCCCGGTGAACTCGGCGCCGTTGGCGCAGGTCACCGTGATCGCGTCGGGGTTGTCGGTGAATCCGGTGACGTGATGGTCGGTGTGCAGGCTGATCAGGTCTTCGCCCCGCGCGGCTTCCAGTAGTGCCTGGAGCAGGTCGCTGCGGTGCAGTACGAGATAGGGGCCGCCGTAGCGGGCATGCGCGTCGGTCAGGTCGAGGTGGGTCAGCTCTTCGCCGCTTTCCGCGTTGCGGAAGACGAGCCGCCTCGGCCGTACCGAGCGCGGGAGGATCTTGTCGAGCACCCCGATCTGGTCGAGCATTCGCGTGATGTTGGGCGCGAGCTGTAATCCCGCACCGACCTCGGCGAACTCAGGCGAGCGTTCGAGCACCCTGACCCTGACGCCGCTTCTGGCCAGGTGCACCGCCGCGCCGAGCCCGCCGATGCCGCCTCCGGCGATGATCACCTGATCCGTTGCCACCTTGGGCCTCCTCCTCGAAGCATTGAGAAGCACTGAGCGGACGTGTCCTGACCGGTGGTGCGGGTAGCCGGACCACCGGAGCGCTTGTTCTCTGACCTTAGCCAGACTGTTCCGCACAACGCAAAGATTGCTAGGATCATTCTGTGGAGCGGAAAACTGACCCTTACCGCGTGGAGGCCGTCGACCGCGCGCTGATCCTGCTCTCGCTGCTCGCGGAGCGGGGCGACCTCAGCGTCACCGAGGCGGGGAAAGCGCTGGGCGTGGCGCCCTCGACGGCACACCGGCTGCTGTCCACGCTGTGCCACCGCGGCTTCGCCGTCCACGACGACCGCAGGAGGTACGGGCTCGGTCCCTCGGCGGCGGCCCTGACGGTGGCCTGGCGATCGCCGCCGTTGCCGGACCGGGTCCGGCCGCACCTGGAATACCTCTTCGCGCAGGTGTCCGAAACCGTGCATCTCATGGTGCTGACCGGTTCGGACGTTCGCTTCGCCGACGGTATCGAGAGCGCCCGGCCGCTCAGGGTGGGACTGCGGACGGGCGCGAGGATGCCCGCCTACTGCACCTCCGGTGGCAAGGCGATGCTCGCGGACCTGACCCCGGAGCAGGTCGAGGCTCTGCATCCGGATGGCCTCACGCCGTGGCCGGTTGAACGCATCCACGACCTGGGCGCGCTGCACACCGAGCTTCGGGAAGTACGCGGCAAGCGGTTCGGCCTCAACCACGACGAGAGCGAACCCGACGTCACCGCGATCGGCGCGTCCATCGGGATCATCGGAGGCGAGCACGCCGCGCTGACCGTCGCCTTGCCCTCGACGCGCTTCGCCGTCTCCGACACCGAGCACATCGCCGCCGTGCTGCTCGCGGCGTGCCGGGACGTCAGGGGCGCGCTCGGCGCGGCCGACGTCCCGGACTGAGGGCCCGCGAGTCCCCCGCCCAGCCCGCCGAGATCCGCACTCAGGGCGGCGAGATCCGCGCCCAGGATGGCGAGATCCGCGTTCGGCCCGCCGCGCTCGCGGGGAACCACCGCCGAGCAAGACTCGTTGCGCAGCGCACGGGTCTTGTCGAAACGGTGCTCGCGTGGAGCATTCCCGGCGGAGTGCTGCTGGTGACGGCGGTCGGCGGGTACGAGCTGTGGCGCAAGCGGCGCCGCAAGCAGCTCGGTACCCCGCTCGCCGCGACCTACATCGACGAGTTCACCGCCATGTTCTACGGCACGAAGCGGATGGAGCTCGACCACCGCGACTCGATGTCGATGATGCGCGAGGACGACGCGCAGGGCGCTCCTCCGCGTCACGGCGTCGACCTGGAGCGGGGCGTCGTCGTACTCCGCGCCGGTGACCTGGGTCGCGGCCACACCGGCTGAGCGACCACGGCGTCGGCAACGCGAACGCGCGACTCGGTGACCTGAGTGCGGAAGTCGTCGGCCTGAGCGCGGAACTCGCCTCCACCCGGTCGGGGCGTTGTTGCCTTCGCGTGGCGGGAGTGGGACCGTGATCTCGGCTCGCGAGCGGGAGGACACCACAATGGGTGCCGAGACGGCGTGGGGACGACCGGAACTACCGCCCAACACCAATTACCGTGAGCACAGGGACCGGTTGATCACGCTGGGCACCGACGAGGTGTTCGGTTACATCCACCGGCACAACCTGTGGGCGAGTGACGAATCGGTGTCTGGTCAGGGATCCGAGGAAGCCGCGACGCGGCGGCTGCGCGCCGCGATCCCCGCCTTGCTGCGCGAGAAGGGGATCAGCTCGATCGCCGATGTACCATGTGGCGACTTCGGCTGGCTCAGCGGCACCGACCTCGGTGTCGAGCACTACTTCGGCGCCGACATCGTGCCGGCACTCGTCGAGCGCAACCGGCGCCGGTTCGCGGGCGACCGGCCGGCCCGCCGGTTCGAAGTTCTCGACCTTACCGTAGGTCCACTGCCCACAGTGGACCTGGTGCTGTGCAGGGATTGCCTTGTGCACCTCACGTTCGCGCAGGCGATCGCCGCATTGCGCACGATCGCCGACAGCGGAGCGCGGTACCTGCTGACCACGACGTTCCCCGGCTTGGCTGTCAACGTCGACGCCGAGACGGGGGACTGGCGCCCGCTGAACCTCCAGCGGCCTCCGTTCGGGTTCGGCGAACCTGATGCGCTCATCGTCGAGGGCTGCCGCGAAGGCGCGGGCAGCTACGCCGACAAGGCCCTCGCGCTGTGGCCGGTGCGGGCGCTGATCCCGGCGCTGGACCGCGCGGCGTAGCCCCGGCGGGCGGGTCCGCCTCCGTACGGGGCTTCCGCGAACGGCGCCCGCGTGATCGACTTGCCGGGGCCGGGGCGCGTGTCCCCGGCTCCGGCAAGTGTCCACTCGAACAACGGAGTTCGCCATGAGCACGCCAGCAGAGTCGGCAAGCCAGCCCGGCACACAACCTTTCTCGCGGCCGGGGGACGAGAACAGAAAACTGACGCGCGACGAGCGCAAGGTGCTGGCGAGCACGCTCGCGGGAACGACCATCGAGTGGTACGACTTCTTCATCTACGCGCAGGCGGCCAGCCTCGTGCTGGGGCCGTTGTTCCTCGCGCCGGTCAGCGACGCCTCTCCGGGCCTCGCCACCGTCATCTCCTTGGCGACCATCGGGATCAGCTTCCTGTTCCGGCCGCTCGGCGCGATCGTGGCTGGGCGCTTCGGCGACCGGCTGGGGCGCAAGCGGATGCTGGTCTTCACACTTGTGCTGATGGGCGCGGCGACCGCGCTGATCGGAGCCCTGCCCACCTACGCCGACATCGGTGTTCTGGCGCCGATCGCGCTGATCCTGCTGCGGATCGTGCAGGGCTTCTCGGCGGGCGGCGAATGGGGCGGTGCCGCGCTCATGGCCGTCGAGCACGCGCCGAGGTCGCGAAGGGGCCTGTTCGGTGCCTACCCGCAGATCGGTGTTCCCATCGGGCTCATCATGGCGACCGGAATGCTGTGGCTCGTCACGAGCGTGACCAGCCAGGAGCAGTTCCAGCAGTGGGGATGGCGAGTGCCGTTCCTGTTCTCCGTCGTCCTGATCCTCGTCGGCTACCTGATCCGCCGTTCCGTCGAGGAAAGCCCCATCTTCAAGGAGATGCTGGCGCGAAAGAAGGAATCCTCGGCACCGCTTCGCGACCTGTTCGCCCGCGACTGGAAGCAGGTCCTGCTGACCGCGCTGATCTTCGTCGCCAACAACGCGGCGGGCTATCTGGTGATCGCCTTTTTCATCGCCTACGGGACCGAGAGCCTGGACTTGCCGAGGCCGTGGGTGTTGCTGTCCATTGTGGTCGCTTCAGTGGGCTGGCTGGTCTTTTCCCTCTATGGAGGGCTGTTGTCCGACCGGATCGGCAGGGTGCGCACCTTCCAGATCGGCTACGCGCTGATCTTCGCGTGGATGATCCCGCTGTTCCTGCTGATCGAGACCAGGAACATCCTGCTGTTCGGTGTCGCGATCTTCCTGCTCTCGATCGGGCTCGGCCTCTCCTACGGTCCGATGTCGGCCATGTACGCCGAGATGTTCCCCGTCGCGGTGCGGTATTCGGGAGTGTCGATCGGGTACGCGCTTGGCGCGATTCTCGGCGGTGCCTTCGCGCCCACGATCGCGGAGATCCTGATGCAGGCGACGGACTGGTCGGTGTCGATCGCGCTCTACATCATGGTGCTGTGCGTGATCTCGTTCGCGGCGGTGTCGTGCGTCAAGGAGCCGAAAGGCACCGATCTGGGCGTCCGGTGATTCGAGCGCGATTGAGGGTTGTCGCACGATCACGCTGGTTGCTTCGGCGAGCATTCGGAAAAGGTTCACTGGGTACTTCAATGAGAAACTTGAAGGGTCGGTATCTGGTCTACGAGAGGTTTCGCCACTGATGAACGATGCATGGAAGGGGCCGGACGCGGCGCGGCGCTATATCGCCGCAACGCTGCCGGGGGTCGTCGCCGAGAACGGTGAGGGGGACAGCGCGGGAGACACGTTCTTCAGTTTCTGTCCCGACGGTGTCCTGCGGAAGGATCGCTGGACGCCGTTCGCCACGATCGTCACCGGCGACACCTACGATTCGGTGTCCGGGTTGTCCGAAGAGGGTGCCTACCGGCTCAACATCGGCCTGCCCAAAGCGGTCTATACCGGCCGGTTCGGCGCACCACCCGCAGAGCGGGACGCCGAAGGTGTGCTCGACACCGGATGGGACTACTCGGTACGCGACGCGGTGATGCCCCATCCGCATTACGCGAGCCAGTACTGGGTGTGCGTTGTCAATCCTGGGCCCGAAACCTGGGCTGACATCCGTGAACTTCTGGACGAGGCGTACCGGTTCGCCGAGCGCAAGCACGCCAACACCGTGGCGCGGCAAGCGGCCTCCGAAGCGGGGGATTGACCTATGACCGCCTCACATGGAGTCCACAGTGGACTCCATGTGAGGCTCGCCGTCAGTCTCCGTATACCGTGTCGGCCTGGTCGCCGATGATGGTGCCGTCCTCACGCTGGACAGGTCCGAGTGAGCCGTCGGGATTGACGAAACCCGTCGTCGAGCACGGGTAGGGCGTTGCCTTCTCCGGAAGCGGCTCGATGAACATCGGGTTGATCAGCCAGCGCCGGTCGGCGTTGTCGTAGGCCTTGCACATGACCTCGTTCTGGTTGCGGTTGATCACCAGATGGGCCGCCGTCGCGTCCTCGACGATGGAGACGTCGGTGTTGGCGTCGCCCGCGGCGATCGCGGGCCGGTCGGCCGGTGCCTGCCGCTCCCACGCCTCGGGGCCGGTGATGCCGAAGACCTCCTGGTTGAGCCAGCACCGCTTGCCCTCGATGTAGGGAATGCTCTCGCCCTTGCCGTCAGGTTCGCCTCCGCAGCCCTTGATGGTCGTGCTGATCCTGCCCGCGTCGTCGAGAACGTTGCGGATGGCGATGACGTGGTCGGCGCCGATCCCGATCCCCTCGGCCCACGGGACCGTGACCGGGGTCGCCCCGGCCGAGTCGATCCACACGTCGAATCCGGCTTCGCGCAAAGTCGAGATCAGGTCGGTGATCTGCGGGTAGTAGCGCGCCCACGCGTGCACCTCGTGGCTGCCCACCCGCTGGGTCGCTCCCTCCGGCGCCGCGAGCGCCGCACGCCGCGAAGCCAGCGCGATGGCATTGACCTCGGCTTCGGTGTGCCCCGCGAACAACTGCGGAACCCAGGCGTACTGCGGCAGGGTGCGGCGGCTGTTCCAGTCACCCTCGAACGCGTCCTCCCCGCTCATCAGCGCGGCGTCTTTCCTGATGGAGAAGATCTCGTCGGCGCAAGCGGGCGTGCTCGACGTCGGCAGCGGCGACCCGACGGGAACATCGGTGCCGCACGCCTCGGTGAGGGTGCGCACCGCGTTCGCGGTCAGCCACGGGCTGGTGTCGGCCCAGTCGGCTGGCCGCAGGATTTCGTCGTGGTTGATCGCCCACGCGATCGCGAGGTCGGTGATGTCGTTCTTGGTGACCGTGTTGTCCCAGTCGAATACGGCGACCGGCCGCTCGCCCTCGCGCGGCACCGAACAGTGCCCGAGCCTGTTGATCACACGTTGCAGTTTCTGCCGGTTGTGGCCGTGCCAGTCGAGATCGCGGTCCAGTTGCGGGCAGTGCGCGTGACCGGCCTCCGAGAAGGGGGCCTGCTCGGCCGCACCGGCGGGCACGGACAGTGCCGTCAGTGTGGTCAGGGCCGTGACCACGGCGGCGAGGAGGGCGGCAACCCTCCGTGCCCTGCCGGTTCTGGGGCGCTGGGTTCGCATGGAATGGACTCCTTTGTCCTCGGCGGATGACGTCCCGGTCGGTAGTGGTACATACCATGCCGGGAGGGTTTCCCGCGCGGTCACGGGCCGGGGATGGAATCGTGTACCGCATGGCCGGCGCGGATTTCCTCCAGCTCGATCCTGGCCAGTCCCCGCGCAACGGCCGCACGGCCTGGCTTGCCGAACGACTGCGCATCGCGGTCGCCGACGGCACGCTGGGCCCCGGAACCCGGCTGCCCGCGACGAGGGTCCTCGCCGACGAACTGGCCATGGCGCGTGGCACGGTCGTCGAGGCCTATCGGAGGCTCGCCGAGGAAGGGCTGCTCGTCACCAATCGCGGCGGTGGAACGATCGTCGCCGATCCGGTCACCGGCCCGCCCGCCCTGCGCGAGTCCCCGGTGTCCCGGCCCGGCGCCGTCGACATCTCGTCGGGTATGCCCGACCTGACGGCGTTTCCGCGCGCGGCCTGGCTGAAGGCCGAGCGGAGTGTGTTGTCCTCGGCGACCCAGCGCGAACTCGGATACACCGATCCGCGGGGTGCCGGAAAGCTGCGCGAGGCGCTGGCCGGCTGGCTCGGCCGAAGTCGCGGTGTCGCCGCCGATCCCGGCCGGATCATCGTCACCGCGGGTGTGGCGGGAGCCCTCAGCCTGCTCGCGCAGGTGCTGCGGCGGCACGGCGTCACCACCTGGGCGGTCGAGGACCCAGGGGCCGACGGCAACCGCCGCGTCCTCGGACACTGGCTGGACCACCTCGTGCCGGTCCCCGTCGACGGGCACGGACTCGACGTGTCCGCGCTCGCCGAAAGTGGTGAGCGGGCCGTGCTGGTCACCCCCGCGCATCAGTTCCCGACCGGCGTCGTGCTGTCTCCTTTCCGTCGCCGTGAGTTACTGGCCTGGGCCGAGCGGGCAGGCGGCGTGGTGATCGAGGACGACTACGACGCCGAGTACCGCTACGACCGCGCGCCAGTCAGGGCGTTGCAGGCCACCGCGCCCGACCGGGTCGCGCACGTCTCCAGCCTTTCGAAAGTCCTCGCCCCCGCGCTGCGCCTCGGCTGGCTCATCGCCCCTCCCGCGCTGCACGACGACCTGGTCCATCTCCGGTGGGCGACCGATCTCGGCTCGCCCACCCTGCCTCAACTCGCGCTCGCCCAGTTGATCGAGACCGGTTCCCTTGAGCGGCACCTGCGCACGCTGCGTAGGCGGCACCAGGCCCGCAGGGACGCCGCCGTCGCGGCGATCCGGCGTTACCTGCCAGGCTGCGCCGTCGAGGGCGTCGCGGCCGGTCTTCACCTCGTCGTCAGGCTCCCGGCCCGGCTCGACGACACCGACATCGCCGCCCGCGCCCTTGAGGCGGGTATCGCGGTGCATCCGCTGTCCCATCACCGGTTCGCGCCGGGACCGCCCGGCCTCGTCATCGGTTACGGCCCGCACCCCGCGCCGCGTCTGGAACGCGCCATCGCGACGCTCGGAACCATCGTCAGCGCGGAGTGAAGGCCAGCAGCATCGCCAGCGCCACGAACGAGAGGCCGAAGACCTGGCCGATCCGGCCCATCACCCCGGGCTTGCCGACGACATACGAGCGCAGCCAGGCCGCACAAGCGCCGTATATACCGAAGACCACCAGTGTCACCACCATGAACGCCGCCCCGAGCATCGCCATCCGGACCGTCGCGCCGGGACTGGCAGGATCGACGAACATCGGAAGGAACACGAAGAAGAACAGCGTCAGCTTGGGGTTGAGCAGGTTCACCAGCACCGCGCCGCCGATCGTCCTGCCTGCCGACGAGCTTCGTTCACCGTCCTCCAGTCCGGGAGCCAGCACGCCACGCTGATGCCACGTGCCCCAGGCCATGTACAGCAGATAGCCGACCCCGAGCCACTTCATCACCTCGAAGGCCACCGGGCTCGCCGCGAGCACCGCCGCCGTGCCCGAAAGCGCGAGCACCAGGTGCGGCAACGCCCCGAGCGCGCACCCCACGGCGGCCAGCTGTCCCATCCGTACCCCGCGCGAAAGTCCCGCCGCGATGGTGAACAGCGCGCCGGAACCCGGTGTGGCCGTCACGACGAACGACGTGATCCAGAAATCCAGTCCCACGGTTCCACTGTTCGTGCCGGCCGCGGCGAGGCGAAGGGCCAAGTCACGACCGTCGGCATGGACCAAACGTCAGCCGCTTCCCGCCCGGCTCACGACCGCAAGGCCGCGGCGGCCGAGGAGAACATCGTGGTCTTGATGGCGCCGAGAGTGCCGCGATCCTTGCCCGCTCGCTCGCCGGCGCGCTCGACGGCCCGCTCCAGCAGGTCCGCCTCGCTCGCGGTCTCGTCGACGAGCCCCAGTTCGCGCGCGTGCTCACCGCCGAAGCGCCGTGCCGTGGTCATCGAGGCCACGGCAGCCGAGGGAGTGAGCTTGCACTGGATGAGCGCGGCCATGCCGGGGGTGAACGGGATGTTGATGTCGGCCTCGGGGAAACAGAAGAAACCCCGGTCGGCGCGCATCACGCGATGATCGTGTGCCATCGCCAGCATCGCGCCCGCGCCGAACGCGTGCCCGTTGACGGCGGCGACCGTCGGAACCGGCAGGGTCAGCATTCTGGCGAGCAGTTCGTGTACCGCGGTGACATACCCTTCGGCGTCGTCGCCGTGCGCGGCGAGCCATTCGAGATCGAGGCCGTTGGAGTAGAACTTTCCCGTTCCGCGCGTGACGAGCGCGGCGGCATCGGTTCCGGAGGTCACCGTGTCGAGCAGGGAGTGCGTCTCGCTCAGCCAGTCAGGCGTGAACCGGTTCTCGTCGTCGCCGAAGTCCAGTACGTACACCGGTTCCCTTTGCTGCAATGTGGGCATGATCAGTCCTTTGTGGTCGGTTGTTTCCTCGTGGTGGCCGGACGGCGGGGGAGGGGCGGCGGTGGCACGGTGAGTACCGCGCGAACAGCGGCGGCCAGCCGCTCGCGAAGTCGTTGCGGCACCGGGCGGGTTTCCGCGCCGGTGAGTGCTCCGCGCAGGAGGGCGGAAGGCAGATCGACGACGCACGTGGTCATGACCTCGACCGCGGCACCGTCGCGCCGGTTCCACACGGTCTCGGAAAGGCCGACCAGCAGTGAGACCAGTCTGGCGTCGATGCCGATGAGCTCATCGGCGAGTTCGGCCGGCAGCCGGGGACCCAGCAGCCGGTCCCTTTCGACGGTGAGCAGCATCCGCGCCGCAGCGCTCCTGCGCTCGGCGAACTCGGCCGGTGCCAGCGCCGCGGCGACCACCGCGGCGCTGGGGTCTTCGGCTCCCGTCTTCGCGCGATCGGCCAGTTCGCGTTGGAGGTCGAGGAAGTCGTTGGCGGCGCGGAGCCAGGTGCGGGCCAGAACGGCGCCAAGCGAACCGAACGCGTGATAGATCGTCCCGTTCGGCACACCGGCCGCCGAGGCCAGCTCCCTGACGGTCACGCGATCCGCGCCGACATCAGCCACGAGCCGCTCCGTGGTGTCGAGCAGGCAGGACAGATCGTGAACGCGGGGCCGGGGCACGAACCGTACAGTAACAGAGCGGCTGCTCCATTACTGTGCGCGGGGCAGTGGATCACCGTTCCGCCCGGCTGTGAGAATGAGCGCGCTACGAATGTGCCGGACAAGGGGGTAATCGACGTGGTGGAGATCCGCACGTACACCGAAGCCGACCGCCAGCGCATGCGAGCCCTGTTCGCCCGCGCCGGCGAGGGCTCGCCGACCGAGTCGTTGTGGGGGCACGTCGAGTCGGAAGCCGCGATCTACCTCCATCCCTACCTCGATCTTGAGCCGGATTCGGTGTTGCTCGCGGTCGGCGACGACGGCGAGCTGACCGGTTATCTCACCGGATGTCTCGACACGGCCCGGTTTCCCAGCGAATCGAAGCGCATGGAACGGGCCATCAAGGAATACCGCCTCGTGTTCAAGCGGTCGACGGCGAAGTTCTTCGCGACGGCGGCTTTCGACGGCATCACGGGCCTGGTCCGGCGACAGCCTGGCGCCGGCGAACTGTCCGACCCGAGGTGGCCCGCGCACCTGCACATCAACGTCCAGCCGGACGCGCGGGGGACGGGCGCTGCCGACGGGCTGATGAACACGTGGCTACAGAAACTGCGGGAGACCGGTTCGGCGGGCTGTCATTTGCAGACGCTGTGTGAGAACACGAGGGCCGTGCGGTTCTTCGAGCGCATGGGCTTCGTCAAGCACGGACCGACGCCACTCGTGCCGGGCATCCGGTATCGGGGAAGGCGGCTCCATCAGCAGACGATGGTCTGGAATCCCTGAGCCGTTCCCTCACCGTCCATGATGGACAGTGAGGGAACCTCCGCCGCCGTGCGCGTTCCACGGCGGCGCTCCGGGTCAGCGCGGTGGCTGACCATGGGGCGGGTACTGACCTTGTTGACCCTGCTGGATCTGTTGACCATATGGGCCGGGCTGGGCGTAGGGTCCCGGCTGGGCGTAAGGACCGGGATGGCCGTACTGGCCCGGCTGGGGATAGCCCTGCTGGCCGGGTCCGCCCTGTGGCATCGGCTGCTGGACGCCGGGAGGCGGGCCGAAACCCTGTGGCGCGGGGTTCGGTGACCACGCCGCTCCGCCGGGGCCACCCTGCGGGGCACCCATGGGCTGCGGCTGCTGCTGACCGAAGGGTGGCGGCGCGGCAGCGGCGTACTCCCGCGCGGCGAGTTGCTCGGCGCTCACCTTCTTCTTGCGGAAGTTGAAGAACGTCCACACGCCGGAGCCGACGGCGAGCGCGGAACCACCCGCGACCATCCACCATCCCGTCGAGGTGTTGTCGCTCTGCTGCTCCTCCATGGAGCGTTCGGCCCTCGTGGTGCCGTTCTTGGTCTCCTCGCAGATGTCTCCCGCCGACATCTCCTGGCTGCCGCACATGACGCGGTCGTCGTTCAGCATCACGATTCCGCCGATGAGCAGGCCGATTCCGACGAGTATCCCGATAATCGACTGTAGGCGCTCCTTCATCAATTTGGCATTGACGGCACGCGCGGTGCGCGTATGCGCCTGTGAAACGTTCACGAATGTCCCTCCAGTGTGTTCAGACGGGACACCTTAACCGCCGCCCCCACGCGGTGGTGCCGGTCTTCCGGAATCGGGCGGATCGCTTGCGTCACAACGATCACGCACCGCACCGAAGGTGCCGCCCTACCGGCACACGGTAATCGGCACTCGGTGTGCTCTCGCGCCGGGGTTGAGCAGTCCGATTTCGTCATCGCCTCACGAACAACAGCCCACACAAAAGGGATGAAACGCGCGCGTTGTCGGCATTGGACTGCCGAGTTCGCTACCGCGCGCCGAGCAATGCCCGTAGCCCCGCGACGATGTCCGGCCCGCCCGGCGTGGCCTCGGGCCGGACGAGCGCCTGCACCGTGTACCCCATGACGAGCGCGTGCACGGCGGCTCCCGCGGTGTGCTTCTGCTCTTCGGTCACGTCCTCGCGGGGCACGTCGAGCAGGATCGAGGCGAACGAGGTCCACGCGTCGTCGAACCCTGCTGCCATCGAGTCGTGCATGTGCTCGTCGAATTCGGACTGTGCGATGGCCTGGATGTTGGCGACGAGCAGATCGCGGTCGCCCGGGATGGCGGCGAGAAGCTGGCCGAGTACCGCCTCCAGCCGCCCCGCCGGGTCCTCCGGCTCCGCGGCCCGCGCCGCCGATTCCACCTTGTCGCCCCATTCGCTGGTCGCCTCGATGAGGGCGGTGCTCATCAGGTTGTCCTTCGACCCGAAGTGATAGCCGATCGAGGCGAGATGGGCACCGGAGGCCGCGGCGATGTCCCGGGCGGTGGTATTGCCGTAGCCCTTCTCGACGAGGCAGCGTTTGGCACCGGCCAGCAGATCGTCACGTTGGCTCATGGTGCCAGCCTAACGCCTTGACGTACGTACGTTTGACGGGTGATTTGTACGTACGTACGATCTAGTCATGGATTCCACGCCACCCTCGCGCGCCTCGGCCAGACAGTGGTCGGCGCTCGCGGTGCTGCTGCTGCCCGCTCTGCTGACCTCCATGGACATTTCGGTGCTTTTCGTCGCCGCTCCGGCGATCACCGAGGCATTGGAGCCCAGCGCCACGCAATGGCTGTGGATGATGGACAGCTACGGCTTCGTCATGGCGGGCTTGCTGATCACGATGGGCAGCCTCGGCGACCGCGTCGGCCGAAGGAAGGTCCTGCTCGTCGGATCAGTGCTGTTCGGGGCCGCGTCCGCGCTGGTCGCGTTCGCCTCCAGCGCGGAACTGCTCATCGCGGGAAGGGTTCTGCTCGGCATCGGTGCCGCGACACTCGCGCCATCGACCCTTTCGCTCGTTCGCGACCTGTTCCCCGACGAACGACAACGGCGCGTCGCGGTGGGCGCGTGGACGACGGCCTTCACCGGAGGTGCCGTCGCGGGCCCGATCGTCGGTGGCATTCTGCTGGAGAACTTCTGGTGGGGTTCGGTTTTCCTCATCAACATTCCGGTGATGCTGATGTTGCTGCTCGTGGTTCCCTTCCTGGTACCGGAGTCGGCACGCTCGTCCCACGCGGGGTTCGACCTCGCGGGCGCGGCGACATCGCTCGTGGCGATTCTCGCGCTCGTCTTCGCGGTGAAGAACCTGACGGAGCACGGACTCGATGCCACGACCGTCGCGGTGGGCGTGCTCGGCGTGCTGTTCCTCGTCGTGTTCCTGCGCGGGCAGCGATCGGCGACGGCACCGCTGATCGACGTGTCGCTCTTCCGCGACGCCGCCTTCACCGCCGCGGTCGGCTCCGGCCTTGTCGTCTCCTTCGCGGCCGCCGGGCTGGGCCTGCTCGCCTTCACCTTCCTGCAGACCGTCCACGACCTCGGCCCGCTCGCCGCGGCCCTGCACGCGTTGCCCACCTTCGCCGGCACCTTCGCCGGCGCGGTCCTCGGCGCGGGCCTCGCCGGGAAAGTCCGCCCCGGAGTGCTGTTGTGCACGGGGTTACTGATCGGCGCGGCGGGTTTCTGTGTCGTCGGTTCGCTCAGCCCCACCACGCCGGTCGTGGTGTTCATCGCCGGCTACACCGTGCTCACCCTCGGGGTCGGCATCGTCGGCACACTGGCCAACTCGCTCGTGCTGGGGACCGCCCCCGCGCACAGGGCGGGCGCCGCGGCCGGGATCTCGGAGACCAGCAACGAACTCGGCGCCGCACTGGGGATCGCGGCACTGGGCACCGTGTCGGCCACCGTCTACAAGAACGGTGTCGGCCAGGAACTGTCGTTCCTGCCGCCGGAGGCCACCGAGACCGTCACGGCCACCGTTCAGGCCGCCGACGTGCTCGCCGAGCCGGAAGCGGCCGACGTTCGCTCGCTCGCGTTCGACGCCTTCACGAGCGGAGTGAACGTCGCGGCGTTCTCGGCGGCGGGAGTACTGGCTGTCGTCGCCGTGCTGGCCGCGCTGGCGCTGCGCCGCACGAAAGTGCCTGCCGGTCACAGCCGGTAGACGCGCCGGGCGGTCTCAGCGAATACCGCACGCCTGGTTTCCTCGGGATAGCGCGACAGCGATCGTTCCCACGCCGCGACGAGCGGCGGCAGCGAGGTCCAGATCTTCTCGACGGGAAAGTTGGTGCCCCACAGGCAACGGCCCGCACCGAAGAGGCGAAGGCACGTGTCGGTCACGAGATCGATCAGGTCCGGATCGACCCTGTGCACGAAGGTTCCCTGCCCGGTGAGCTTGACGACGACGTTGGGTACCTCGGCCAGCAAGGAGAGCCCGCTTTCCCACTCGGCGACCGTGGCCTCGCCGGTACCGGTCGGCATCCCGGCGTGCACGAGCACGAAGGTCGTGCCGGGGAACCTGGCCGCGAACCGGGCCGCTGCCCGCATTTGCGGAGCGAAGACCTGGAGTTCGAACACCCAGTCCCACTCGGAGAGCAGCCCGATGTTGCGCAGGAATACCGGATCGGCCATGCGGTCGGGACCGGAGGCGAACCGGAACTCCGGCCGGTCGTGCCAGTGCAACTGCAACCGGGTTCCTCTCATGAGCGGAGTCGTCGCGGCCTGCCTGCGCAGAACCTCACCCGCTTCGGCGTCGAAAAGGTCGGCCGAGCCGACGACCGCCGAAGGCCAGCCCCATTCGGCGTGCACGTCGCGCAGCCACTCCACTTCCTCGACCGACCGCGCCGGCGGCCAGTTGGCCTGGACGTACACCGACCGGCCGATCCCGCACGCGCCTGCCTCCGCGATGTACTCACCCGCGAGATAGTCGCGCCGGATCGGTTCGTAGGGCCCGAAGATACGCGGGACCATCGGACCGGAAAGCCACGGCAGATCGGCTTTGCGCCACAGGTGGTGGTGGGCGTCGATCTTCTCGAATCCGCCTTGTGGTTCTTCCGCTGTCATCGGTACCTCCCCGGGTGAGCCGGCCGCCAATCCCGGAGCGCCTCGCGCCGGGGGCGCGCGCGGACACCGGGAAGATGGCGCAGTTCGGCGAGCGCCGTCGGCAGGTCGCCTACGCCGCCGAGGTGGTCGAGCCAGGGAAGCACCCCCGCGATCCCGCGCGTGACGGGCCGGTATCCGGGCGAACAAGCCAGCGGCGACCACCACAGCAGCCGGTGCCCGAGGAGCGACAACCGCCGCGCCCGGCGCAGCATCAGGTCACAGTCACCGCGTTCGAGCCCGTCGGACACGACGATCACCACCGCGCCCCTCGCCAGTGAGAGAAACCGGGGATTGGCGACGAACTCGTCGAGCGCGCCGCCGATCGCGGTGCCACCGTCGACATCGGACACCGCGTGCGCGACCGCCGCCAGCGAACGGCCGGTGTCGGGGTGGGCGAGTGCCGTGGTGACCCTCGTCAGCCGTGTGCCGAAGGTGAACACCTCGGCCCTGCCTTCGGCGCGGACCGCGGTGTGCGCGAGCCGCAGCAGATCGGGGGTGTGCTGTTTGACCGAACCGGACACGTCCACCAGCAACAGCACCGGCCGGTTGCGCGGCGGCCTCACTTCGCGGCGCAGGTACACGATCTCACCACCGGTGCGGCGGGCCAGCCGCGCGGTGGCCCGCAACGCGAGTGTGCCGCGCGAGCGGGAGAGGCGACGCCGCCGGGATCGTGTCGTGGGAAGGGCACGCGGCCATTCCGCTTCGAGCGCGCGAAGCAGCCTCGCCCGATCGCCGGTGGCACCGAACGCGCGCGTGCGCGTGACCGTGTCCGCTCCGGCGCGCGCTCCGCCGCCGAGTACGGCCTCGTCCACGGGCGGTTCACCGGTGTCCTGGCCTCGTGGAGCGGGAACCCCCGTACTTCCGTGCCCGGCAGGGTCGGCGGGTTCTTCCCTGAGCATCCAGGAGCCGAAAACCGCGTCGAAAGCCGGTATCAGGCCGACGTCGTCGACGAGGGTCAGCCGTGCTCGCCAGTACAGGGCCACCGCGTCACGGGGAGCCGAGACGGCGAGCGCGCGGAAGAAGTCCTCCGTCCGCGCCGGGGAGACGGCAAGCCCCTCCGCGCGCAGCGCGCCGAGGAAACCCCACAGCAGCTCGCGCACCCCGTCCCGGGCAGGGTCACGCATCGCCGAACAACTCCGTTGCCTTGGCGGCGAGCAGCCTGGTGTCCTCCTCGTCCTTGACGAGCAGGCCGAGCGCCGCGCGCATGGCCGGTGGCCACGCGGCGCCGTCCGCGACGAGTGCCGCCCCGCCCCTCGCCCATTCCACCGTCTCCGCGATCCCTGGGCGCTTGAGCAACGGCAGGTTCCGCACCGAGGTGACAGCGCGGACGAGCCGGTCGGCCGCCTCGGCATCCAGGCCCGGCACGTGCGCCGCCAGTATCGATCTTTCCCTTTCCTGCCCGGGAAAGTCGATCCAGTGGTAGAGGCAGCGGCGTTTCAGCGCACCGTGTAGTTCCCTGGTGCGGTTGGAGGAGAGCACGACGAACGGCTTCCGCCGCGCGGTGAGCGTGCCCAGCTCCGGGATCGTGATCTGGAAGTCTCCGAGGAATTCGAGCAGGAACGCCTCGAACTCGCTGTCGGCGCGGTCGATCTCGTCGATCAGCAACACCGTGCCTTGGTCGGAGGTCACCGCCCGCAGCAACGGCCTTGCCAGCAGGAACCGCTCCGAGTAGAGGTCGTCGGCGGTGCCCTCGGCCGTTCCGGCCTCGGCCTCGCGGATGCGCAGCAACTGCCGTGGGTGGTCCCATTCGTAGAGCGCCTGCGCGGAATCGAGTCCTTCGAAGCATTGCAGCCTGATCAGCGGCCTGCCGAGCACCGGGGCCATGACGCTGGCCAGTTCGGTCTTCCCGACGCCCGGTTCGCCCTCCAGCAGCAACGGCTTGCCGAGCCGCAGCGCGAGGTGGACGGCCGTCAGCAGTCCTTCGTCGGCGAAGTAGCCCTGTTCCGACAGCAGTCCGGCCAGGCGATGCTCGTCGAGCGATTCGGGTGCCGTCACAACTGCTCGTACTCGGTGGTGAGCAGGTGAACGCGCCGCGAGGTGTGCGCGGCGGCGTCGGCCGCTGCCGCCTTGCCGTGCTCGGAGCCGAACGCGGCGGCCCTGGCGGGCTCGTCGTCGAAGTAGAGCGCGTTGACCGAGTCGAACGCGGCGTCCTCGCCCTCGCTGACACTCACCGTGTACTTGCGGAGGCCGGGCAGTTTCCTGGCGAATTCGACGTGCTCCTCGACGACCCACCGCGCGAAGTCCTCCTTGGACAGTCCGTCCGCGCGCTTGAGCAACGACATGACCTTCAGCATGGCGGTCCTACCTTTCGTCCGGTTCGCTTCGGTTTCGAAGTGCGTCGATACCGCGCAGCACGCGCTCCGGCGTGAAGGGCATCGAGGTGAGGCGAACGCCGCAGGCGTCGAAAATGGCGTTGGCGATCGCGGGAATCGGGGCATTGGCCGTCATCTCGCCGATCCCCTTCGCTCCGAACGGCCCGTTGTCCGAAGGCCGTTCGAGGAACACGCTGTGCTGTACCGGAATGTCGGCCGCGCCGGGCATAAGGTATTCGGCGAAGTCGCGAGGACCATGCGCGCGCGAGGGGTAGTAGGGTTCCGTCGTCTCGAACAGCGCGTGCGAGATCCCCATCCACGCGCCTCCCTCCACCTGCTGCGTGGCGAGCGCCGGGTTGAGCGCGCGGCCGACCTCGTAGGTGTTGTACATCTCCAGTACCTCGACGACACCGGTCTCGTCGTCGACCCCGACGACGGCGACGGTGCACGCGTGTGCCTGGCACGAATCGGGATCCATCTCGCCCGTTTCCGGAACGGGTTCGCTCTTCTCCTTGAGATAGATTCCTCGCCCCGAGAGGGTGCGGCCGTGCGTGAAGTGCGCGGCCATGGCCAGATCGGTGATGTGGATGCGTTTCTCGGCAGCGCCCTTCACCGCGATGTAGCCGGTTCCGTCCGTGTCGAGGTCCGCGGCGTCGACCTCCAGTTCCTCTGCGGCCACGGCGAGCATCGCCTCCCTCGCCTCGGTGGCCGCCATGATCACCGCGTTGCCGACCCGGTGGGTCCCCCTGCTCGCGAAGGTGCCCATGCAATGCGGTCCCGTGTCCGTGTCGGCCGTGTCGACGAGGATGTTCTCGAACGGCAGCCCCAGTGTCTCCGCCGCGCACTGGGCGACGACGGTCTTGAGGCCCTGTCCGAGGTCCACGGAGGACAGTGAGAGTACGAAGGTTCCGGTCGTGGTGGAGTGAATGAGGGCCTGCGAGGGATCGCCGCCGAGGTTCATGCCCGTCGGGTAGTTGACAGCGGCGTAGCCGCGCCCGGTGAGGATCGCCATCGCTAAGCCCCTTCCCGCCGCCGTGCCGACGACATGCGCAGGTACTCCTCCGGCAACGGGTGCTCGACGAGTTCAGCGGCCCTCTGAATCACCTCGACGAGCGCGGTGCCCTCGGCGATCTTGCGGTGTGCCTTGAGATCGCCGTCGCGGTAGGCGTTGCGCAGCCGCAGGGCGAGCGGATCCATGCCGAGCCGCCTCGCGACCGTGTCCATGTGGGACTCCAGCGCGAAGTCGGCGATCGTGACGCCGAAGCCGCGCATGGCGCTGGAGGGCGTGCGATTGGTGAACACGCAGTGACAATCGATCCAGACGTGCGGAATGGTGTAGGGCCCCGGAAGGTGGGCGGCGGCTTTCGTCGTTCCGTAGGGAGAATGCCGGGAGTAGGCACCGGAGTCGACGAAGAGCGTGACCTTGCGGCCGATGATGTCGCCGTTGTCGAGTACGGCGTCGGTGATGTAGATGCGCTCGGCGGCGCGCGGTGAGGAAACCCGCATCTCCTCGTGTCGCGTGTAGACGAACCGCACCGGCCTCGCCGTCAGCATCGCCGCGACACACGCGACCGGCTCGACCACGACGTCCACCTTGCCGCCGAACCCGCCCCCGACGGTCCCGCCGACGAGGCGAAGAGTGTTGAACGGCGCCTTGAGGATGAGCGCGGTGTTGTCGAGGGTGAAGAAACAGGCTTGCGTGTCGGAGTGGATGCGCAGCCTGCCATCCGGTTGCGGCACGACGATACAGCCGGTGGTTTCCACGGGTGCCTGTTCGATGGGCGCGGAATCGTAGCGGGAGGCAATGACGTGGTCGGCGCGGGCGAACGCGGTGCCGGTGTCACCGAGACGCACGCGTCGACAGTGATGTCCCTCGTACTCGAAGTAGTTGTGCCCGTGGTACTCGTTGACAAGCGGCGCGCCGTCGGCGAGCGCTTCCTCGACGTCGAAGACGGCCGGAAGGTCCTCGTAGCCGACGACGATCGCGGCGGCACCGGCGCGGGCCGCGGCTTCGGTCTCGGCGACGACGGCGCAGATCGGCTCGCCGAGATACCGGACGACGTCCTCGGCCAGCACCGGTTCGTCGTCCGGTTCGACGCCGATGAGCTTCAGCGGCGTGTAGAGGTTGTTGGGGATGTCGGCGTGGGTCAGAACGCGGACCACGCCGGGCACCGCGTAGGCGCCGGTCACGTCGACGCTTGCCAGCCTCGCGTGGTGACGGGCGGAACGGTGCATCGTCAGGTGCAGCAGGCCGGGCGGCAGGTGGTCTTCGAAGAACTCGGTGCGCCCGGTGACGTGCCCGAGCGCGTCGGAGCGCTGGACGGGCGAGCCGACGACGTGGAGATCGTCGCGGCGCCGGTCGGCGAAGAAACCGGTGTCGACGGGCGTCGTGCGGGTCATGGTGTCCCTCCGGCCGCGCGCAGCCGTGCCGCCGTCATGATCGCCTCGACGATGGGCTGGTAGCCGGTGCACCGGCAGACGTTGCCGCACATCGCCTCCATGACGTCGGCTCTTCCGGGTTCGGGCTCGGCCGACAGCAGCGCCTCGGCCGCCATGATCATCCCTGGCGTGCAGAACCCGCACTGGGTGGCGAAGCCGTCGAGGAACGCCTGCTGTATCTCGTCGAGATCGTTGCCCTTGGCGACGCCCTCCAGCGTCTCGACGGTGCTCGCGTCGATGGTTTCCACGGCCAGCAGGCAGGACAGCACCGCTTTTCCGTCGACGAGTACCGTGCAGCTTCCGCAACTGCCCTGCCCACAGCCGCGTTTCGCCGAGGTCAGGCCGAGTTTCTCGCGTAGCGCGGTCAGCAGCGAACCGCAGGGCGGGGTGAGGAATTCGCGCTGACGTCCGTTGACGACGAGCGTGACGACCCGGGCTGGCGGGGGAGGGGGCACGGTGGATTCCCTTCCAGGAAAGGGGAACGAGGGGGTTTCAGCCGAGCAGTGTTCTGCGCAGGTGCACGGGAAGTACCCTGCGCCGGTACCAGGCACTGGCGTAGGCGTCGTCGGCCGGTGCGATGTCTGCCCGCGCGGCCCGGCCCGCGGCTTCGACCGTGGCCGGGGTGAGCGGTCGGCCTGCCAGCGCCGCTTCCGCCGAGGTTGCGCGCACGGGGGAGGGGGCGACTCCGCCGAGTGCGATCCTCGGGTCGGCGATGACCCCGGCTCGCCGGCCGATCACGGCGGCGACGGTGACGATCGAGGCGGAGTTGAGCTTGCGGCGCATGGCTTTGTGATAGCGCCAGGTGTCTGGATCGGGGAGGTCGAAGCGCACCGACGTCACGATGGCTCCGGCTCCGGTTCTGGCGAGGCCGGTGACGGTGGTGTCGTAGGTGCCCGACCGCCCCGCGACGGTCACGGTCGCGCCGAGAGCGAGCAGGCAGACCGCGAGATCGCCGTAAGGGCCGTCCGCGAACAGATTGCCGCCCACGGTGGCGGTGTTGCGCAGTGTCGGTGACCCGATGCCGCGCACGGCGGGGTGGAGAAACTCGAGGCGGGGCTCGCCGAGGAGGTCGCCGAGCGGCGTGGCGGCGCCGACGCGGACGCCGCCCTCGGTGGTGGTGATGCCGGAGAGGCCGAGCCGGTGCAGGCTGATCAGTTCGGCCGAGGGGGCCTCGCCCGCGTTCACCGCTGCCATGACGAGCGTTCCACCGCCGAGCACGGAGCCGCCTTGATGGAGCAGATCCGTCGCCGCCGAGATCGATTCGGGCGCGTGCACCGCCGTGACCAGCATGCTCTTACCTCTTCTCGCGACAGCGTCATCGGTTCGCCGGGAGTGGTGGAGCGGTTCGAGCGGGTAACTATCGATAATTGATAATCGCTAAAGCTAGGCCGGGTCGGCGGCACGGTCAAGGGCGTGGCGTCATCGAGAATCGATAACCCGGCGTTGTTATCGTTGCCCGATGACCGGCAACGCCGAACAACCGCTGGCCCGCCTCACGCTCGCGCAGCAGATCAGGGACGCACTCGTCAGCAGGATCGTCTCCGGTGAGATCAAGCCGGGACAGCGGCTGGTGGAGACCCAACTCGCGGCGACGTACGGCACGAGTCAGGCCCCGGTGCGCGAGGCGTTGCGCGAGCTGGAGTCCATGCGGATGGTGGAAACCCGGCCGCGGCGCGGTACGTTCGTCAGGCACTTCGTCCAGCAGACGCTCAAGGAGAGCTACGTCGTCAGGGCCGCGCTCGAAGAGACGGCGACCCGGCTGGCGATGCTCGGCGGCCGGTTGCCGCTGGCCGAACTGCGCGCCGAGGTCAAGGCGATGCGCGCGGCGGCGAAAGCGGACGACGCGGAGGCGGCCTGCTGGGCGAGTGTCGCCTTCCACCGGCACATCGTCCGCGCCGCGCACAACGAACTGCTCGCGTTGTCGTGGGAGGCGCTGCAAATCGAGGCCCGCACGGCGGTGACGATGGTCGCGGCCGATGTGAGCCCGCGCCAGGTCGCTCGCGACCACGCCGAACTGCTCGCCTCGCTCGAAGCGGGCGATCTCGAACAGGCGTGCAGGCATGCGAGGGACCACCAGTGGCACTACGCGGATCTCCCGCACGACGCGCACGGAAAGGCGCGTGGCAGCGCGGGCTGAACGCCGCTCGTCCTGCGGCGTGTCCCGTCGTGGATTACCGTCGCTTCGGCGCGGGGCGGCGGGTGCCGTCCGAACGCGACACCACGTCGCGGGCGAGCATGATCGGGTGTGGCTGATGAGAGTTCTGGTGGCGGGATCCTCCGGCTTCGTCGGCCGCAGGCTCTGTCCCGCGCTTGAGGAGCACGGGCACACCGTGCTCGCGATGACGAGGCAGCCGGAGCATTACGCCGGTGCGGGCACCGCTGTCTATGGCGACGTGCACGACGAGGACTCGCTGCGCTCCGCGCTTGCCGGTGTCGACGCGGCGTACTACCTCGTGCACTCGCTGGGCGAGCGGGACTTCGAACAACAGGACGCCGCGGCGGCGAGGGCCTTTGCCACGGCCGCAAGGGACGCCGGTGTGCACAACCTGGTGTATCTCGGCGGTCTCGGCGAGGAATCCGACGAGCTTTCCGCGCACCTGCGCAGCAGGCGGCAGGTCGAGTACGTACTGGCCGCCGAAGGCGTTCCGGTCACCGTACTTCGCGCGGGGATCATCATCGGGCACGGCGGGATCTCCTGGGAGATCACCCGCCAGCTCGTGGAGAATCTTCCCGTCATGGTCACGCCGCGCTGGGTCGGCACCCGCGCGCAACCCATCGCGGTCGCCGACGTCGTGCGGTATCTCGTCGCCGTGCTCGGGGAACCAGCCGCCATCGGCAGGACCTTCGAGATCGGCGGAAGCGAGGTGCTGACCTATGTGGACATGCTGAAGAGGCTCGCCGTGCTGGAAGGTCGGCGGCTGCTCGTGATCGCCGTTCCCCTTCTGTCGCCCCGGTTGTCGTCGCAATGGCTGTCGCTGGTCACCGATGTCGACGTGCCGACGGGAAGGGCGCTCATCGATTCGATGGGCAACGAGGTCGTCGTCTCCGACGACCGGCACGGTGGCATTCGCGAGATCGTGGACTTCACGCCCATGGGATACGACGACGCGGCTCTGGCCGCCCTGCGGGAGCGGGCGATGTCCCGTCGTGAGCGGAAGGAACGCAGGTGACCTTGTCGCGTGCCGCGGTGCCGAGGTCGCGTGTGCTCGCCTGCGCCGGTGCGCTGGGCGCGGCCACGCTGGGCCGGTCGCTGTCGGCCAGCCCGGCGTCGAGGACGTTCTACGTTTTCGGCACGGTGACCGCCGCCGTGTGGCTCGCGGGAGGACTGCTGGCCGGGCCCTCGTCCCCGCGACGGCGGCCCCGCGCGGGCACTGCCGGGTGGCTGTCGGGAGTCGCGACCGGCGCGGCGGCGTTCGGGTTCTTCCGGATCTGTGCCGTGCCCGCGCGGCGAATCCCGTTGCTGCGCAAGGCGATCACCGGGGTCCTGCGGCACGCGAAGGCGGGAGATCCCAGGGCGATCCTGCTGACAACGGTGGTCAATGGCGCCGCGGAGGAGGTCTTCTTCCGCGGCGCGGTGTACGCCGCTGGCGGGACCCGGCCCGTGCTGACGTCGACGGCGGCGTATGTCCTCGTCACCACGGCCACCCGCAATCCGGCTCTGGTGGTGGCCTCGGCCGTGATGGGAACGCTGTGCGGCCTGCAACGGAAGGCGAGCGGCGGTATCGCGGCACCGGTGCTCACCCACCTCGTGTGGTCGGTGCTCATGGTGCGCGCGCTTCCTCCGTTGTTCGGTGATCCGTCCGTTGAGGACGGTCGTGACGGCGTCCGCCGTGCCCGTAAAGTGTGAAATGCCCGTGCCTCGCGTGCCGTCGTTCCGGCCGCATACTGGGAGAGCCGCGTCTTGAGGAACGGAGTGAGCCATGAGCACCGTACGCGCAGGCTGGGGAAGGGCCATCGGGACGAAGCTGCGGGCGGTGCCGGTCACCACGTGGCTCGCGCTGGCCATCGTCGTGGTGGCGCTGGTCTTCGTTCTGCAGAACCGCAATGAGACCAGCGTTCACCTCTTCGGGGCGGCGCTGACGGCGCCGCTTTGGTTGACCTTGTTGTTCACCTTCCTCGCCGGTGTGCTCGCGGGCTGGCTCGGCAAGCGAAGGCGGACCCGCCGCTAGCGGCCCAGGAGCCCGCCTCCCCCGTGCCCTTGCCCGCGGAACCCGCGAGTCCCCCGTCCAGGCCGTCGAGATCCGCACTCAGGCGGCCGAGATCCGCATTCGGGACGGCGAGATCCGCATTCGGGGCCGTGACATGCGCGATCAGGTCGCCGAGATCTGCGTTCGTGCGGGCGAGATCCGCCGGGGAGACCGTGTCGTGACGCCGGACGCGCGAGTGGAAGGACAGGCGAGTCGAAGACGGTGAGAGCAACCGGCACCGAGTCCATCCCCGTTCATCCACGTCATCACGCACTGGATCCAGGAAGTGACTGTTCGCGACATTCGCGACCACCGCGATGGTGGCGGCACCGGATCTCGTCGTCGCCGGGCGTGTACCTCGTCGCATGTGGGCGTCGTCGGATGTGGTCAGCATCGGGGTGTGGGTCTCGCCGATTGTGGATCTCGGTCGCGTGGGTGTGCATCTCGCATACCCCACCGCGGATCTCGGTGGCCAGGATTCGGATCTCAGGGTCCTGCACGCGGATCTCGCGGTCCCGGATGCGGATCTCGCGGTCCTGAACGCAGAACTCGGGCATCTGAGTGCGGATCTCGGCGTCCTGGGCGGGGGACTCGCGGACGTACGGGGGACTCGCGGGGCTCGGCGGACGGGCGGGGGCTGGTTCGGGCACGCCCCGGTATGTTCTTATACGTACAACATGTACGTATAAGCGACCTACGGGTCGGGTGCCTGCAAGGAGGCCGGCGTGAGTGGTTCGGAAACGTCGCGAGTTCCCCTGTTCGCCACGATGCAACGCATCCCAGGCGGACTGATGCTGATTCCGCTGGTTCTCGGCACCCTTTTCGGCACCTTCGCCCCCGGTGCGCTGGAGATCGGCAGCTTCACGACCGCGTTGTTCCAGGACAGCGCACTACCGCTCATCGCGCTGCTGATCTTCGCGACGGGCACGCAGGTCTCGATGCGCACCGGCGGCCCGATCCTCGCCACCGCGGGCACGATGCTGCTGATGAAGAGCCTGATCCCGGCGGGCCTCGTCGTGCTGCTCGGGGTCTTCGTCGGCATCGACGGCCTGCTCGGCGTCTCACTGCTGGGCCTGCTCGCCGCGATCGACAACAGCAATGGCGGGCTCTGGCTCGCGTTCGCCGGTCAGTACGGCGACGAGCGCGACCGCGGCGCCTACATCGCGAGCGCCATCAACGACGGGCCGTTCCTGAGCCTGCTGTTCCTCGGCGCGTCCGGATTCGGCGACATCCCGGTGCTCGCGCTGGTCGCGGCCATCGTCCCGTTCCTGCTCGGCGTGCTCGTCGGCAACCTGGACCGGCAGTGGAGCAAGGTCGTCGAGCCGGTGCCCAACATCGTCATCCCGTTCTTCGCCTTCGCGCTCGGTACCGGCATCGACCTCGGCGACGTGGTCACCGGCGGGCTCACCGGTGTGGTCGTCGGCCTGATCGTGGCACCGTTCACCGGTTTCCTCTGCTACCTCGGATACCGGTTCATCCTTCGCCGTGGCGCGATGTCCGGCATCGGCTTCGCGCAGGGCACCACCGCGGGCAACGCCATTGCTACACCCGCTGTCGTCGCGGCGGCCGATCCCCGGTTCCAGGAGTTCGTCGGCACCGCGACAGCGCAAGTGGCGGCATCGGTGCTGGTGACGGCCATCGTCGCGCCCCTGCTGGCGACGTGGGCACTCAACCGTGCCGGTGCGCTGCGTCCGGCCGGGGTCGTGGAGACGCAACCGTCATGAGCTACGACATCGCGATCATCGCCGACGACCTGACCGGCGCCGGTGACACCGCCGTGCAGTTCTCCGAGCAGGGCTGGACCGCCGAACTCAGGTTGCGCAGCGGTGAGACCAGCCCCGGAGCGGCGGCGACCGTGGTCGCCGTGACGACGGATTCACGGGCACTCGGCGAGCACGATGCCGCCGTCAAGGTTCGAGACGCTACCGCGCGACTGCGCGAACAGGGCGTGACGCGGTTCTTCAAGAAGGTCGATTCGACGCTACGCGGCCCCATCCGGGCCGAGATCGACGCCGCGCTCGGCGTGCTGGCACCGGGCACCATCGCCGTGGTCTGTCCCGCCTTTCCCGACGTCGGCAGGACGGTCGCCGGTGGAACACTGCTCGTCGACGGCGTCCCGGTCGCCGAGACGGTGATCGGTTCGGACCCGGTCAACCCGGTGACCATGAGCGAGGTACCCGAACTGCTCGGCGCGCCGCTCGTGCGGCTCGATCCGGCCGAGCCGCCCTCGCGATGGGCCGACCGGATCCGGGAGGCGGGCAGCGGGGTCGTCGTACTCGACGCGGCCGACAACGCCGGTCTCGACCGGATCGCCGCAGCGGTCGCCGAGCTCGGCGACCGCGCGCTGCCCGTCGGCTCCGCCGGACTGGCCTCGGCACTCGCGAAACGGTGGCGGCCACGGGAACGGCCCTCGACCGCGCTCGTCGTGGTCACGAGCCTCAACGCGGCCTCCCGCGAGCAGGCCTCCGCGCTCACCGACGCCGCCGCGGTGCGGCACGAGCCGACCGGGCTGGAACTGTCCGACGACACCGCGTGGGAGGTGTTCGTCGACGGTGTACTCGCCTCGGCGAGCGCCCGGCCCCGCGCCCTGCTCGTCATCGCCCCCGAACGGGAAACCGCGACCGTCGCCGCCGGCCTGGTGCCGCGCCGCCTCGCCGACGCCGCCGCACGGGTGGTGCGCTCGGGAAACGTGGCCGGTGTCGTCGTCACCGGCGGAGACGGGGCGCGGGCACTGCTCGACGGGCTCGACAGCACCGGGATCCGGTTGCGCGGCCACGTCGCGCCCGGTGTCGCGCTCGGCGCCGTCGTCGGTGGCTGGGCGGCGGGTCTGCCGGTCGCGACGAAAGCGGGTGGCTTCGGTGGACCCGGCGTATTGATCAAGGCCGCGGACGCGGTACGAGAGAACAGGAGCGATCGTTGACCGACCAGCAGCTGCCCACACTCGCCCTCACTCTTGGCGACGTCGCGGGGATCGGCCCGGAAATCACGGTGCGCACCCTGTTGCGCCACAACGATCTCAGGCAGATCTGCACGCCGGTCGTCGTCGGTGACGAGGGCACGGTCAGCAGGGCCGTGGCCATGCTCGGAGAGGATCCCGGCGTGGTGCGGGTGCTGGCCTCGCCGCGCGATGCCGAGAACGCCGAGGGCACGATCGAACTGGTGCAGGAAGGCGAGCCGTTGCCTGAGCTGCCTCCCGGCGAACTGAGCGGCGTCGCCGGTGACGCGGCGGCGAGGTTCGTGATGCGGGCCTGCGCGCTGGCGAGGGAAGGGCTCGTCGACGGCATCGTGACCGCCCCGCTGAACAAGGCGGCCATGCACGCGGGAGGACACGACTGGCCCGGCCACACCGAACTGCTCGCCCACGAGTTCGGCGTAACCAATTTCAGTCTCGTCCTCTCCGCCGGTGAGCTGTTCTTCTTCCACCTGACCACCCACGTCTCGCTGCGCGAGGCGATCGGCGGTGTCACTCCGGAGCGCACCGGCAACGTGCTGCGCCTCGTCGGTTCCTTCGCCACCGCGCTCGGCAAAGGACAGGAACGGATCGGCGTGGCTGGGCTCAACCCGCACGCGGGGGAGGACCGCCTGTTCGGCGACGAGGACGCCGACATCCTCGCTCCCGCGGTGAAAAGGGCGAAGGCGGAGGGAATCAACGCGGTCGGCCCGCTTCCGGCCGATGCGCTCATTCCCTCCGCCGTCAGGGGAAACTGGCGTTTCGTCGTCGTGTGCTACCACGACCAGGGTCACGCGCCGTTCAAGGCGGTGTACGGCGACGACGGCGTGAACATCACCGTCGGACTTCCCGTCGTGCGGGTGTCGGTCGATCACGGCACCGCGTTCGACATCGCGGGCAAGGGCATCGCGAGGGAAGCCAGCATGGTGCTCGCGACGCGAAGGGCCGCCGAACTCGCCCCAGGCTGGCACCAGGTGTGGGAGACGGCCCGCTCGGATGGGGCGGCATAGACTTCCGATCATGGGCGTCGACAGGAACACATCGCGGCCACTGCATCAGCAGGTCGCGCAGTCCCTTCGGCGGCGGATCCTCGGGCACGACCTGCCGCCGGGCGCGGTGCTGCCCAGCGAGGCCGAACTGTGCTCGGCCTTCGGGGTCGGCCGCAGCGTGATCCGTCAGGCCGTCGCCGGTCTCGCCGCCGACGGGCTCCTCATCCGCAGCCAGGGCAGGCCGACCGTGGTCGCCTCGCCTTCGGAGTACCGGAGGCTGGTCCAGCGGGCGACGGGCATGTTCGACCAGTTCGCGGGAAGCGGCCAGGAGCTGCGCACCACCGTGCGTGAGTTGCGGGCCGACGAACCGCCGCCGCCCGCCAGGGCGTTCCTGCGCACGGCGGAGACGGTGAGGCTGGAAAGGGTCAGGCTCGTCGACGGCAACCCACTGTCCTATGTGCGCACCTGGCTGCCATCGGAGCGGGTTCCCGGTCTGACCGCGGGGGAACTCACCGACGCCTCGCTGCACCGGCTGCTCGCGAGCCGCTACGAGCTGCGGCCGGTGAGCGGGCGAAGGCAGGTGCGCGCTGTCGCCGCCGACGACCTGCTTGCCGAGGCGTTGCACACCGAGCAGGGCGGTCCGTTGCTGTTGCTGGAAGGTGAGACCACCGACCAGTACGACCGGCCGCTCGAATGGTTTTCCGCCTGGCACAGGGCGGATCGGGTCGTGTTCGACATCGACGTGTCCGAAACGGCGGAGACGGTGCGGATCGGACCGCTCGACAGGGAAGTCACCGGGCCGGCGACCGGACCGGGAACGGCCGAGCTGGCGAGGGCGAGGGAGTTGCTCGCCGAACTCGGGAAGCTGCTGGGCTGAACCGCCCTCAGCTCATGCGTCCCTTCGCCATGTCGCGAAGGGTTTCGGCGACCAGGTCCTTGAATCTCGCCTTGGTTTCGTGTGCTCGCGGGGTGTCGGCGTAGATGGAGTTGACGAAAAGGCCATCGGCGTTGCGGTGGAACCAGTGGCAGATGCCGTTGCTGCGCGAGGCCCAGATGTGTTTCTTCGCGTTCCACTTGGGGAGGTGCTCGCCGCCGAGTGCCTTCCGGAAGTCGAGGTAGGAGAAGAAGTTCACGGCGTAGGGCCACGACCTGAGGTTCGCCAGTTCGGGAGCGAGCACCTGCCATGCCTTGACGAACGGGACCTCCGCTCCGGCGAGCATGTCCTGAAGGGCGACGTCGACGCCTTTGACGAGTTCGGCGAAGTCTTTGTCGGCGGCGACGGAGAACTCGATGGGCATCGTGTTCACGAACCAGCCCATGGAGTGCCGCCAGCCGCCTTTTCCGCGTTCGCTGACCGGCATCAGCCCCCGGTACACGTCGGGGCCGCCCGCTTCGCGCAGCGCGACACCGGTGGCGGCGAGCACGGCCATCGACAACCGGCCGCCGGCGTCGACGCTGCGGCTGCTCAGCGCGGCGGTCTCCTCAGGGGTCAGCAACGCGTCGGTGTCGTTGACCGTCTCGTACATCTGACCGGGTTCGAGCCCGAGGTCGAGTGGGTAGCGGGGGAAGAACCCTCCGTTGCGGGCGGTGAAGTCCCTCCAGTATCCGAGCTTCGGGTCGTCGGCTTCGATCGAGGTGTACCGGTGACGCTGGACGTGCCCGAAGTCGACGTAGCTGCCCGCCTCCGGCAATTCGGGCTCGCGGCCCTCGGCGTAGGCGGTGTAGGCGGCGGTGATGTCGTTGACCGCGATGGGGCTCGACATGCCGTCGCAGACGAGGTGATCGTAGGCGACGAACATCGTGGTGTAGTCCGGGCGTTCGACGGCGCCCATGACGATGAGCGGCCAGCGCAGCGTGTCGATACCGGACACGAAGAACTCGTGGATGAAGTCCCTGAGCTCGGCCGTTGTCGCGAGGTACCCGATGTCGTCGCGGGTGATCGTGACCTCGTCGGCAGGCAGCGCCGTGCAGCTCACGTCGCCGGTGAGTCCCGTGAATTCGCAGCGCAGCACCTCGTGCCTGCGCACGAAGTACAGCAGTGCCGATGTCAGCGCCGCGTGATCGAGCGCGCCGGGCAGTTCGAAGGTGGTAGCCACCCAGGAGGCGAGCGGGTCGGCGTCCTGCCTGGCTTCGACCGCGGCGGTGAAGTGTTTGTTCTGGTTGAACGACGCGTCCCGCCGCTGTGACACCTCGGACGGCACGGACGGCTCGGGGGCTTCGGTCGTGGTCGAGCTGAGCCGCCATTGCGACACATGGCCCGGTTCGATGTCCAATTCGCGGACGGGGATTTGCAGCATTGACGTCCCAACGGTTCGGCGGAAACTGGGGGAACAGACGCGGAGGGGCCGCCGCTCGCACGAAGGTATGAACCTTTACGTGCCGACAGCTACTCTGGGTCTTGCCCCGTCGGCGTTCTGGTCATTCGTCCGGGTGAGCCAGCGGCTGGGCTCAGTGCGGCGATCACCCGGGCGCATTCGTCATTCCTTTGCCTGCAAAGAAGATTCGCTGACCGGGCCGCAGCCTAGCAGCAGGAGAACGGCAAGTGGGACAAGGGCACCGCGCGACGGCGCCGTGCTGCCGAAGGGAATGAGAGCGCCGGTGACGGCGAGCGTTCCGGCTGGCTACTGTGGACGGTTCAGGCGGTGGTGTGGCGAGTCGCCAGTCTGCCCAGCGTCATCATGAGGGGAAAGCCGACGATGGCGAGCAGGACGGTACCCGCTCCGATGCCGCCCAGTACGGCGAACACCACGAAGCTCACCGCGGCGAGCGCGCCCGCGATCGTGCCGTGCGTCGATGACAGTCGTGAGGCGCCGAGGACGGCCTCGGCGGCGAGCAGCACGAATGCCATCGGTGCCGCGGCGTCGACGAGGTGAAGCAGAAACGCTGTCAGCACGAAAAGCACGCCTGCCCGCGCGAGCGCGAAGCCCTGCGGTACGCCCGCGTTACGACCGCTGGTTCGCTCCATCCGGACAGTCACAGCTACTGTCATCGCAGTGCGAGCTCCCGCTTTCAAGATGCCGCTGGTGTTCTTGACGTTTTCCTAACGCCGGTTTTTACACCCGAAACCGAGCCGTCCTGAGTCCTTGGATCCACTGTGGACATACTTGGCCACGTCGAATTCTGTGTGAATATGTCGGACTGGGTAAACGCGGCAAACCGCGCGAAGCGGGCGGGCAGACGAGCCAGACCGCCTGCCGGGACACAAAATCAGCAAAATACCGGGCATCCGGCGAGCCGGAACCGCTGCCGCCGTGGTGTTGACTGTTGCCGGGAATCCTCGATGTGCGTGCGATAATGTGCGACCCTTGACGAGGGTTGGGGCCGGGAACCACAGCGAGCGGAGGGGCGGCGATGCTGGCGAGCCAACGGCGGGCACGGATACTCGATGAGATCCGTCGCAGCGGCGCCGTGCAGGTCAGCGATCTGGTGGCCCGGCTCGGCGTGTCGGACATGACGATCCGCAGGGACCTCGGTGTTCTCGCGCGTGAGGGGCAACTCCAGAAGGTGCACGGTGGCGCCGTGCTTCCGGGAGGGCGCAGTACCGAGGAACCGGGCTTCGCCGCGAAATCCAACCGGCAGAACGCCGAGAAGGAAGCGATCGCGACGGAGGCGCTGAGCCTCGTCGAGCCGGGAATGGCGCTCGGTCTCTCGGGTGGTACGACGACCTGGACGTTCGCCAGATCGCTGAGGGACGTCCCCGACATCACCGTCGTGACCAATTCCGTGCAGGTGGCCGATCTGTTCTCAGGGCAACCGCGTCCTGATCAGACGGTCGTGCTCACCGGAGGCATCCGCACGCCGTCCGAGGCCCTCGTCGGCCCGTTCGCCGTCGCCGCGATCCGTTCGGTCAACCTCGACCTGATGTTCCTCGGCGTGCACGGCATGGATCTGCGCAGCGGGTTCACCACTCCCAATCTCGTGGAGGCCGAGACCGACCGGGCTTTCGTCGAAGCGTCGCGGCGGTTCGTCGTACTCGCCGACCACACCAAATACGGTGTGCTCGGGATCAGCACCATCGCCGGTATCGAGGCGGCCGACGTGCTGATCACCGATTCCGGTCTCGCGGAGGAGTACCGGGGCCCCTTGCGCGAGCGGGTCGGCGAACTCATCGTCGCGCACGCGGCCGTCCCGGAGCAGCCGGTCCCGCAACCGTCGGTGGAATCGGCTCGTTCGGCGGAGTGACGGCGGGGCAAGCCCGTACGGTCGAGGACACCTTCGGCCCTGCCGTTACTGGATCGGAATGAAACCAGGGTGTCCGCGCTGGGTGGACTGCTAGCTTTCCGCCGGGGAGTCTGGAATGTCTCCTTCGGCTGGGCCTGGTGCCGTGAGCCAGCCGATACCGAAAGCAGCCGACCGGCTCGAAGCCGGTCCGGACACCAGCGAAGGACGAGCCACCATGACGTATCCGCCGCAGCACGACATGCCCGGATGGCGGGGTGAGCCCGGACATGGGGCGCGATCCGGTACGTACGGCGGAGCTGGCGTACCACCACGACCCCCGAAGAGGGGATTGCTGATCGGGATCGTCAGTGCGGCTCTCGTCGCGGTCGTGGCTGTCGGCGTCGTCTTCTACGTCACGAGAGACGGCGGTTCCGGCGACGACGGTGCGCCGGTCGCGCAAGGTCGGGGCGGATTCGAGATCAGCGCGGACGAACCGGAGAGTCCGGAGCAACCCGGCGACGACACCCCCGATTCGCACCGAGGCGGGACCTGGCGGTACATCGACGACCTGTGCGACAGGGTCACCATCGATCCCTATGTCTCAGGTATGTCCGAGGCGTCGCCGAGGCTGGATTTCGACTTCGA
The DNA here is from genome assembly GCF_002240355.1 of Prauserella marina. Taxonomy (GTDB): domain Bacteria; phylum Actinomycetota; class Actinomycetes; order Mycobacteriales; family Pseudonocardiaceae; genus Prauserella_A; species Prauserella_A marina. The sequence goes on from NZ_CP016353.1 coordinate 3,133,144, forward strand.
ACTCGGGAGTGGTCAAGGGTCGATGGGCTGCGTGCTCAATTACCGGGGCGAGGGCCGTTCGGTGGTGCTGAGTGTCGCGATCTGGGTGGGTTCGACGCCCGAAAAGGCGAAGGCGACGTATGAGAAGAACATCGAATACTACTACCAGGACGACCCGGTCGAAACGGTTCTTCCCGGTGACTGGGATCAGTCGGTCGTACGTACCGGGGGAGGCATCTCCGAAACCAGCGTGAATTCGGCTGTCCTGCTTGAGCACGTGACCGCGTATGTGCACGTCGGCGGCAGCGGCCTTCCCTACACCGAAGCCGAGATCCCCGGCATGGCATTGCGGACGATCGAGGAAATGCTTGAGCTGACCTCGGTGTGAACGGCGCACTGCGGCCTGTCCGGCGTGCTCAATCCACAATGGACAGTCCTTGGCTCGGCGTCGTTGCCCGAACGCCAGCCATCGTTGCACCGTGACGACGACGAGCAGGATGGTGCCGCTCACCAGCGCCTGCCAGTTCGATTTCAGCGACCCGATCTGGTTGATGACGTGCTTGATCACCTGGAGCAGCAGCAGCAGCACGCCGACGAGCGAGCCGAGCCGGTACCCGCGCCACCGGTGAGCAGTGTGCCGCCCAGTACCACGGCAGAGATGACCTCCAGTTCCATGCCCACGCCGAGCACCGGTATAGGTCGGCACCGTCGTCCGCACCACGGGAAGGCTTATCAGTTCGGCGGCGTCGCAATTGCGGCTCGATCCGCTGCTGGACGAATGGGTCATGATGGCGGCGCACCGGCAGCACCGGGCGTTCCGGCCCGCCGAGGAGAATTGCCCGTTCTGCCCGTCGGGGCGGGGCAGGCAGGCGGAGATTTCCGCCGCGAGCTACACCGTCGCGAGCTCCGAGAGCCTGTCCACCCTCGCCGACCCCGAGCGGGCCGACATCAGGCATCCGCTGGTTGCGGCCGGGCTCAAGACGCTGTGAGGTCGTGTGCTTCACGAGTGATCACAACGCCCGCTTCGCCGATCTGAGTGCCGAACAGGCGGTGCTCGTCTGGACGCGCTGGCCGACCGGACCAGCGAACTGTCCGCATTGGACGGCTGACAGCTCAAGCACCTCGCCGGTTCGGAGTCGGGGATGGGTGCCTCATCACCGACTCGCTGCCGGAAGACGTCGCGGCCCGGCTCAGGGAGATCGGAGCCGAGCCGCGATGCTAGGCCGCTGGCGCCGGATGAAGCCCAGCCACCAGGTTGAACGAGCCGGTGAGCTGGTTGAGCGCGACAAGGCCGACCACATCGGCGATGATCCGCTCGGTCCAGCCGTGCTCGCCCAGCTCCGCGATGTCGGCGTCGGTGAGACCCGATGGCTCGGCCAGTACCCGCACGGCGAAGGTCAGCAGCGCGGTTTCCCGCTCGTCGGCGGCGACCCCCTGCCTCGCGAGCGTGATGCCGGACTCGGTGACCCCGGCTTTGCGCGCGGCCCGCGTGTGGGCGGCCAGGCACAGCTCGCAGCCGATCCACTGCTGGAGCGCCAGCGAGATCTTCTCGCTCAGCGCCCGTGGCAGCGTGGCTCGCTTCATCGCCCTCGACAGTTCGAGGTAGCCCATGAGCAGTGCGGGGGAGTGTGCCATGGTCGCGACCATGGGGCCCACCTGCCCCGAACGCTCGGTGAGCTCGGCGAGCACGGCACGCGAACGCTCGGGTGCGGTGTCCTGATCGGCGGCTGCGATGCGGGGCACGGTTCCTCCTCGTGACTCGCGGATACCCGGCCGGGGTATGCGTCGTTTATACCCCTACAGGGTACCGAAAAGCAATGATCGATTCCCTGAGCCGAGCGGGACGGGAGTCGCCGCGGGGGAGGGTTAGTCTGCTCTGTTGTGCGAGATGTTGTGCGAGATGTTGTGCGAGACGCGCGAGGTGATACCGCGTCGGCGAGTACCAGGACGCTTGCCGAGGCGTGGCTGACCGATGTCGATGTGCTGACCGGCCGGTTGCTGACGGCGATCTTCACCGACAATCCGGAGTGGACCGACTACGAACCGGTACCCCGCGCCGATCTGCGCGAAGGCTGCAAGCAGTACCTGACCCGGATACTGGAGATCCTCAGCGGTGCGGCCGGAGGGCCGGACGGGGACGACGTCGCCGCCTCGATCGGCAGGCACAGGGCCGAACAGGGCGTCCGCCTCGAAGTGATGTTGCGGACCTTCCGGCTCGGCGGCCGCATCGTGTGGGAGGCGCTGCTCGAACAGGCGGAGCTGACCGGGGTGGCCCCGCACGACGTGCTGGAGGCCGGTACCGCGATGTGGTCGGTGATCGACGGGCTGTCCTCGACGCTGTCGACGTACTACCGCAACACCGAGCTGGAGCGCGTCCGGCTCGACGAGCAGCGACGGCACGCGCTGATCGAGGACCTGCTCGGCGGAAGGGCGGGTGACGCGACGTTCGCGGCGAGGGCGGCGAGCGAGCTGAACCTGCCAGCGGGCGGTGGTTACGTCGTCGTGGTGGCCGACCAGGCCGCCGACGGTACCCCGGCGCTGTCGAGCCCGAGGGCGACGCTCAGCGCGCTGCGGATCTTCTCGGTCTGGCAGTCCAGAGTGGATACCGAGGTCGGCATCGTCGCGCTGGAGAACCGGCCGCCTGCCGCGGTGCTCGACCGGTTGCGTCCGCTGGCCAGGGGCAGAGCCGGGGTGTCGCCGCCCGTCGCCTCGCTCACCGAGATCGGCACGGCACACGCGCTGGCTCAGGTCGCGTTGGGCACCTCGCCCAAGGGGGCGGCCGAGGTGGTCTCACTGGAACAGCGCTACCCGGAGGCGCTGCTCGTGCGCTCGCCCGAACTGGCGGCGCGCATGGCAGGTCAGGTCCTCGGCGGCGTGCTCGCCAGGCCCGAGAAGGAACGTGACGTGCTGTTGCGGACCATCACCGCCTGGCTGGAGGAGAACCGCTCCGCCGCCAACGCCGCCGTGCGCCTGCACTGCCACCGCAACACCGTGTTGAACCGGTTGCAGCGCGTGGCCGAGCTGATCGGAAGGCCGCTTGAGGGGCGGAAGGCCTACGTCGAGCTATCTCTCGCGCTGTCGGCGCTCGACCTGCCCCGCGACGAGGAGGGCCCGGCGCCGGGGGCGTGACTGGGCGCGATGGGGCTTGATCACCCTTGATTGGGCACAGTGCCCAATCAAGGGTGATCAGTTCTGGGCTGTCGCGCATGGTGCCGGTGCCTCGCGGTCACGACACTCGTCCCTGACCGAGTTGCGTGACGCGAGAAGGAGCACGACGCCGTGCGCGAATTCGATGTGCTGGTGGTCGGTGGCGGGCCTGGTGGCTACGTGGCCGCGATCCGGGCCGCCCAGCGAGGGCTTTCGGTGGCCCTCGTGGAAAAGGAGCGCGCGGGGGGCGTGTGCCTCAACTGGGGCTGCATTCCCACCAAAGCCATGCTGCGCTCGGCCGAGGTGCTGCAAACCGTGCGGGACGCCGCCGAGTTCGGGGTCTTCGCCGACAACGTCCGCTTCGACTACGCCACCGTGCGCGGTCGCAAGGACGGCATCGTCAAGGGGCTCACCGACGGCGTCGCGGGCCTGCTGAAAGCCAATGGCGTCACCGTCATCTCCGGCCACGCCACGTTCACCGGTCCGACCACAGTGGACATTCATGGCGTCGGTTCCTCCCCGCAGGGCCCCGGCGGCCCGCGCTACGCGGCGGAGCCCGATGGCGCGGCGACGGAGACCGTGTGCGCCCGCGACGTGATCATCGCTACCGGATCGGTTCCCGCGCGCTTGCCCGTCGATGGCGCGGACCTGCCGGGTGTGGTGACTTCGGACGGGGCGTTCGGGCTCACTGAGATTCCCGGCAGGGTGGTGATCGTCGGAGGCAGCGCGGTCGGCGCCGAATGGGCGAACCTGTTCGCCACCTTCGGCAGCGACGTGACGATCGTGGAGACCCGGGACCGGCTCGTTCCCGCTGAGGACGCCGACATCGGCACGGCGCTCGGCAGGTCGTTCACCCGCAGGGGCATCGAGGTGCTCACCGGCTGCACGGTCGCCGGTATCCGGCAGCGGACGGTGCGCAAGGCGAGGAAGAATCAGCCAGCCGGGCTGCTGGTCACCGTCGAGGGGCAGCAGGCGAAAGAACTCGAAGCCGACGTCGTACTGATCGGGGTCGGCCGCACGCCCAACACCGCGAACCTCAATCTCGCGGCCACCGGTGCCGCCACCGACGAGCGCGGCTTCATCACCGTGGACGAGCGGCTGCGCACCACGACGGAGCACGTGTACGCGATCGGCGACGTGACGGGCAAGGCACTGCTGGCCCACGTCGCCTCGCATCAGGGCACCACGGCCGCCGACGTCATCGCCGGTCACGAGGCGCACCTCGACTACACGGTGATTCCCGCCGCTACCTTCACCCACCCCGAGATCGCGAGCGTCGGTCTCACCGAGGCCGCCGCCGTCGCGGCCGGGCACGACGTCGTCACGGCGAAGTTCCCGTTCTCGGCGCTGGGAAGGGCGATGAGCGTCGGTGACACCGAGGGATTCGCGAAGATCGTCGCGGGCAAGGTCCACGGCGAGGTGCTCGGCGTGCACATCATCGGCCCTTCGGCGAGCGACCTGATCACCGAGGGCGCGCTCGCGATGACCACGGAGGCCACGCTCGACGAACTCGCGGGCACGATCCACGCCCATCCCACTCTCGGCGAGATCGGCATGGAGGCCGCGCTGACCGCGCTCGGCCTTCCCGTTCACGTCGCACCGAAGAAGCGCTGAGGAGTATCGATGACGGAGACACTGGACAGGGTCGTCACCGCCCTCTCCGCGGAGGATCCGGGCGTCGTGCGCGGTTACTACCGCGAGATGGTGCTGATCCGCCGGTTCGAGGAACGCGCGGCGCAGGGCTACACGCAGGCCAAGATCGGCGGCTACTGCCACCTGAATCTCGGCGAGGAGGCGACCGTCGTCGGGTTGATGGCGGCGCTGCGCCCGAGTGACTATCTGTTCACCAACTACCGCGAGCACGGCTACGCGATCGCCAAGGGCATCGAACCGGGCAGGGTGATGGCCGAGCTGTACGGCCGCACCACCGGCACCTCGAAGGGCTGGGGCGGCTCGATGCACATGTTCGACACCGGGTCGCGGCTGCTCGGCGGCTACGGCATCGTCGGAGGGCAGCTCCCGCTGGCCGTCGGCGCGGCGCTCGCCATCGACTACCGGGGCGGCGACGACGTGGTGGTGTGCCAGATGGGCGACGGGACCACCAACATCGGCGCGTTCCACGAATCGCTCAACATCGCGGCGCTGTGGAACCTGCCCGTGGTCTTCGTCGTGATCAACAACAACCTCGGCATGGGAACGACGGTCGAGCAGTCGTCGGCGGAGCCGGAGTTGTTCCGCCGCGCCTCGGCCTACCGGATGACCGGCGAGCGGGTCGACGGTACCGACGTACTCGCGGTGAGGGACGCCGCGACCCGGCTGGTCGCGGGCGCGAGGGAAGAGGGGAAACCCGCGCTGCTGGAGGCGGTCAGCGAACGGCTCAAGGGACACTCCGTCGTCGACCCCGGAAAGTACCGCGACGCCGAGGCGATCGAGCGGGCGAGGGGGGCCGATCCGATCACGCGGTTCCGCGCGGAGCTGCTGGAGACCGGATTGCTCGACGAGGCGACCGCCATCGAGATCGAGGCCGCCGCGCAGGCCGACGCGGACGCGGCGGTCGAATTCGCCGACGCGAGCCCGCATCCCGACCCGGCGACCCTCTTCGACTACACCTACGCCACGCCCGTCGCCGGTGAGTCGCGGAGGCTCCCCGCCGACCCGCTCTTCTGACCACAAAGGACTATCGTGCCCGTCATCACATACCGCGAAGCGCTGCGCAGCACCCTGCGCGAGGAGATGCAGCGCGACGAGAACGTCTTGCTCATCGGCGAGGAGATCGGCGTCTTCGAGGGCTCCTACAAGATCACGGCCGGTCTGCTCGCCGAGTTCGGCGAGAAGCGGGTCCGTGACACGCCGATCGCCGAGGAGGGCTTCGTCGGCGCCGCCGTCGGCGCGGCGATGCTCGGCCTGCGGCCCGTCGTCGAGCTCATGACGATCAACTTCTCGTTGCTCGCGCTCGACCAGATCGTCAACCACGCCGCCAAGATCTACGGCATGTTCGGCGGCCAGACGAGCGTGCCGATGGTCATCAGGACCCCCGGAGGGGGCGGGCAGCAGCTCGGCGCGACCCACTCGCAGAACATCGAGCTGTACTACGCGTTCGTCCCCGGTTTGAAGGTCGTGGCGCCGAGTACCCCCGCCGACGCGCGCGCTCTGCTGCTGTCGGCGCTGCGGGACGACGATCCCGTGCTGTTCCTGGAAAATCTCGCGCTGTACAACACCAAGGGCGAGGTGCCCGACGACCTCGCCCCCGCCCCGATCGGCAAGGCGGCGGTGACGAGGGAAGGCAGCGACATCACCATCATCGGCTACTCGCGGATGGCCGCCGTCGCCACCTCGGTCGCTGACCGGCTGCGCGAGGAATCGGGGATCTCGGCCGAGGTGATCGACCTGCGCAGCCTCCGCCCGCTCGACAGGGACACGATCGTCGAATCGGTGCGCAAGACCGGGTGTGCCGTCGTCGCCGAGGACGACTGGCTCACCTACGGTATCGGCGCCGAGATCGCCGCGTCCATTTCGGACGGCGCGTTCGACTACCTCGACGCGCCGGTGCGCAGGGTCGCCGCAGCCGAGGTTCCGCTTCCCTACGCCAAACCCCTTGAGCAGGCCGCGCTGCCGTCGGCCGAATCGCTGCTCACCGCTGTTTCCGAAACGTTGGACGCGGTCGGCCGGCGCCGCTGACCACCGGACCACACTGTCGAACCGAGGACGAGAAATGCCCGACATCAGCATGCCGCGACTGTCCGACACCATGGAGGACGGCGTCATCGTGGCCTGGCACAAACAGGTAGGCGACCAGGTCGGCAAGGGGGAAGTGCTGGCCGAGATCGAGACCGACAAGGCCATCATGGAGCTGGAGTCCTACGACGAAGGGATACTGGAGCGGGTACTCGTCGCCGAGGGGGAGCGCGTCGCGATCGGTACCCCCATCGGGATCGTCGGAGACGGGACCGGCTCGGCTTCCCCCGCGCCGGTGCCGGCTCCGGCCGCTGTCGCCGCCACGCCGTTGGTGGCGGGGGCCGCGGCGGTCGTGCCGGACGGCGAGCGAGGGCCGAAGTCCTCCCCGCTGGCCCGCAAGGTCGCCAGGGAACTGGGCGTCGAACTCGCCGGGGTCGCCGGAACGGGACCCGGCGGCCGGATCATCAGGCGCGACGTCGAATCCGCGGCACGTGAGGCCGCCGATACCCCCGCCCCCGCGTCAGCAGTATCCACTGTGGAGGCAGGCGAGGACACCGAGCTGGTGCCGTTGAGCAGCATGCGCCGGGTGGCGGCGAAGCGGCTCACCGAAAGCAAGCAGCAGGCGCCGCACTTCTATTTGACCAGCGCGATCGATGTGACCGAGCTGCTGGCCTTCCGGGGCACGGTCAACGCGACCCTCGCCGGGGCCGGGGGACCCAAGGTCAGCGTCAACGACCTGATCGTGAAGGCGGTCGCCGTCGCGCTGCGGGAAAACCCCGACGTCAACGTGTCGTTCGCCGGTGACGATCTGGCCAGGCACAAGCGGATCAACCTCGGCATCGCGGTCGCGGTACCCGATGGGCTCGTCGTGCCGGTCGTGCCCGACGCCGATCGCAAGAGCGTCTCCGAGATCGCGGCTGAGGCGAGGGAAAAGGGGGAGCGGGCCCGCGAGGGCAAACTCAAGGCCGCCGAGATGTCGGGTGGAACCTTCACGATCTCCAACCTCGGCATGTTCGGCATCGAGCAGTTCGCCGCCGTGATCAACCCTCCGGAGGCCGCGATTCTCGCCGTCGGCGCGGCCGCCGAGGAAGTCAAGGTCGTCGAAGGCGAGTTCGTGGCCCGCAAGATCCTGCGCGTGACGCTCTCGGCCGATCACCGTGCCGTCGACGGCGCGACCGGCGCCCGTTTCCTGAGCACCCTCACCGGATTGCTGGAGGCACCGCTGCGCATCCTCGCCTGACCGCCGCCGTTTCCGGCGCGGTCGGCGTCACCGGTGGTCCGGCGCCTGCTCGTCGTCGTCGGGGGCGGTGGCGCCCGCGCTGCCCACGATGTCGGCGAACCGGGTCAGTTCCTCGCGCACCTCGGCGATGAGCGCGCTCGCCTTGGCCATCTCGATACTGAGTTCGGCCGCGGTCTGCTGGTAGGCGGGTTCGGTGCCGGCGAGACCGAGCCTCGGCAGCACCTCGGCCGGGGTGGCCAACAGCGCGGGACGGCTGTCGAGCATTCGCTGCTGCTCGTCGGTGAGCTGATGCACCGCCATGGCCGCACCTGCCTTGACGACGAGCAGCGCACCGAGCCGCACGGCGGCGGTGTCGCTTCCCTGCACGGATTCCAGCAGCGGTCCCAGATGCCGCATCAGCGCGGCGGTGACCACCGCGTCGTCGGGATCGATCCGCCCGGCAGGCCGGGATTCGAGCGCCTCGGCGAGCGGCGGCCTTTCGGTCGTGCCGGGAGGCCCGGAAGGCGCGGACGGCGAGGTGTGAAACCACGAGCCCTCTTCGGTGTCTTCCCGCGCGACCACCTCGGAGCCCGCGAGCCGGACGAGCCGTTCCACCTCGGCGAGAACGGCCTCGGGTTCGCCCGTTCCCGGAAGGTGGCAGGACACGGCCAGTTCGCCGGGTAGGTGTGTTCGCGCGGCGCGGTCGGTGAGCCACGCGCGCAGTGCCGTGATGACGGCGGGATCCCGCTCACCGGCTCGCTCAAGCAGCACGGTCAGCCGGTGAATGGTGTCGTCGCCGGGATGGGCGCGCAGGTCGCCGAGCGCGCCCGCCGCCTCGCTGTCGTCGGCGATCAGGCCGCCGACCGGTTCGGGAAGGACGGCGCGTGGATCGGCGGCCAGTTCTTCGGCAATGCGCCGCATACGAAAGTCGAGCACGGGCCGCCCCCTGTGTCCGCGATATCCGTAATGTTCGCGCCGCTCGCCCGCCGGTGCGCGCTTGGCGTTCTCGCGTGCGGGTTGCCGTGGCGCCGGGGTGACGACTGTAGCGCACCCGGCGCGGATCCGTGGTGGACTCGGGTTTTCGGTCAGCTGAGCACACCACGACACTGGAGGCATGCCGGAAGAACCCAGCGACTCCAGCGAAGCCGACGGTATCGATGCCACCACGGCTGAGGCGTGGGCGGCGCTCGGTGGCAGGCCCGCGCTCGCGCGCGGTGTCACCTACTCGACCGCAGGTGACGTGCTCGCGGCACGGCTGCCCGTCAGGAACATGGCAAGGGCCACCGTCGGCGTCTGCTCGCTGGCTGCCGCCGAGTTGCTGGCAACCCGTGACGGCACCCCGGATCTGCCCTCGGTCAGGGTGCGGGAGAGTGCCGTCGCCACCGCGTTCGTCAGCGAACGGCTCTCCCGCGTCGACGGCGAGGAGCCGGTGACGTTCGCGCCGCTTTCCCGGTTCTGGAGAACCGCGGACGGCTGGGTGCGCACCCACGCCAACTATCCGCACCACCGCGAGCGGCTGCTGCGGGTACTGGGGATCGGCGACGACCCCGATCCCGAGCGGGTCGCGCGGCTGGTCGCGGAAGAACTTCGTACGCGTTCCGCAGTGGCGGTGCGGGAAGCTGTCTACGCCGGTGGCGGGCTCGCGGTCGCCGTCGCGGCGCGACCATGCCTCGCGCCCCGCCCGCTGGTCGAGTTCTCCCGGTGGGGCAGGCCGGTTCCCTTGGGGCTGCCCTCGGCGCGGCTTCCCGCCGAGGGAGTCAAGGTGCTCGATCTGACCAGGGTCATCGCGGGCCCGGTCGGCACGCGCACGCTCGCGCTGCTCGGCGCGGACGTGCTGCGGGTCGACGCGCCATGGCTTGAGGAGAGTCCCGGCGCGCACGCCGACACGGGCATGGGAAAGCGTTCTGCCTCGCTCGACCTCGCCTCCAAGGCGGGGAGGAGGACCTTCCGGGACTTGCTTGGCGCCGCCGATGTGGTGATCACCGGTTACCGGCCGGGAGCGCTGGAGAAGTTCGGTGTCTCGGCCGAAGCCATGCTCGCCGAGCACGAGGGGCTTGTCGTCGCTGAACTGTGCGCGTGGGGCTGGGACGGTCCGTGGGCGGGCCGAAGGGGCTTCGACAGTCTCGTCCAGGCGGCGAGCGGGATCGCCGCGATCGAGTCGCCAGGTGAGGGAAAGCCGGGGGCGCTTCCGGCGCAGGCGCTCGATCACGGCACCGGTTACCTGCTTGCCGCCGCCGTCCTGCGTGCGCTCACCGAGCGCGCGGAGCGCGGTGGCGGGCTGGCCCGCCTTTCGCTGGCGGGGACGGCCTACTGGCTGATGCACGGCATCGCGCGAACCGAGCCGGGGAAGGGAAGTTACGACGAAGGGACCTGGCTCGCCGAGCGGCCTTCCGCCCTTGGCGCGCTGCGATACGCGCTGCCACCGGTGAGCTACGACGGCGCACCGGCTGACTGGGCGCGTCCGCCGACACCGTGGGGCGGCGACGATCCGGTGTGGCGCGACCAGGCCGTGGCGATTTGACATTCCGGTTTGCCGAAACTGCAATACGAAGGTGACTGACGACTTCGATGCCGTACTGACCGCGGTGGGGCCACGGTTGCGGGAACTGCGCAAGCGCGCCGGTGCGACCTTGACGGCGCTGTCGGAGACCACCGGAATCGCGGTCAGCACCTTGTCCCGGTTGGAGTCGGGTCAACGCAAGCCGAGCCTCGAACTGCTGCTCCCGCTGGCCAAGGCGTATCAGGTGCCGCTCGACGAACTGGTCGACGCGCCCGCGACGGGAGATCCGAGGGTGTTTCCCCGTCCTTTCACGCGGTACGGGATGACCGTCATTCCGCTGACGAGGCGGCCGGGCGGGTTACAGGCATTCAAGCACGTCCTGCCGCCCGGCTCCGGCAATGACGAACCGGATCCGAGGTCACACGAGGGCTATCACTGGCTGTATGTCCTGAATGGACGATTGAGGCTCATTCTCGGTGAGACGGACATGGTGCTGGAGCCCGGTGAGGTCGCCGAGTTCGACACGCACCTTCCACACTGGTTCGGGGCCGCCGACCAGCGTCCCGTCGAGTACCTCAGCATCCTCGGCCCGCAGGGCGAGCGATTTCACGTCAGGGCGCGATACCGGCCGTGACCAGCCGGCAGCGCGGACGGTGCCGTCAGGAACGGCTCGTGCCGCGCGGTGCGGTTTCGGCCATCGCGGGTGGCGCGCCGAGCGGGGTGAGCCGGTAGCCCGTGCTCGCGGTGAATTCCGCGCTGAGCGCGAAGCGATCACCCCTGACGAGAGTGTGCCGCCATTCGACCGGCCTTCCCTGCGCCCTGCCGAGCCGGTTGATCGAGAAGGCGGCCGTCGTCGCGCCGAGATGGGCCTGTTCGGACTCGGTGGGAATGACGGCGTGTACTTCCTCGTGCCCCGTGTCGAGCCGCAGGTCGGCTCTGGCGGCCAGTTCGGTGTAGAGGCCGGTGTGCGTGAAGTCGACGTCGAGCAGGGGTGCCGCCAGCGCCGCCGGTAGCCACACGCGGTCGAGCGCGAGGGGTTCCCCTCCGGCGAGCCGCAGCCGTTCCAGGTACACCAGCGGCGTCGAGCCGTCCAGTCCGAGCCGGTCGGCGACGACGCCGTCCGCGCGCACGTCCAGCGCGTGCACGACGCTGTGCTGGGACAGTCCGGCCGCCTCGACCGAGGCGAACAGGCTGTAGAGCGCACCGAGCGGCTGCTGGATCTCCGGAGCGGGCGCGACCCTGGGCTGGCGGCCCCTCGCGGCGACGACGACGCCCTCGGCCCTGAGATGCCGCAACGCCTGCCGGACGGTCGAGCGGCTGACCTCGTACTCGGCCACGAGCGCGAGCTCGCCGGGGAACTGGTCGCCGAATTCGCCGGAATCGAGCCTGCGCGCCAGATCGTCCAGCAGTTGCCGCCACAGCGGCGCGGTGCCGTCTCGTTCCAGTACCCGTGCCGCCATCGCACCTCCTCCGTGGTGAGCCACGTTACCCATTGCCAAATGTTCGTACATTCTCTAGCTTAAATGTACGAACATTTGAGTGGAAGGTGGGACATGGCCGGTCTGGGGATCGAGGTCCCGGCCACCGTCATGGGCGCGCCCCGGCTGCACGCCGCCTTCCGGCGCGTCGCCGGAACGGCGCCGGGACTGCTGGTGGCCCTCGCCGTCGCCGCCGTGGCGACGGCGCTCGGCACACTCGTCCCCGTCGTCGGCGGCCCCGTGTTCGGCATCGTGCTCGGAGCGGCGCTTGCCGCGGCAGTGCCGTCGATGCGCGGTTCCCGATTGCGTCCCGGCTACGACGTCGCGGGCAAGCCGGTCCTCCAGTTGTCCATCGTGGTACTGGGAACCGGCCTTTCCCTGAGGCAGGTGTGGCAGGTGGGTGGCGAGTCGCTGCCCGTCATGCTCGGCACCCTCGCCGTCGCGCTGGCAGGCGCGGCGCTGCTCGGGCGGCTGCTCAAGGTCGGCGGCGACACCAGCACCCTCATCGGTGTCGGTACCGGGATTTGCGGTGCCTCGGCCATTGCCGCGACCACGGCGGTTCTCAAGCCGAAGGACCGCGACGTCGCCTACGCGCTCGGCACCATCTTCACCTTCAACATCGTCGCCGTGCTCGTGTTCCCGCCCATCGGGCGGTTGCTCGGGATGGACCCGCACGCGTTCGGGCTGCTGAGCGGCACGGCCATCAACGACACCTCATCCGTCGTCGCGGCCGCCTACGCCTACGGCGCCGACGCGGGGGAGTACGCGATCGTGGTCAAGCTGACGAGAGCGCTGATGCTCGTGCCGATCGTCATCGGAATCGCCTTGCTCGTCGCAAGAAGGCAGCAGCGCGCGGCGGGCGGCGCGGCGCACACGGGACGGATTCCCTGGCACAAGGTGGTTCCGCTGTTCCTCGTCGGGTTCGTCGCGGCCGCCGCGCTCGGCAGCCTCGGGGTGATCCCGAACGGATGGCAGCCCGCGCTGGCCTGGCTCGGCACCTTCCTCATCACCACCGCGCTGGCCGGGATCGGGCTCGCGATGCGGCCCTCGGATCTCCGTGGCGCCGGGCCGAGGCCGCTGCTGCTCGGTGGCGTGCTGTGGATCGCGGTCACGGTGACCAGCCTCGGGCTACAGGCGCTCACCGGCATGGTGTGAGCCCTCGGCGGTCACAGCCAGCCCTCGGCGGCCGCGATCCTGGTCGCTCCGGCCGGGTCGTGGGCTTCCAGCTTCGCGACCGACGAGGCCAGCAGATCCCTGACGACCCCTCGGGAGAGCCGGAGCCGCTTGGCCATGGCGCGTGCGGAGGTTCCCTCGGCGACCTGCCGGAGTACCTCGATCTCGTGGCGGGTGAGCGGATTGGACTCGACGTTCACCGTCGAATAGGCCAGCCGGTACCCGACCACTTTGCGGCCTGCCGCCGCCGCGCGGATCGCCTCGGCGAGTTCCCTTCCTCGCGCGTCGCGCGGTACGAAACCGCTCACGTGTTCGTCGGCGTCGCGGCCGAGGTTGGCGGGCCTCCCGTCCGTGGTGACGACCAGCGTGCGGCACTGGGGAAGGGCGCGGTGCAGCCGCACCGCCAGCGGTAGCCCCGCCAGGCCGGGCATGGTGATGTCGATGACGGCCACGTCGGGCTTGCCGGCGGTCGCGGTGGCCACCACGTCGGCGGCGCCGTCGGTCACCGAGGCCACCACGTCGATGTCGGTCTCCGGCTCCAGCGAGTCGGCGAGGCTGTTTCCTCGCACCAGGATGTCCTCGGCGAGCAGTACGCGAATCACCTCGGCTCCCTTCTTCCGGTGAAGCAAGCCTAAGCCGGGAACAGGCAACTCGCTCGCGGCGGAACTCGGCGTCAGGAGCGCAGCCTTCCGGTGATGTCACAGGGCGGGCAGGGCGCGCCGAACAGTTCACCGGTCGCCGTGTCGGCTCCGGCGTCCCGCCACCAAGCAGCCTGCCGAGCGGTGGTGACACCGTCGACGGTCACACTCGCTCCCGCCTTGTGGGCCAGCGGCACGAGCGTGTGCAATCCCGTCGAATCGTCGCCGCTCGCGCGTTCGACGAGCCGTTTGTCGACGCGCATGCTCCGCACGGGAAGGTCCTGCGCGGCGGCGATGTCGGCCGGGCCGAGATCGCCGCCGTCGATCCCGGCCCGGATTCCCGCGTCCGCGAGTGCGGTCAAGTTCACGACCGCATCGTGCAGTTGTAGCGCGCGAGCGGGAAAGCCCACCGTGAGCCGCCGTGGAGTGAGCCCGGATTCCTGCCTGGCCTGCTGAATCCTGGCGACGAGGCCGGAGTCCAGTGCCTGGTGCGCGGTCAGCCCGATCGAGAGCATGAGTTCCGGGTCGCCGCTCTGTTGCCACCACACGACCTGGCCCATCGCGACGCGCCACACCGCCTCGCCGAGCGGGAGAATGAAACCGGTCTGCTCCGCCAGCGCCGAACACCGGTCGTGCCCGATGGTGCCGAGGGCGGGGTGGTCCCACGACAACCGCGCTTCGACGCCGACGGTCCGGAAGTCGGTCAACCGCACCCACGGCTGGTAGCGCACGGACAGCTGGCCGTTCTCCCAGGCTCCGGGCAAACCGGCAGCCAGCGCGTGCGCTTGCCTGTCTCGCGTGTCCCTGTCCTGGTCGGCGGCGGCCCATTGGCCCTTGCCCCGCGCTTTGGCCCTGCGCAGGGCCAATCCGGCGTCGCGGAGTATCGCGTCGGGACCGGCCGAGGGCGCGCGCGTTCCCGCGACGCCCGCGCTGACCGAGATCGCGATGCCGTCGTCACCGACGAAGAGCGGTTCGGCCAGTTCCCTGTGGACCTCCGCGATGAGGGCGCCCGGATCCGGTGGCGTCGCGGAGTTCTCGATCACGACGCCGAACTCGTCGGCGTCAAGCCGGGCGACCATGGCTTCGTGGCCGGCGAACGCGTTCTCCAGCTGCCCCGCGACGTGCACGAGGACTCGTTCCGCCGCCGGGCCACCGAGTCCGGTGCGGACGAGGCTGAATTCGTCGATGTCGAACAGGAACACGGTGACGCCGAGATCGGCACCGGGCAGCACGCCTTCGAGGTGGGTGGTGAAGAACTGCCGGTTGGGAAGGCCGGTCAGGGCGTCGTGCAGGGCCTGCCTGCTCAGTTCGTTGCGCAGCAGGGTCAGTTCGGTGCCGTCTTCGAAGACCGCGCTGAACCGATAGGGCCGGCCGTCCGCGTCGCGCAGCACGGACAGGGCCAGCGAGATGTCGGCGGCGTCGCCTTCCCCGCGCAGCAGGCGCAACGGCCGGGTGATGCGCTCACCCTCGTGCTTCAGCAAATCCGCGAGGTCTTCGCGCAAGTCTTGGAGTGAGCCGGGGTGCGTGATGTCGCCGAGGCAGAGCTGGGAAAGCTGAGCGGGCGAGTATTCCAGGATCGCGCACGCCGTCGTTGTGGCGCACGATCCGCTCGTCCAGCCCGATGTCCAGAATGCCGCTCGACGAGGACCTTGCGACCTCGTCGAACCGGGCTTCGCTTCGCTCAAGGTTGCTTCGCGCGTCCCGGACCGCCTTGACCAGCGTGCGCTGCATGTGGTCCTGCTGCGCGAGTGTCGCGCGCAGGCTGGCCGTGACGAAGCCGGAAGCCAGCGAGCCGAGCCCGAGGATGATCCGCTCCGCGAACCGCTCGGCGGGCTGGAACCGGGCCAGCGAGGGCAGTCCTTTGCCGAGCGTGTCGATCGTGCAGCGCAACCCCGCCTCGCCGACGTAGCCGAGATCGACGAGGCGTTCGCCGACCAAGGCCGCCGCCTCCGTGTTCGCCGGTCCCTTTTCGATCGCGGCGCACAATTCGGCGAGCAGGCTTCTGAGCTGGTCGCCGAAAACCTCGCCTTCCAAGGACACGACGACGTGTCCGCTGAGCTGGTAGACCCATTTGCGGGCCAGCAGTGTCTCGTCGCGGGAGTCATCCGGATATCCGGGTGCGCCCGCCCGATCTCTGGGTGGGTTCGGCATTCACATGACCCTGCCGTGAAGGTTTGGATTGGAAATGACCGGCGGAATCTTACCCACACGACGACGGCCGCCGCTCACCTGACGGAGTGAAACCACGGTCCGGGTTTTGACAATCGTTCGGCCCATGAATGACACCTTGATGCAAGGCCGTCAGAATCATGTGGCGGATGCGTTTTGTCAGGGTTTTCGGCCCACGCCCCCGTAAACGAGCATGTTCATGTCGGGTTTATCGGATATGTCCGCGGGCCCGCGTGGCCGCCATTCTCCGCAGCCGACGAGTCCGGGCTCGACGAGTTCGAACCCGGCGAACAACGCGGTTATTTCGGCATGGCCGCGGGCATTGACCTGATCAGGGCTCTTGCTCTTTTTGATGACGTCGGTCGCCTCGGTGAGGTTGTCGCCCTGATGGTCGGCCGACACGTGGGTCATCGCGAGCTGAGAACCGCTCGCGAGGGGTGCCAGATACCGTTTCATGAGACCTGCCGGATCCGAATCGTCGGGAATCCAGTGCAGCATCAGCAACATCAACAGGCCGACCGGTTCGTCGAGATCGAGCAGATTCCGCGCGGCGGAGCTGGCGAATATGGCCTCCGGTTCGCGCATGTCCGCGTTGAGGACGGCCGCCCTTTCGTTTCCGGTGAGGATCAGTTCGCTGTGCGCGACCGCGACCGGATCGCGGTCGACGTAGAGCACTCTGCACTCCGGGTCGCGTCCCTGCGCGACCTCGTGCACGTTGGCCACGGTCGGGATTCCCGACCCGATATCGAGGAATTGCCTGATCCCGCTGTCCATCATGAAACGCACGGCCCTGGCGAGAAAAGCCCTGTTGACGCGTGCGGCGTGCCGCAATCCCGGCATCACCCTCTCGATCTTGTCGCCGATCTCCCTGTCGACGGCGAAATTGTGGCCGCCACCGAGCAGATAGTCGTAGGTGCGGGCCATGCTGGGCACGGAGATGTCGACTCCGTCGGGAATCCAGGCGTGATCTTCGGTCACGGGAAACACCTCTTCGTCGGCGAAGGGGACGAGCTTAGCGGCTGGGCCAAGGGGCGGTGGCCTTCGGTGGAACGCCTTGTATCCCACCCGAACGGTCTACTGCGCACTTCCGCCAGACGGGCCTATATTTGTCGTCCCATTCGGCGTCGAACGGAGTAGAGATGTCCGCTCCGGTGGCGCCGGGCCGCTGGCCTTTGCTGGGGCATACTCCCGCGATGCTGCGCCGCCGGTTCGCGTTCACCTCGGCGCTGCGCGAACACGGCGACATCGTGACGATCTTCCTCGGCCCGATGCGCGTGCATGTCGTCACCAGCCCTTCGCTGACCCATGAGGTCCTTGTCGCCAAGGGCGGAAGTTTCAGCAAGGGCGCCATGTTCGACAAGTTCGCGCCATATCTCGGAAACGGGCTGCTGCTGTCGAACGGGAAGTTCCACCTTCGGCAGCGCAGGCTGATCCAGCCCGCGTTCCACCGCGACCGGATCGCGCGGTACGCGACGACGATGGTGTCGGCGGCGACCGAACTGACCGATTCGTGGCGAGCCGGTGAGGTGCGGGCCGTCGAGGAGGACATGCAGGCTCTCGCGGTCACGATCGTCGGCGAGGCGCTGTTCTCCACCGATATCGGAAAGCGGGCCATCGCCGAGGCGCGCAGGTCGATCTTCCTGGTGATCAAACAGGGGATGGCGCGGGCGCTGTCGCCGGGCATCGTTGAGCGGCTTCCGTTGCGTGCCAACAGGGAATTCGACGAGGCGATCGCGCGTATGCGCGCGATCGGCATGGAGGTCATCGCCGATTCTCGCGAAGGTGGAGCCGATCACGGCGACGTGCTGTCGATGCTGTTGCTCGCGCAGCACGAGGACACCGGCGCCGGAATGACCGACCGGCAGGTCTACGACGAGGTGCTCACCCTGCTGACGGCGGGAATCGAGACGACGGCGCTGGCGCTGGCCTGGGTTTTCCACGAGGTCGCCGCGCATCCGGACGTGGAAAGGAAATTGCACGCGGAACTGGACGAGGTGCTGGAAGGGCCGGTGACGTTCGCCGACATTCCGCGATTGACCTACACCGCGCGAGTCGTGGACGAGGTACTGCGCATGTATCCGGTGTGGATTCTCATGCGGCGCGCGCTGACCGATGTCGAACTCGGGGGCGTGCGCATTCCGGAAGGCGCTGAGGTTATCGTGAGTCCACACGCGCTTCATTTCGATCCGGATTCCTACGAGGACCCGCATCGTTTCGACCCCGACCGGTGGTCGCCCGCTCGCGCGAAGGATATTCCCAAAGGGGCTTTCATTCCGTTCGGGGCAGGAACCCGGCAATGCGTGGGCAACGTTTTCGCGAGGACCGAAATCATCATCACGCTGGCGACCGTGGCCGCGAAATGGTGGCTGGTGCCCGTTCCCGGAAAACCGGTGAAGATGAAATTCACCTCCGCCGCTTACCCGGACGGGCTGCTGATGACGGTGACGCCGCGGACGCCCCGCGAACAGTGAGAAACAGTGGAGGTAGTTTCGTGCACAGCCGTTTTCGTCGGCTTGGTGCCGTTGTCGGCGCGGCGCTCGGTCTCACTCTCGTCGTCGCGCCCGGCCCCGCGGGGGCAGGTCCGGCGGCGACGTGCGAGGACCTGCGGACCCCCGTGACCGTCGCCGGTACGGCGCAGGCCATGTACGGCAGGCTGTGTGTGCCCGCAGGGGCGACACAGGTCCAGGTGCTCATTCCCGGCGGCACCTACGACAGCTCGTACTGGGACATCGGGTACGAACCGTCGCTTCGCTCCTACCGGCTCGCGATGAACGAGGCGGGAATCGCGACGCTGGCGCTCGACCGGCTGGGAACCGGGCGGAGTTCGAAACCGCTCAGCGCGCTGGTGACCGCGTCGGCCCAGGCCAGTGCCGCTCATCAGGTGATACGGACGCTGCGGCCGAGATTCGACGAGGTCGTCGTCGGCGGCCATTCGATCGGCGCGGCGATGGCGATGATCGAGGCGGGCAACTACCACGACGTCGACGGTGTCGTCGTCACGGACATGACCCACCGGATGAACTATCTGACGGTGATCCCGGTGCTGGCCAACATGATTCCGGCCCCGCTCGACCCCGTTCTCCGGAGCAGGGGACTCGACCTCGGCTATCTCACGACGGCACCCGGCACGCGCTACGACGCGTTCCACTCCCCGGGGCCGGAGGACGACGGCGCGATCGCCTACGACGAGTCCACGAAGGATGTCTTCGCCGCGACGGAGGCCGTCGACACGATTCTGATGACCAACGTGGTCATCCCGGCGACGAAGCGGATCGACGTGCCGGTGCTGCTCGTCGTCGGTGACGGCGACGAGCACTTCTGCGGCGCGCCGCTGGGCAGCGATTGTTCCTCGGCCGAGGCGCTGCGGGCTTCGGAGGCACCGTACTTCTCGCCGGAGGCGAGGCTGGAGACCTACGTCCTCGACGGCTACGGGCACGCCATCAACTACGCGCCCAACGCGCGGCAGTACTTCTCCGTCGTCGCCGAGTGGGCGAGCCGCCTCTGAGTCCAGCGTGCCCGGTCCACTCTCAGTGGTCCTTCTGTCCGGAATCGTCGTTAAGTCCGCTCGTTTTGTCGGCCGAATGACCGACACGGCCCTCCTCGCGCGCTGGATAGCGTCGCTGTCAGTAAAAGAGGTGTGGCGTCTCCGGTGACGGTGAGGCGAGGCGTGAGAGGACGAAGGTGGACCGGGTTTCTATTGGCATTCTTGGCGATCTCGATGTACGTGTCGGGGGCAAGCAGGTGCCGATTCCGAGAGGGAGACTCCACCTGCTGCTCGCCGCGCTCGCCTTGCGCGCCGGTCAGTTCGTCAGCACCGAGGAACTGATCGACCACGTGTGGGGCGAGGAGGTCCCGCCCGGTGCGAGGACGACGCTGCGTGCCTATATCAAGCGGCTGCGGGCCAGGCTGCGCGAGCCGGGCGCGGGCGGCGAGGACGGCGCGGCACGGCTCATCGAGGCCCGGCCCGGCGGTTACCTGCTCGCCGTCGAGGAGGCAGGCACCGATCTGCACGGCTTCCGGGCGCTGTGGGCGCGTGCCACCTCGGGTGAGGGAAACGAGCTGGCCGCGCTCGACGAGGCATTGGCGCTGTGGCGGGGAAAACCCCTCGCCGGTTTGCAGCCGCTGCCGTGGGTGGTCGAGACGGCGTCCGGTCTGACCGAGGAGTGGTTGCGGGCCGTCGAGCGCAGGGCCGACCTGCTCATCGAGCGCGGTGGCAAGGCCGCTTTCGACGCGGTGGCCGTCGAGTTGCGAGTACTGCTGGCCGAGTACCCGTTCAGGGAAAGCCTGTGGCGGCGGCACATTCTCGCCCTGCATCTCGGTGGCCGGAGCGCGGAGGCGCTGCTGAGGTACGACGAGGTGCGCAGGTTGCTCGCCGACCAGCTCGGGGTCGAACCCTCGGCCTCGCTGCGCTCGCTGTACCACCGCATTCTCACCGCGGCCGACGACGGCGGCGAGCCGGACATCGCCGAGCCCGGTGTGCCGTCCCCGCCGTCCCAGCCACCCAGAGGGCGGCAACCGGGGGAGACCGGCGACGACGGTGCGGCGGCGCCTCGGCCCGAACTCGTCGGGAGGCGGCGCTGTCTCGCCGCGCTGGACGCGTTGCTGGATTCGCGGCACCGGCCGGGGATCATCGTCGTCGACGGGCCTGCCGGTGTCGGGAAGACCGCGCTCGCGAGGTACTGGGCAGCCTCGGCCGCCGGGAAGTTTCCCGGTGGACCGGTGCGGGTCAATCTGCGTGGTTTTCATTCGCGGCCACCGCTCGGGGTGCGGGAGGCGCTGGCGAGGCTGCTGCAAGGGGCAGGGGTCGGCGAAGCCGAACTGCCGAGGGGACTTTCCGGTCGCTCGGCGATGTTCACCGAGCTCACGGCGGCGCGGCCGATGCTGGTGCTGCTCGACAACGCGCACGATGCCGAGCAGGTCAGGCATCTGCTTCCCGCCAGCGGCAGCCTCGCGGTCGTCACGAGCCAGCGGCAGCTCAGGGGACTCGTCGCGAGGGAGGGAGCCAGCAGGCTGACGCTTGGCAGGCTCGATCCGGACGAGGGAGTCCAGCTCGTCACCGCGCTCGGCGGCCCGGCGGTCACCGGCGCGCGCCGCGGCGAGATCGAGGAACTGGTGGAGTTGTGCGCAGGGCTGCCACTCGCGCTGCGGATCGCCGTCGAACAGCTTGCCAGGGTCCCCTCGCTGACCCCTGCCGGGCTCGCGGTGGAATTGCGGGACGAGCGGAGCAGGCTGGCGTTGCTGGAAACCGGCGACGACGACTCGGCGAGCATCCGCGGAACCCTCGGCAGAGCACACCAGCTTCTCGGTCCGGGTGAGGCGACGTTGCTGGGAAAGCTCGCACAGCACGCGGAAGCCGAATTCGGCCTCGACGACGCCGCTGCCCTGCTCGCCGTGGGCCAGGGCAAGGCGCACACGCTGCTGAACGGCCTCGTCTCGCTCAACCTCGTCGAGCAGCTCAGCCTGCGCCGCTACCGGTTGCCCTGCCTGCAACGCGCCGTCGCCGGCGAACTGCTGCCGAAGCCGAGGGCGCTCAACGCCGTGCGATGAGCGCTACAGGTCGTCGACCTGGACGAGCCCGTCCTGGATGGCGCGGGCGACGAGCGCGGCCTTGCTCCTGGCCGGGCGGCCGACGTTGGCGTACTTGAGCCGGACCCGGTCGAGGTAGGTGGTGACCGTCTTGGCCGAGATGTTGAGGCGCTGCGCGACGAGGTCGCGTGACTCGCACTGGAACCATTCGACAAGCACCTCCTCTTCCCTCGCCGAGAGCTGCGGCCGGTCCGAGCGGGTGTTGGCACTCAGCGCACCGGCCAGCGCGGGCGGCGTGTACGGCCGGTCCTCACCGGCCGCGATGGTGGCGGCGACGAGGTGGTCGGCGCCCTCGGTCTTGGTGAGGTAGGTGAACGCGCCGATGTCGAGGCAGGTGAGCGCGGCCTGCTCGTCGTCGCGCATCGTGTACACGATGACTCGGCGGCCCGCGTCGACCAGCCTGCGCAGGTCCCCGTAAGCCGGGACGCCTCTGCTGGACAACTGCAAGTCGAACACCACGACGTCGGCCGTGTCCCCCGGCGGCAGCCAGGCCGCCTTCGCGGTCGCTCCAGCCGCGACCACCCTGATCGGCCGTGGCGCCGAGGCATACCAGTGCTCGACGCCGACGACGATGGCGGGATGGTCGTCGACCACCGTCACCGTTATCTCGGCCATCGCGCCTCCACCCACAACTTCCCGTCCTTGATCGTGACACTGACGTCGACGTGCTCCGCCGGCGCGAGCGCCTCGGTCGTGTCGCCTGGCGCGTCCGCGACGACGCTCACCCTCACCGTGCTACTGGTCCGGACCACTGTGGCACGTGCGGCCGACCCCGCGGCGGTCAGCACCGCGGACGCGACGCCGACCAGTTCGTGCCGTGCCGGTTTCGGTATCTCCCTCACCGCGCCGCGCACCGCGAGATGCACCGAGACCCCGTGCCGTTCGGCCACGTCGATGCCCGCTCTCAGCTCGTGCACCAGCCGGTCGGCGACGTCGTCGCTTTCCGCGAAGAGCTGCCGCATCCGCGCGGCCTCGACGGCGCAGGCGCGCCGGGTGTGCGGATCATCGGGATCGCGGGTCCCGTCCGCGAGGCCGCGCAGCAGCGGCACCGTCGTGCCCGCGAGCGTCGCGTAGCGAGCTTGATAGTCCCTGTGCGTGTAGTCGGCGACCGCCTCTTCCGTGCGCAGGCGCTCCTCCTGCGCGGCGGCCTCAGCCGCGACAACGGCTGTCCTGCGCAACAGGTGGGTGGTGAGCCCGACGGCGAACTGGAAACCGCACACCGACACCGCGGCCATCGCCATCGCGGCGAGCGCCGCGCTGTGCGGAATGCCCTTCAGCACCACCTCGCCCGCGCTGATCAGCACGTGCAACACGAGAAAGGCGCCCATTGCCCTCAGTGGAAGGTCGAACAACAACGCGAGGCCGTACCAGCCGATGAGCCCGAACGACCAGTCCGGCGCGGAGATCAGCCAGTCCGAGGGGATCGCGACCGAGGCGAGAACACCGGCGAGCAGGCAGACCACCGCCATCGAGGTGTTGCGCTTTCCGCACACATTCTTGTCGGCCGCGATCACGTAGATCGTGCCCATCGCCACCGCCGTCAGCATCCCGAAGGCGACGAGTTCCGGCCACCACGGCCGGTGTGCCTCGCTGTTCGCGATGAGCCGGGGCAGGCACATGACGAACTGCACGGTGAGCGCGACGAGCAGGATCGCGATCCGCGTTCCCCTCAGCAGCCGGTCGCGGGTGCGCTCGGCGACTCCGGGTTCCGCGCGCTGGTCCCTCCCGCGGAGGTTGTCACTGCCGCTGCCCGTGCTCGGGGCGGGCAGGGCCGCCGGTTCAGCCATGCCAGCTCCAGCGGACGGTCGTGCCCTCGCCCGGCGCGGATTCGATCTCGGCGCTGCCGCCTGCCGCCGCCATCCTGCCGACGATGGAACCGGCGAGCCCGCGCCGGTGCTCCGCGACTGCATTGGGGTCGAAACCCCGGCCCTCGTCGGCCAGTTCGACGACGAGCCCGCCACCGTGGCCACCGACGATGCTGTCGACGCGCAGTGTCGCGGTCCGCACGGAGGCGTGTCTCGCGACGTTGCTGATCGCCTCAGCGACGCCGTGCGCGATGGCGAGCCCCGGCGTCGCGGGCAGCAGAAGTGAAGGGGGGAGCCGGTGCTCGACCGCCAGCGCGGGATGCTCGATCGCGTCGGCGAGCAGTGCGACGAGGTCGACCTCGGCGCCGGGGCTGCCGAGCGTGGCTGGCCCCCGCTCGGCCGGTGCCGAGGTCAGTGCGGTGAGGATGGCTACGTCCTTGCCCGCGCGCTCGGGTAGCCAGGCCCTGCTCCGCTCGTTCGTCCCGGCGACCCCGAGCGACACCATGAGCAGGGTCGCGCTCGCGGTGTCGTGCAGCGTCGCCAGATACTCCCGTTCGGCTGCCCTTCGCGCGGCGGCGACACTCGCGGCTTTGCGCTGTTCGGCCGCTCGCGCGATACTGCGGTCCGCGGCTCGCGCGCGCGATCTGATGACGACGTAGGCCAGGCGGGACAGTCCCGTCTCGGCGAGCAGTCGCACACCGAGCAGCAGGTCGTCCGGCTTCGTGGAGGGCAGCGCGGTGCCGGCCGTGTAGGCGATGGCGGCGGTGACCGAGACCGCGAGCGCGAGCCACGGCCGGTTCGGCAGCTCGTACTGGATGCCGATGGCGGTGATGGAGGCGATCGCGAATGCCCAGCCGTTGAAGGAATCCGGCCCTGTCCATTGCTGGGTGAGCCCGGCGACCAGCACGACGAGCGCGGCGGCGGCAGCGACGACCGGCTCCGGCGGCCGCTGTCGGAGCCAGCGGAGACTGAACCCGCACCAGATCAGCGCCAGCGCGCCCACCGCGATCGCGGCGGGGAGATACGGATCGGGGGTCACCATGACCCCGATTCCGGCGCACGGTAGGACGACCAGCACCCTGACCCACACCGCGTAGCGCTGGAAGGCCCTGTTGAGACTGTGCTCGGTCGTCCGCAGGTCGCCGTGCCGAGGCGCCGCAACGGCGGTTGTCACGGCTGTCCTCCATTCACGGCGCGGCGGTCAGTGGCTCCTCGCGCCGAGCCTCCTGTTCGCGGTGACGAGGTGTGGCACGTTCGGCAGGCGGAGGTTTCGGGGCCGCGTTCGCCGGGCCGTGCCTGCCGGGAAGTGGGGAGCCGCAGCGAGGTTACCCGATCGTGACGCGGCGCCGGTGGGGGTCCGGGCAACCCCGCGCCGTGCTGATCCGGCCGCCCCGTGACCTCGGCGGATGCCGTCGCGCACCGGGCTTACCCGGTCTTGTGCCGCCCGGTGATCACCGTGCCGCGCTCGGCGATCTCCTCGTCGGTCAGCAGCGCGTGCTCCAGTGCCTCGGTGATGGTGGCCGGATCCGCGGCGTCGGCGACGATCACCAGTTCCTGTGCCCTGTCGCCGAAGACCGGATG
Organism: Prauserella marina; assembly: GCF_002240355.1. Classification (GTDB taxonomy): domain Bacteria; phylum Actinomycetota; class Actinomycetes; order Mycobacteriales; family Pseudonocardiaceae; genus Prauserella_A; species Prauserella_A marina. Next base: position 3,158,094 of record NZ_CP016353.1, read on the forward strand.
CCAGCGCAGCGAGGCGAGTGTCCTTCGCTCCGGAGAGACCTCCGCCCACGCCGGTCCTTCCGGTGCATCGAGCCAGCCGCCCGCGTGCCCGATCCCGAGCCCGCCTCCCGCCGATTCGATCCACAGCGTGATGTCGGGCCGCCCCGCCACCCACGCCCTTCCTCTCGTCCGCACGACGCCGTCGAGCAAAATCTCCAGCGCGTCGTGGAGCCGGTGTGGATGAAACGGGCGAGCCGAGGCGAACGGGACGATCGTGACGCCGCAGTCGGTGTGCAGCGGCGGCGCTCCCCGCAGTAGCGCCGCGTGTGGATCGCGGGGTCTGCCCCGGTACGCCTCGCCGGAGACGAAACCGGAGAGTGCCAGCGGGTCGATGGCCGACAGTTCGAGAATCGCGGCGAGCGGGGCGATCCGCTCCAGCACGGCGCCCGTCTTCGCCGCCGACCACGCGTCCGTCGCGTCGCCGGAGACGGCGAGAATGTCGGCGAACTCGGCCTGCGCCAGTGCGACCTGGGCGACGGTGCGGTCGTCGCCGTCGCACCCGCGCTCGGCCATGGTGTCCTCGCCGGTCGCGTCCCCGAGCCAGGTCGCGACGTCGATGGCCGTGACGACGGCTTCGACCTCGACGTCGGTGCTCACCGGACGGCCGTCGACGAGGACCTCGCCGAGTGCCCTGCATATCGGTTCCGGCTCCAGCGCCTCGTCGAGCCGGACGACGATCCGGTTCACCTCCGGCCTTCCGGCGAGCTCCCGCAACAGGGGCAGCAGGTCGTCCCTCAGCGTGCAGGAGGCGCACCCGTGCGCGAGCGCGACGGTGGTGAGCGCTTCCCTCGGGCCGCATCGCAGGTGTCGTGACACGAATCCGGCGGCGATGTCGCGCAGGTCGTGGTGGACGACCGCGGTGTGGCGATCAGCGGCGTGGAACCGGTCGGCCAGCAACCGGGCCGCTTCGGTGGCGAGTCCGCCGATGAGGACGAGGGGTACGCGGTGCGTGTCGGTCACGGTCGGCTACTCTAAATGAAAACGATAACCAATATCAACAAGGGAGATCGCGTGTCCGCGGTGTGTCAGGTCACGGGCAGTGGGCCCGGGTTCGGGAAACAGGTGTCGCATTCGGGAATGAGGACGTCGCGGCGATGGGGCGTCAACGTCCAGTCGCGGCGGTACTGGGTGCCCAGTATGGGCCGCTGGGTGCGGCTGACCGTGTCGGCGAAAGGCATCAAGACCATCGACAAGCAGGGGATCGACGCGGTCGTCGCGCGCCTCGCCGCGCGAGGGGAGAGGTTCTGACATGGCACGTAACGAACTGCGTCCGATCGTCAAGCTGCGCTCGACCGCCGGTACCGGTTACACCTACGTGACCCGCAAGAACCGCCGGAACGATCCCGATCGCCTGGTACTGCGCAAGTACGACCCGGTCGTGCGCGCACACGTGGAGTTCAGGGAGGAGCGCTGATGGCGAGGGCTTCGGTGATCGCGCGCAACAGGCGGCGTGAGCTGCTCGTCGCCAGGTTCGCCGCGCGGCGGGCGGAGCTGAGGGCGCGTGCGCGCTCACCGCTGGCGGACGAGGGGGAGCGGGCGGCCGCGAGGGCGGCGCTGGCCGCGCTGCCGAGGGACGCCTGCCCCGTGCGGGTCCGCAACCGCGATGGCGTCGACGGGAGGCCACGCGGGTACCTCCGCGCGTTCGGGCTGTCCAGGATCAGGGTGCGGCAGCTCGCGCACCGGGGTGAGCTGCCCGGCGTCGCACCCGCTCGCCGCTGAATGGCGCGCCCGGCGCGCGCTGTTCGCTGCCCGTCCGTTCGGGGGTGCGCGGCCGGTGGGCGCCGGGAGTGCCCGGCGCGTCGCAGGCGCCGCCGGGTGCCCTCGGCGCCCTGCCGGTTCTGAGGAAGTCGGCGCCGAGTCGCAGCGCGCCCCGGCTCAGCAGGTCGTCGAGCGCGGCGACGAGCTGGTCCACGTGCTTGTGCTCGATGCCGAGCGGTGGTTGCAGGCGGAGGACGTTGCGGTTGTAGTCGGTGAATCCGACCAGCACCGAGTGCTCCGACTTGAGCAGGCTGCCGACGGCGACGGCGAGGCCGCCGGGAAGCGCCCTGTCCATGGCCGAGGCGACCGGGCCGAGCGCGCGCAGGCCCGCGCGGGCGGCCCCGGTGAACTCCAGCCCGATCATCAGGCCCTTTCCTCTGACCTCGGCGATGAGACCGGGGTGGCGGCGCGCCAGCGCCTCCAGTTCGCCGGTGAGGTAGGCGCCGATGATCCGCGCGTTGTCGAGCAGTCCCTCGTCGTAGAGCACGTTGAGGGCGGTGATCGCGGTCGCGCACGCCTCACCGGTGCCCGCGAACGTGCCGGGAGTGTGGTGCAGCGCGGCGCTTCCCCTGTGCGCGCGCCTGGCGACGGCCCTGGTGCAGATGGTCGCCGCGATCGCGGCTTTTCCACCGCCGAGCGACTTGGCCAGCGTGACGATGTCGGGCACCACGTCCTCGTGCTCGAAGGCGAAGAACCTGCCGGTGCGCCCGCAACCGGACTGCACTTCGTCGGCGATCCAGAGAACGTCGTGCTTGTCGCACAGCTGCCTGACGGCGGCGAGATATCCGGGAGGCGGGACCACGATCCCCGCGCCGCCCTGGACGGGTTCGAGTATCACGGTTCCGATGCTCCGGTCGCGGCGGAGCAGGCCGGCGAGCGCGGCGACGTCACCGAAGGGCACCCTGACCCCGCCCTGCGGCAGCCGCACCGTCGCCCTGCACAACGGTGAGTCGGTGACCGACAGCGCGCCACGGGTCTTGCCGTGGAACGAGTTCGTCGCGTAGGCGACGCCCCTGCGCCTGCGTCCTTGCGCGTGCTGCGCGAGCCGCAGCGCGTTCTCCACCGCTTCGCTGCCCGTGCAGGCGAGTTGCACACGACGTCCAGTTCGCCCGGCGCGATGGCGGCCAGGTTGGCGGCCAGCGCCGCCGCGTACTGGGAGGGAAACAGCATCGCCTGCTCGTGCCTCGACTCCTCGGCGAATCGCCTGCGCGCGGCGATGACGCGTGGATGGTTGTGCCCGAGCGCCATCGCGCCGAACCCGCCGTGGAAATCGAGGATGCGCTGGCCGCGCTGGTCGAACAGGTAGGGGCCGTCGGCTCCCGTGACGAGGGTCCGGTCGAAGCCCAGCCGCCGCATCAGTTTGAGCGCCCCCGCGTTGAGGTGCCGTCGCGACAGGGTCGCGACGGTCGTGGCCCTCATCGCGTGCGCGTCCTCCACGGTCAGCAGCCGCGTCGCGGTGGTGCGCTCAGCCATGTGACCCTCCGGTACTCGTCGGTGTTCGTCGGTACTCGTGGCCGGGGACCGATGCGAAAAAGTCGGTGCGAGCAGGTGAATCCGGCGGTGTCGTCGCGGAGTGGCCGGAGGCGGAAACTCGGTGCCGGACCCGGCTCTTCCCCGTCGTTCATACCGTCCGCCGCGGCACCTCGCAGCCTGGCCGACGGCGGGGTTCACGCGGAGGTGTGACGAAGCCCCCGCGATCGCCGGTCCACTGTAGACCGTCCAATCGCGAGGGCTGTCGACTCGTGCCCGCTCAGCTGGTGCCGTGCAGTTCCCTCAGCAGGGCGATTTCCGCCGGTTCCGGTTCCGGCAGCGTGCCGAGATCGTCGGCGACGAGCAGATCGAAACCGGTGGCCTTTTCGACCTCGCGGAGACTGACGCCCGGCTGGAGGGCGCGCACCCGCATCTGTTTCGTCCGTTCGTGGAAGTCCAGTACCGCGAGATCGGTGATCACGGTGCTGATGCCGCCGAATCCGAGACCGGCGGCAGCTCTGCCGTCGCCGCCGCCGAGAAATCCCGGTGTCGTCACGTAGTCGACCCGTTCGACGAACCTGCGTGGTTCGTGCCTTGTCACCACGAGAGTTTCCGTGCACAGCGACGCGATGTCGTTGGCGCCCCCCGTACCGGGAAGGCGCACGGACGGAGCCGCGCGGTCGCCGATGACACTGCTGTTGATGTTGCCGTACTTGTCGATCTGAGCGCAGCCGAGGAACCCGTAGTCGAAGAAACCGCGTTGTGCGGCAAGGAACACGTCGGCGATGCCGGTGAGCTGGTCGACGTCGACGGCGGCGCGCATTTCGTTGGTGGAGTCGGGCAGCTGCCCCGGCCGCAGCCGCAGCCCGACGATCCCGCCTTCGAGCACGATCGTGAGATCCGGTGCCTGCCTGCGTTTCGCCAGCGCGCACGCCACCGTGGGGATGCCGATACCGGCGAAGACGACCCTGTCGTCGGCGAGCAGTCTGCTCGCCGTGACGGTCATGAGCTCGTCGGGGCTGATCATCGCGGCATCAACTCCCTTGCCCGCTCGCGCAGTGAATCGCGCCGTGCCGGCTCGACACTCGTGACGAAACCACCGAAGTCCTCGTGCGCGAGCACGTGTTCGGCGACGTAACGGCGCGCGCCGTCGCAGGCGAGTTCTCCCGCGCTCGCACCGCCCTCGCCGCGCACGGCTCGCATGTACTCGGCGACATGATCGGCGTCGGCCTCGTACTCGCCGTAGCACTCGTGCGGGTAGCAACCGAACGGTGCGTGCACGACCGCGTCGACCGCGAAATGCGGGATGAGCGTCTCCCTCGGCGCTTGCCGCAGTTCCTCCGGTTCCACGATCCGCTCCGCGCTGAGCACGACCCTGCGGGCGGCGTGCACCATGTCGACGTCGAGGAAGGGATAGCCGTCGATCTGCGCGTTTCCGTACCGGTCGGCCCTGTGGACGTGCACGAACGTCACATCGGGGTGCAGCGCGGGAACGGCGAGCAGCGTGGTTCCCGTGTAAGGGCATTCGACGGTGCGCGCGCCGGTGTCGAGCGCGAGGTCGGAGCCGAGCATCGTGTGGGTCGGCAGGAACGGCACGCCCATCGCGCCCGCGCGGTAGCGCATCGCCATCGCGAGGTGACTCCACTCCTGGTATTCGGCGAGACCCCGTTCGACGTGGTGACGCACGACTCTGGCCAGTCCCCAGCCGTGGCCGATCCCGACCCAGCTCGTCATGAGCGTGCTCGCCGTTCCCGTCACCAGCAGCAGTTCGGCCTCGAAACAGGAGAGTGGGCGGGAGACCGTCAAGCCCTTGGCCTTGCCGCGCAGCAGCGCGAACACCAGCGCCATCGGGGTACGGGAGTAGTTGGTCCCTCCGATCGCGACGTGGTCGCCGTCGGCGACGAGTTGGACGGCGCTCGCCGCGCTCACCACCTTGTCCCGCATCGGTCTGCGGTGGGCTTCGAGGTCGGCGCGTGCCCCGCTCACCTGGCCACCGCCTCGGTCACCGGCGACCCGGCGGCACCGGGCAGCAGCGGAAGCACCTCGGCCGCGATGCGCTCGACCTGGTCCGGCAGGTAGCGATGTGGCACCAGCGCGATGTGCGCCACCCCCGCCTCGATGTGTTCGGTCAGTTGTTCGGCGCACTGTTCGGGAGTGCCCCTGATGGCGCTTTCCGGGGTGGCGTCACTCCATTCCGGATTGTCGAAGTACTCGGCGAGGAACGGGCCGACCTTGCGGTCGGCCTCCTCGAACGAGGAGTCGACGCAGATCGGCAACTGGGCGACGTTGGTCAGCTCGGCGGGGTCGCGGCCGGCGTCCTCGGCGTGCTCGGTGATCCGTTTCCACGAGCGAGCGAAGGCGTCGGCCCGGTAGAAGTAGGTGAGCCAGCCGTCGCCCATCGTCGCCACCCTGCGCAGCACCCTGTCGACGTAGCCGCCGATGAGGACCTTCGGGCGGGCCGACGGCCTCGGCAGCATGCGCACCCTGCGGAAGCTCAGCTCGTCCCATTCCCCGGTGACCTCGTCGTCGGTCCACAACCGGTAGCACAGGTCGAGGTTGCGCTCGAATCGCTTGCCCCGTGAGCGGAATGGGGAACCGGTCGCGGCGAACTCCCTTTCGTACCACCCGGCGGCGACGCCGAGGGTGAGCCTGCCGCCAGAGGTGGCCTGTAAGGTGGCCGCCGTCTTGGCCAGCAGGGCGGGATCCCTGATGGGGAGGACGAGCACACCGGTTCCCAGTTCGATGTCCGAGGTGTGCGCGGCGAGCGTCGTGAGCGTGGACAGCGCCTCGAAACAGGGGAAGGGCTGTTTCGAGCCGAGGAAGAGATGGTCCCACGCCCACAGCGACCGGAAGCCGAGTCGTTCGGCGGTGCGCGCGTAGTCGATGAGCCCGGTGAAATTGGGATTGCCCTCGGCCGAGGTGAAGTTCTCGATGGCGAGGCCGTACGTGACTGTCATGCGGATGCTGCCTCTCGTCGTGCGGGAGATCAGTCGTTGCGGTAGAGCAGTCGTGCCGAAATCCACCGGCGAACCCGGTCCACCGGCGCTTGTCGGTGTGCCGGGTGTGGCTATTCCCGTAGCTCGGAAACGGGAACGATCGAGATCCCGGCCGCGATCAGCGCGTCCCTCGTCTTGTGCGCCATCGCCACCGCGCCTGGGGTGTCGGAATGCACGAGCAGCGCGCGAGCCGTCACCGGGATCGTCGAGCCGTCGACGGCGGGCAGCGTTCCCTCGGTGACCATGCGCACGGCCCTTCGCGCCGCCTCGTCGCCGTCGCCGAGCAGCGCGCCCGGCTCGGCGCGGGACAGCAGCAGGCCGTCACTGGTGTAGGCGCGGTCGACGAACGCCTCCGCGATGGCGCGGATTCCCGCTTCCCCGGCCAGCTTCCACGTCTGTGTTCCCTCCTGGGCGAGCACGGGCAGGCTGGGATCCCACAAGCGGGTCGCCTCGACGATGGCCGCGGCGTGCTCGGCGTTGGTCGCGGCCACGTTGTAGAGCGCGCCGTGTGCCCTGACGTAGGAGACCGTGGTGCCGGCGGCCTTGGCGAACGCCTCAAGCGCGCCGATCTGGTAGAGCAGGTCGTTGGTGAGGGTGTCGCCTGGCACGGCGAGGTAGCGGCGGCCGAACCCGGCGAGGTCGCGATAGCTGACCTGCGCGCCGATGGAGACGCCGTTGCGGGCGGCGTGTTCACAGGTGCGCCGCATGATGTCGGGGTCGCCCGCGTGGAAGCCACACGCGACGTTGGCGCCCGACACCGTGTCGAGCAGCGTGGCGTCGTCGGCGATCACCCACTGCCCGAACCCCTCGCCCACGTCGGTCGTGAGCGCGACGGTGCTCTGCGGGGCCTGTGCCGGAGTGGTGGTCATGTTTTCCTTTCCTCAGCGGGTTTTCCGCGTCGTTCAAACCTAGCCGTCGCTGTCGCGAGTGCCTTCGTCGACAACAGACAATCCTCGTTGTGGACTCCTGCCAACGAGATCATGCTCTCCCGGACATGACGGAGTGGATTTGCAGCGCTACCGCGAGGTCGAGCGCGAGATCGGGATCGCTGCCGAAGGGGCCCAGCAGCTTCTCCAGTTTGCCGACGCGGTAGCGCAGGGTGTTGTAGTGCAGATGCAACGCCCTCGCCGACTCCGCGACATTGCCGTGCTTGCGCAGGAACACCCGCAGCGTGTGGACCATGTCCTCGCGCTCGGCTTCGGGCAGCGAGAGCACGGGGGAGAGCAGATCGGTCACGAACGTGTCGAGTTCCGGGCGGGGGAGCTGACCGAACAACCGGAAGACGCCGAGGGTGTCGATCGCGGCGATGCCGCCCTCGCCCAGTGCGGCGGCCCTGTCGAGCGCGACCCGCGCCTGCCGGTAGAGCTGGGGCAGCGCGGAGGGGCCGTCGGCTCTTCTGCTCACGCCGACGGCGAAACCGGCGTGCGTCGCGTGTGTGATCGCCGTCCGCAGCTCGTCGGCTGCCTCAAGCACCCGGTCGTCGCCCTCGCCGAGTACGGCGACGAGTTCGCCGTCGAACGCGCCGCACGCCGCGGTGCCGTCGACCCGGCCAGCCGAGGCCGTCCACGCGCGTTCGGCCCGCCGCACGAGATGCTGACCTCCGGTCAGCGGCCTCGCCAGCACCACGCTGACGGGGCGGGCCAGGTCCCAGGAGAAGCGCCGCGCCCAGCCCGCCGCTTCCTCGACCTCGTTCGCGCCGCCGCGCAGCAGCGCGTGCAGCACCGTGGTCGCGAACCGCCGTTGCACCGCGACGATGTCGCGCTCCCTCGCCAGTTGCAGCGCGGCGACCTGTGCGGCGAGCGCGAGGAGGAAGGCGAGGCGCGGGGTGCCGGTGTCGCCGACGAACAGCAGGCGCCCCAGCACCCCGCTGCCGTCCTCGACGGGATGGCTGAGCCACTTTTCGCCCGTGTGGGCGGAGGGGGAACCACGCAGCCTCGCGGTGTCGTCGAGCAGCGAGAGCGCCGCCAGTTCGGCCGCGGCGCCAGGCGATCCGGCCAGCAGCAGCCCCGTCTCGTCGCACAGTGCCACGGCTCCGCCGAGTACGTCGGCGAGTTCGCTGACCACGTCGGCGAGTCCCTGCCCGCGCAGGACGATCTCCAGCATGCGCGCGTGCCGCGCGTGCAAGCCCTTCGTGCCTTCGCCGTGCTCGCTGACGAGCGCGAGCCCTTTGCTCAGCACGTCGTCGAACGGGGTCGTCTCCGGAACGACCAGCAGCGGCATGCCGAGTTCGTCCGCGGTGTCCCTCACCAGCGACGGCAGCGAAGGCAGCCATTGGTCGAACTTGACCCCGACAGCGGCGATGCCGGCGGCGTCGAGGTCGCGGAGCAACAGCGCGATGCCGTCGGCGTCACGGGGCATCGGGTAGCCGGTCACGAGCAGGAATTGGTCCGGCTTCACGAGCTTCGCCACGTGCGGCACGCTCATGACGTTGAACCTGGACACCACCCGCTCAAGCCCTCGGTCTCCCGCGACGACCTTCGCGTCGCGGATCACCTCGTTGTCGAGCAGCGTTCGGACGGAAACGGCACCGGTCGAGGTCATCCAGTGAGCCTAGGTCGGCGGGTAAACCCCTTGGTGGCACGCGAAACCGGCGCGCGGGGCCGCTCCAGCCGGGTCAGCTCACGTGTGCCGCCGCGGACCGCAGTGCTTCGCGCACCACGACGATCGCGGGATGCGTCTGGCTGCCCTCGCGTACGACGGTGGAGATGAGCCGTTCGTGGCCCGGCAGCACGACCGGCCGGACGCTGCCGATCCGGTCCGTGCCGTCCGCGCTGATCAGCGAGGGAAGCAGCGCGGTGGCCGCGTTGGCACGGACGAGCGCGAGGTGCACCGACATGTCGGTGGCCTCGTAGCGGACGTCGGGTTCGAAACCCGCCGCCGCGCACAGCGCCTCCGCCCACCGCCTCGCCGCCGTGCCCTCCGGTTCCAGCACCCAGGCGTCGTCGCTGGCCGCCGCCACGGCGGCCAGCGACGTGGGTGGACCGGGCTCCTGGGCGCTCCGGCCGCCGCCACGGGCGAGCAGCATCGGGTCGGCGCACAGCGGCTCGGTGTGGGATCCGGACACCGGCGCGGACGGCCGGTCCTGGTAGTCCTCGGTGACCACCAGATCGACGTCGTGGGCAAGCAGCGAGGGCAGCGCGACCTCCGGTTCGGCCTGCCGCAGCTCGACCCGCACCAGTTCGTGCTCCTCCAGCGCGCGCAGGGCGCGGGGCAGCAATGTCACCGCCGCGGTCTGGAAGCAGGCGATCGTGACCGTGCCTCTCGGCCGGTCCGCGAACCCGGCAAGGTCGGACTCCGCCTCCTCCAGCTGGGCGAGCACGGTCCTGGTGTGCCCGACGAGCACCCGGGCGGCCTCGGTGAGCCGCACGTTGCGGCCCACCCGTTCGAGCAAGGCGACGCCCGCTTCCGCCTCCAGCAGCGAGAGTTGTTGCGACACCCCGGACGGGGCGAGGTGCAGCGCGACGGCGACCGCGTTGATCGTGCCTCTGCGGTCGAGTTCGTCCAGCAGTCGCAGACGGCGCACATCCAGCATGCGGAAACATTAGGTCATGCCGGGGGCGCCGTCCGTGCTCACCAGCACGACCGTCGAGTCGGAGCCGGTGCCGAGACCGCGCTCTTCACCTGCCGGTACGCGGCTCAGCACCCGCCTGGCGCCGGCGAGCGTCGCCGCGCCGCAGGGGCCGGAGCGCACGCCGAGCCTTCGGAGGTCGCTCTCGGCCTCGCTGGCCATGTCGTCGGTGACGGTGACGACGGCGTCGAGCCCCGAGCTGAGCAAAGGCCAGGCGAGGCTTGACGGGGTGCCGCAGTTGAGTCCAGCCATGGCGGTCGTGCCGGTGGCGACGGTGACCGGCTCGCCGGCGACGAGACTTTCCAGTACGCAGGCCGCGCTGTCCGGTTCCACGGCCAGCAGCGCGGGGGAGTGAGCACCGCCCCGGTAGTGGCTCAGCGCGGCCTGCGCGAGCGAGCCGACACCCACCGGGACCGCGACGAGATCCGGTTCGGCGCTCGCTGCGGCCAGCTGGGTGTCGATCTCGGCGAACAGGGTCGAGTAGCCCTCGGCGATCCAGCGGGGGACCTCTTCGTAGCCCGGCCACGCGGTGTCCTGGATGAGGGCGCTGCCGTCGCCGGACGCCGCCTCCGGCGACAGCGCCGCGCGGGCGGCGGCCCTGACCGCCTCGTCGTAGTCGCCGCTCACCGTGGTGACCTCGGCGTCTTCGGCCGTGATCGCCGCGATGGCCTTCGGTGACAGTGCCTCGGGGACGAACACGTGTGCCCGCCTGTCGAGCTGACGGGCCCTGCGCGCGACGGCCCTTCCGTGGTTGCCGTCGGTCGCGGTGACGAAGCACGACACGTCGCCTCGCTGGCGCAGTACCTTCTCGATCGCCCAGTACGCGCCGAGCGCCTTGAAAGCGGGAAGCCCGAGCCGCATCGATTCGTCCTTGACGAAGACCCGGCCAACCCCGAGTTCCTTCGCGAGGCCGGGCAGCTCGGTGAGCGGGGTCGGGGCGTAACCGGGCAGCGCCGTGTGGAAGGCGCGCACCTCGGAGGGAGCGGGAGCGCACCGCCAGGAGCGCGCGGGCCATGGTGCGAACCACACGCGAGACGCGGGAACGGAGGGAGATGCCGGGGACACTCCTTCACTGTCCGCGGGAAACATCCAGCGGTCCAGTGAGTGTTTCCGCATGACATCCGGCAGCGAAACCGATGAATCGCCGGGAACGGGCTCTCTGTGGCACTACGGTGCGCGCGCGTGGATTACGCGGCGCGCTGGCCGTTGGGCTGCTGCTCGTGATCGCGGGCGCGCGAACTGTCGCGGCGGGGCAAGAAGATCGCTGCCAGGAGGCGACCGGTGCCGGGCTGGCCGAGGCGAAGACTCCCGTCGAGCGCACGGAACAGGGCTGACCGGCGGTCAGAGGATTTCCAGCGGGGTCGCCCTCCTCGGCGCTGGAAAGCGGTCGTCGAGCTCGGCGATGTCCCGCGCGCTCAACTCGATACCGAGCGCGGCGGCGTTCTGCCCGACGTGCGCCGCGGTCGCGGCCTTGGGGATCGCGCAGACCCCGCGCCGGGAAAGCACCCACGCGATCGCGATCTGCGCAGGGCTCGCCTCGTGCCGCAGCGCGACCTCGCGCAGCACCGGATCCGCCAGCAGCCTGCCCTGCTCGATCGGCGAGTAGGCCATCACCGGAACGCCTTCGCGCCCGCACCACGGCAGCAGCTCGAACTCGGGACCACGCCGCGTGAGGTTGTACAGCACCTGGTTGACGGCGGACTCCGGCCCGTGCGGGGCTGACCACAGCCTGCTCATGTCCCCGGTGTCGAAGTTGCTCACCCCGAAGTGCCGGATCTTGCCTTCCTCGCGTAGCCGGACGAACGCCGACAGTGTTTCCCCGAGCGGGATGCGGCCAGGCCAGTGCAACAGGTAGAGATCGATGTGGCCGGTGCGGAGCCGCGAGAGACTGCGTTCACACGCGGTGATCGTGCCGTTCTCGCTCGCGTTGTGCGGCAACACCTTGCTGACCAGGAACACCTCGTCGCGGCGGCCCGCGATGGCCTCGCCGACCACGGCCTCGGCGCCCCCGTCTCCGTACATCTCGGCGGTGTCGATGAGCCCGAGCCCGAGATCGAGCCCGTGCCGCAGCGCGGAGACCTCGGCGGTCCTTTCCCGCTCGCGCTCGCCCATGTGCCAGGTTCCCTGCCCGAGCACGGGGAGGCGGTCGTGCCCGCCCAGTTCGAGATAGCGCATGCGCCCATTGTCCCCGTTGCCGGCCTGGTCCGCGAGGGTGCGCCGATGCCGGCCCTCCCTGGTCTACTATGGACTCCGGCGGGTCGGTGAACCGGCGCCCGGTTAGGCTCGGGCCGTGCGTTACGTGCGATTCCCCGCGCCACGAGGGGCGGGCGACTACATCGAACACGGCTGGCTCGTCGAGGCGAGCGCGACCGGTGAGGTCAAGCGGGAGATCCTGATCCCCAACGGGAGACCCACCGTGGTGCTGAGCCTCGCGGACCCTGGACGCAGGCACGATCCGCTGACCGGAGCGGGCCACCCCAACGACAACGTCGTGTTCGGCGTGACCACCCGGCCGTTCGTGCTGGAGCAGGAAGGTGACTCCCTGCATGTCGGAGCGCAGCTCACCCCGTGGGGACTGTCCGCGATGCTGCCGGGCACGCGGCTGGTCGACGAGTTCCGTCCACTCGCCGGCTGGTGGGGCGAGGAACCGACGGCCGATCTGCTGTCACGGCTGCGGACGGAAACCGGCGACCAGAGCAGAACCGGCCTGCTGTGCGAATTCCTGCGGCAACGGATCACGCCGCTGCCCGCGACGACCGTCGACGCGCTGCGCGCGGCGGTCGGCGCCGTCGACGAGGCGCGGGGCCAATGCGCGGTGAGCGAGCTGACCGAGCGGGCGGGGATCGGCTACCAGTCGCTGTACCGGTTGTTCACCAGGCACATCGGAGTGAGTCCCAAGCGCTACTGCGACATCCTTCGCTACTACCACTTCGCGGGCGGGTTGCTGCACGAGGCGGGAGGCAACTCCGCGGCGCTGCTCGCCATCCTGCACGGCTACTACGACCAGGCGCACGCCGCACGGACGTTCAAGCGGTACACGGGGGTCAGCGCGAGCACGTTCGCCAGGGTGCACAACGGAATCGCGCAGCTCATGCACTCCGGCGAGGAAAAGGGCTGAGCTGACAGATTCGTACAAGCCGAGGGCACCGGCATCGTGGAAAGCTGCGCTGGTACCCGAAAACGGCTCCACGAAAGGCAACCGAACCAATGGGAACAGTCATCCACGTCGAGATCACCGCCGACGACACCGCCCGCGCCGCGGAGTTCTACTCCACCGTGCTGGGCTGGCGGAGCAGCCCCTCGCCCGTGATCGACGGCTACCTGCTCGCCGACTCCGGTGATGGCGGCGGGATCGACGCCGCCATCATGCGGCGGGAATACCAGCCCCAGCCCGCGATCGCCTGGGTGGAGGTCGCCGACCTCGCCGAAGTGCTCGCCGCCGTCCCCGCCGCGGGAGGCAGCACGCTCGGCGACACCCACACCATCCCCGGTGAGGGCATGGTCGCCTACATCAAGGACAGTGAGGGCAACGTGCTCGGGCTCAAGCAACCCGCCTGAGCCGCTCAGCCGAGCGGAGTGACCGGCCCGAACCGGGGCACGTGGACGATCGCGGCGGCGGTTTCGGTCAGCGGACCCCCGTCGATCCGGAAATTCCGGTCCTCGGCGGGGTCGTAGACCGGGCCGATCATCCTCGTTCGTACCGGCGCGCGCAGCCACGCGGCGACCCGGGGATCGGCGACGCCGGGATCGGGAAGCTCAAGCAGGACCGGTTCGCCGGTCCCCGCGAACGCCGACTCCAGGAAGTCGCCGGGCGGAGCCGGTACGGGAAACGGCGCGTTCCCGCTCCCCACCGTCAGCGCGACCGCGGCGTACCCCGCACCCAGCTCGGCCCTCAGGATCCCGCCCGCGTTGCGGCCGGCCGTCGCGGGCGGGATCACCCTGGGGTCGGCGGGAAGCGTGTGCGCCGTCCCTCCCCAGTGGACAATGCGCTGCCCGGTCCGCTCCAGCCAGGTGAGGTTGCGCAGGGCCAGATCGCGCTCGACGTCGTCCAGGCTCGACGCGCCGCCCGGCGAATCGAGGTGGACGACCGAGACCGGGTCGGCGGGATTGCGGATGTTCCAGTCCCTGAGCCAGCCCACGATCTCAAGCGCTTCCCTCGTCCGCAGAAAACCCTGGCTCGCGGCGAGCAGCGCGGAGGGGTCACCGTCTCCGGTGCGCACGTACCGGTCGAGCGCCCCGGCCGTGCCGTATCCGGAGTCGGTGCCCTCGATGTTCACCGCGCGAAATCCCGCCGTGTCCACAAGCGAAGCCAGCAACACGTGTGTCGCGAGGACCAGCTCACGTGCGTGTCTGATCGACGCGGCCAGCCCCGCCACGTCGGCCGTCGCCAGCGTGGAGGGGAGCGCGACCGGAGAGGCTGCCGGATCGAGGGACAACGGTGCGGCGTGCTCGCCGATCCAGTCGCGCACGGGGGTGCTCTTCACTGACATGACGTCCTTTCCACGGTGGCGGGTTCGCGCGCCGTCCCGCCACCGTAGAACCTCGACTATGGTTCAGGTCAATTGAAGCCGGGTATCAGTGTTCAGCGTGGAAGGGCGAAGGGCAAGATCATTCGCCGAGGCAGTCGGCCGTCGCGAAGGGCCCGGACGCCGTCTTGGTGTCCACCTCGGTGCCGTCGACGGTGATCACGCAGGTGACCGAACCGCCTGCCTCCCCGGTCGTCACACTGAGCGTTCCGCCCTTGAAGACGCCCTTGTTCTCGACGTCCTTCTCCCACGGCAGCTCCGGCGCCGTTTCGCTCACCGGCTCCAGAATCTCGCCGTAGAGGATGTCGACGTCCTTCGCGTCGCCGGTCACCTCGTAGTGCACCTTCGCGACTCTGTTGATTTCCGCGTCGACCTCGTCGACGGCTTGCTTGAACGCGACGGCCCAGATCACGCAGACGGCGAGCCCCAGTACCGACAACACGAGCCCCGCGATCGAGAGTGCCTTGTTGGTCGCCTTTCCGTTGAGTGCTCTGAACAGGCCGATCGCGGAGAACACGGCACCGAGGATCACCAGCGGCCAGGCGACGACGCCGATGAACGGAACCGGCGAGAACACCAGACCGACGAGGCCGAGTACGAACCCGGTCGTGCCGAGGCCGTTGCTCGGCTGCCGCGCCTGGGTCTGCACGGGCGGGTGCGGTGCGTGCTGGGTCACGGGTGTGTCCTTTCGGGAATGCGGGAGAAGACAAACGCAAGGACGGATACAAGCAGCGGACGGCGCTCCACCGCGTCGTTCGTGAGGCCATGGCGACTACGACGAAAGTCGTCACTTCCGCCCGCCCGGCCGAGCCGATCCGCTGATGCCGGGGCGGTGGCGGGCAACCGTAAGCTCCAGCACATGAAACGCCGCGCACGGGACGTGCTGAGCACCGTGATCGCCGTCGCGGCGAGTCTGGTCAGCAGCATGTACGTCGCCGGAGCCGAGGACTACGTGCCGGGCACCGGGGTGGTCGCGTTCACCTGGTGGTCGGGACTGAGCTTGCTCACGGCGGCCGGTGCGGCCGTGCTGCTGTGCTGGCGGCACACGCTGCCGGAGATCGTCACCGCCGTCGCGGTCGCTCCGCCGCTGCTGCTCGGTGCCGACTCGCTCGCCGCGCTGATCGCGCTGGCGGCGCTCGCGGCGAGCAGGAGGGACTGGGTGCTCTGGGTGGGCGGGGTGCTCGTGTTCACGGCCACCGCGCTCGCGGTCGGCAGGGATCTCGGCAGGCATCCGGACGTCACCATCGCCGGAGAACTGGCCGATCTGGACGGCACGAACGGCACACTGGTCTGGACGGTCGTCCTCGCGGCCGTGCTGACCGCCGTCGCCCTGCTGACCGGAGCCACCAGGGGGGTGCGCGGGGATTTGCGGCGCAAGGAAGCCGAGGAACAGCGGTTGCGGGCGGAGATGACCCGCAGGGCCGAACGCACCAGGATCGCGAGAGAAATGCACGACGTGCTCGGCCACCGGCTTTCCCTGCTGTCGTTGCAGGCCGGCGCGCTGGAGGTCGGCGGGCACGCCGATCCGGAGAAAGCCGCCGAGACCGCGCGCACGGTGCGCGGCACCGCGCGGCAGTCCCTTGAGGACCTTCGTCAGGTCATCGGCGTACTCAGGGACGGAAAGGGGTTCGCCGAACGCGAGGGTGACCGGGAACCGGCCGAGCGGGCCCTGCCCGGTCTGGCCGACATTCCGGAACTGGTGGCCAATTCGCGGCGCTCGGGGCTCACGATCAACGTGACCGTGCTGATCGACGTGTGATGTCCAGGGAGGTTGTGTGATCGGGTACGGCGAGTCGTAGATGGGCGAAGGCCTCCCCGATGTGGAGTGGAGCTGTCTAGGAACCTCTCCACGAGGAGGCCTTCATGGCTCACGCTAACGCGGCTTTGACCCCGAGACACCGTCTTCGTTTGGCGCGGCTGATCGTGGAGGAGGGTTGGCCACCGTCGAGGGCTGCTGAGTTCTTCCATGTCTCGTGGCGCACGGCTGCGAAGTGGGCCCAGCGCTATCGCGAGGAGGGCCTGGCGGGGATGGTCGATCGGTCTTCGGCTCGGCGGACGCAGGCGGCCAAGACGCCCCAGCCGGCGGTGCGCAAGATCGTGCATCTGCGCTGGAAACAGCGGCT
Source organism: Prauserella marina (assembly GCF_002240355.1). Lineage (GTDB taxonomy): Bacteria > Actinomycetota > Actinomycetes > Mycobacteriales > Pseudonocardiaceae > Prauserella_A > Prauserella_A marina. The sequence continues at coordinate 3,174,574 of NZ_CP016353.1, forward strand.
CGGACCGGTGCAGATCGGCTCGAAGTTGGGGATGCCGGCCTCGACCGTGCATGCGGTGCTGGTGCGCTGCGGGCTCAACCGGCTCTCCCACATCGACCGCGTCACCGGTGAACCCGCGCGACGTTACGAGCGGTCCCGGCCTGGTGAGTTGATCCATGTCGACGTCACCAAGTTCGGCAACGTTCCCGACGGTGGTGGCTGGCGGTTCGTCGGTGTTCAGCAGGGCTACCGCAACTCTGCCGCGACCTCACGGCGCACCGGCCGACATGGCGGCAACTATCGGCCTGCGGTCGGGACCTGCTTCGTGCATACCGTGATCGACGACTACTCGCGCGTGGCCTACGCCGAGTGCCATAACGACGAGACGGCTGCGACCGCCGCCGCGGTCCTGCACCGGGCAGTGGCCTGGTTCGCCGATCGCGGCATCATCGTCGAGCGCGTGCTGTCCGACAACGGAAGCGCCTACAAGTCGTTCCTATGGCGTGACACCTGCCAAGAACTCGGCATCACCATGAAGAAAACCCGACCCTATCGGCCACAAACCAACGGGAAGATCGAGAGACTCCACCGCACAATGTCGGATGGCTGGGCCTACAAGAAGCTCTACTCCTCAGAAGACGCCCGCCGCAACGCACTGGCAGGATGGCTGCACCAGTACAACCACCACCGGCCCCACTCCGCACTCAGCGGCCGTCCGCCCATAACACGGTTGGACAACCTCCCTGGACATCACAACTAAGGCGTGTCTGACAAACCCGTTGCCTGCTGCGCGGGGCCAGCGTGTCCCCTCGCCGCGTTGTCGGAAAGCCCGAGTACAACCCGGTACGAGGGCCTTCCTCCGCCTTGCGAGGAACCACGCTGATCCCCGCTCGCACGGCAGAGATTTATCAGACACGCCTTAGACTGTGCGGGTGGATCGGCGCCCCCTGAATGTGCTGCTCGTCGATGACGACCCGCTCGTCCGAACCGGATTGTCGATGATTCTCGGCAGCACGGGCGACATCGTCGTCGTCGCGGAGGCCAGTGACGGAGACGAGGTCGTCCCCAAGGTCGCGCTTCACGCGCCCGACGTGGTGCTGATGGACATCCGGATGCCCCGCGTGGACGGGCTCGCGGCGACCGCGGCGGTGACGGCGCTCCCCAGGCCGCCGAAGGTACTGGTGCTCACCACCTACGACCTCGACGAGTACGTTTTCGACGCGCTCGCCGCCGGTGCCAGCGGGTTTCTGCTGAAGGAAGGCTCACCACAGGAGATCGTCGACGCGGTGCGGGTGGTCGCGGCAGGGGAGGCGATGCTGTCTCCTCGTACGACACGCACGCTGATCGGTCACTTCGTGGCCGCGAGGACCAGCCCGCGCAGGCAACGCGCGAGGGCCGCGCTCGATGTCCTCACCGACCGGGAGCGGGAGATCGTCACCGCCGTCGCCTCCGGAAAGTCCAACGCGGAGATCGCCTCGGGCCTGTATCTCAGCGAGGCCACCGTGAAGACTCATCTCACGCGGATCTTCGCCAAGATCGACGCGGCCAACCGGGTCCAGCTCACGATCTTCGCCTACGAGGCGGGTCTGGTCACGGTGTGAACGAAACGAGCCCGCCGGTCACACTCGTGGTGACCGGCGGGCTCGGGCATCAGCTCGCGAAGTACTGCTCCACGACCTTGGTCATGACCTCGTCGGCGCGGGCAAGCGTCTCGGGATCGGGCTTGCGTTCCCCTACCAGCACTCCGCGTTCCGGCAGCAGCTCGACACCGATGTGCACGTGGCCGTGTGCCGCGACGTCGTTGTCGGGTGAGAGATAGATGTCGTAGGCGGTCTTGCCGCTGTCGTAGAAGCTCACCGCCTGTTTGCCGCCGAACTCGGTTTCCCGCCGTTCGCTGTAGAGCGATTCGTCGGTGCCGTAGTCACCGGCTGGATAGGCAGGAGTGACGTTGACGGTGATCGCGACGCTGTGCGTCTCCTCGACGAAGATGCAGTGCGCGCCGAAGGTCAGTGGCTCGAACTCCGGACCGTAGATGTCGCGGATGGCGTCGCGGAACACGGCGCACTGGACGCGGTTGTCCTCGCCGGATGCCTCGATGATGGCTTCCTTGCCCTGCGGCACGGTCACGTCGTCCTCGTAGGGCGCGCACTCTTCCCTGTTGTTGGGCGCGCCGAAGTGCTCGCAGGCGCCCTTTTCACCGTTGTCCCGCTCGTCCGGCCCGTACAGCAGCGGGCGCTGCACCTTGTCATTCGGCGGTGGTGCCTGGTCGACAAGACCGATGGCCTGTTCGGCGAGGCCGGCGGCCGCATCGCAGTCACCGGCTTCGAGTTCGAACTCCAGATCCTTGAGGTGTTCGTTGCCGGTCTTCGAGTCCGTCTGAGCCCAGGTGGCCTTGCAGCCGGAGGACTGCTGATAGACGAACACCGTCTTGCCCGCGATGTCGGTGGGATCGCCGAGCGGGGAATCTCCGACCGTGTTGTAGCGCACCGACAGCACCGGAGTCTGCGAGTAATCACTGGCATCGGCGGGGAACGTCTCGCAGCTCGCGAGCGGGTCGTAGCCCCGGTTCGGGGCGAACCGGTACTGCTCGCTCTCGTCGCCGAGCAGGGTGCGCAGGAAGGTACAGCCGTCCCACCGCGAGAACGGCCTGCCCTGCTGATCGAGTTTCAGCGTGTCGGGATCCTGCAACTTCTTGACGGCGGCCGTCGCGTACTCGGCGACGATGGGGCAGGTGTCGGAATCGGCGAAGGCGTAGTCGAACTCGATGCCCTTGCTGAAGCTCACCGGGATCGTCAGCACGCACCGGTTCCTGCTCTCGCCGTAGTCCCTCAGCTCATAGGCGGTCACGCCGCCGAGGTCGACCGGCTTCCCCGTGTAGCGGGTCATGTGGTCGACAGGTGCCCCTACCGCGACGTTGAGCGGCTCGCCGCCCGGCTCGTACTCGCCTGCCGGGGTCAGCATGCAGGAGTGCGGGCCGCGCGGGGTGGCCGTCGTTCCCGGTTCGCCGATGCGTTTGTTCGCGACGTCCATGTCGAACAGCAGGCACGGGTCGAGTTGGCGCAGCGCCTCGTCCACGGCCTCGGCGTCGCGTGGGTCGGGGGCGGGGCCCGGCCCGGATTCCTCGGCGGCGGGGCCGCCGTCCTGTGGCGCTTCACCCGCCTTGAACGCGGTACCGCTGGTGGTCGTCGAGCAGCCTGCCACCATGAGCGCGCACGCGAACACGGAGACGGCCGCGGTCAGCATTCTCTGCCGCATTGTCTTTCCTCCCCAGGGGAACTGAGGAGGACCTTAACAATCGAAAACAGCTCGGCGAAAACGGGTCCGGAGAATGCGCTGAGCGCACTCGTCGGGCGATTTACTGAGGTGACAGTACTGTGGCACTCGGGTGACTATTCGGTGGCACTGCGGTGGCAGCGGGCGATCGGGCAGTTCTCGGAAATGCTGGGAGCGGTCCGGTTATTTCCGGTGCCGGAACGGGTGGGCGGGTCGATCTAATGCGGCCGGAAATGTATTCCGTGTCATCCGGCGGCATTCGACGTGCGTTATCGGGTTGGCCGCGGTGGCGTCTTCGGTGGCACCGGATCGCGAAAACGAGTTGTCCGGTTCCGGTACGCGTGGGCAGTATGGGCGTGATGGAGCAGGTGATCGTCATCGGAGCCGGCCAGTCGGGTATCGCCGTGGCGGGCGCCTTGCTGCGGAGAGGGCTGCGCCCGCTGGTACTGACGGCCGATGCCGAACCGGCAGGCGCGTGGCCGCACTATTACGACTCCCTCAAGGTGTTCACCCCTGCCTGGTTCAACGCCTTGCCCGGACAGCCCTTCCCCGGCGACCCGCACCGTTACCCGCACCGGGACGAGGTCGCCGATTACCTGCGTTCCGGCGCGGCGCGGCTCGACTGCGAGATCAGAACCGGGCAACTGGTCACCGAGGTCACGAGGCAGGATTCCGGCTACCGCGTGCTGACGGCGGATGGCGCCGAACTGCGCGCGCTGGCCGTCGTCGCGGCGAGCGGTCAGTTCACCAATCCGCACCGGCCGCCGCTTCCCGCGCTCGCCGGATACGCGGGGACCGTCCTGCACTCGGCCGACTACCGGGGACCGGAGCCCTTCGCGGGCAAGCGGGTCGTGGTGGTCGGCGCGGGCAACTCCGCCGTGCAGATCGCCGTCGAACTCGCCCTGCGCGCCGAGGGGGCCGAGGTGACACTGGCCAGTCGCGGCCCCGTCCATTACGCGACGAACGAGCCGGTACCCGGCGGCTCCCGGTTCTGGCCGGTGCTCGCCGCGGCGGCGAAGCTTCCCGTCGGCAGGTTCCTCAAGCCGGGAAGCATCCCGGTCATCGACACCGACGGGTACCGCGAGGCGATCGAGGCGGGCAAGCCCGAACGCAGGGAGATGTTCACCGGATCGCGCGGCACCAAGCTGGAGTGGAAGGGGAGGGCGGCCGACGACGTCGACGTCGTCCTGCTGGCCACCGGATACCGGCCCGCGCTCGACTATCTTCGCCCGCTCGGCGCGCTCGGTGCCGACGGTCTTCCCGCCCACCGCAACGGGTTGTCGAAGACTCACCGGGGACTGGCCTTCGTCGGGCTCGACTACCAGCGCACGATCCTGTCCGCGACCCTGCATGGGGTCGGTGCCGACGCCGCCTACGTCGCGAAGCGCCTCCGGCCGGCCCGCCCGCCCCGGTGACCCACCCTTAGGGGAAGGTACGTCGACGTACGTATCCGACCGTCGCTTTCGCACGGACGACAGTGCGCCCCGCGCTGCCTAAAGTCGGAATCGACCGGAGGCGGCTGTGCTTCCGGCACATCCGTTTTCGTGTTCTGACAGGGGTATCTGTGCGAGACAGATTCACGTTCGTGTGGTCGCTGGGGTATGTGTGGGTGGCGATGGTCGCCTTCGGAGGGATCCTCGTCGACAGCATCGTCATCTATCCCAACGTGTTTCACGACCCGCCCGCGTCGCTGGAGGGATCGATGGACTTCTTTTTGATCACCGGCCCCGCTGATCTCTTCCCGCCGCTCGGTGCCGCGACCGTCATCGCGGGAGCGGTGACCCTGGTGCTGGTGTGGCGCACCTCGGCGAGGTTGTGGATCGGGGGCAGCCTGCTGACCCTGGTGCTCGGCGAGTTCCTGTTCTCGATGCTGTTCTTCTGGCCGCGCAACGACATCATGTTCGAGGAGGGCATCGCGGTGCACTCCGTGGAGTTCCTGCGCGAGACGGCGGCCCAGTTCCAGGCCGGGCACTGGGTGCGCCTCGCGATGAGCGGCGTGACGGCGACGCTCGTGCTCATCGGTTTCCTGCGCTACCACCGTGACCGGGTCATCGCCGCCACCGAACAGAAGAAGCTGGTGACCGCATGAGCGAGAAGAAGAGGTTGCTCGGCAAGGAATCGCTGGGACTGTCCTTCGGCGCGTTGGTGGGGCTCGCGCTCGTCGGGGTCCCGAGGGTGATCGCGCACGACCTCGAACTCGTGGGCTCCGCGGTGAACTCGGTGCTCGTGTTCGTACCGCTCGCGGTGTGGCTCGCGGTCGTGCTGTGGCGGCGGGTACCGAACCCGTTTCTCACGTTGCTGGTCATCGGGGTGTACTACGGTTTCCTGCTGGCCGTCGTGCACCAGATACTGTGGACGGAGGCATTCGAGGGTGACCCGCCCGCGCTGGGCGGCAATCTGGCCGGAGCCCTGTCCGGGCCCATGGAAGCGGTGGTGCTGCGGGGATTCGCGTTCCTCAGCAGCCTGGTGACCGGTGCCGCCGTAGGTGCCGCGGTCGGCGTCGTGGGCTGGCTGCTCGCGAAGACGGTACCCGCTCTCCGCCCCCATTCGAGAACCTGAGCCCCCGGCCGCCTGTCCGCGCGAGTCCCCCGCCTCGGACGCCGAGATCCGCATCCGGGCTGCCGAGATCCGCACTCGGAACGTCGAGATCCGCGCCCGGAGCCGTGAGCACTGTCTCCGGCTCCGGGCGTATCCGGGCGAAACGAGGCCCTGTTGCCCTCCCGGAAGAGATATCCACAATAGACTGATGCGGTGTCGTGGGCCGGGTGACACCAGAGCACGATTCACGGTGCGAAGGGTGCGGTCGTGCGTCGCGGGGCCAAAAACGTGGCCTGCGGTTTTCCCGCGACCGGTGGTGGTCGTCATCACCGCGATCATCACCGTGGCCCTCTTCGCCGCCGCCTGTACCGGAACCGGGCTGCGCAGCGGAGACCGGCAGCGGTCCTCGCAGCTCATCGTCGGCTTCACGCAGGAGCCGGCCGACTGGAACTTCCTGCGCAACCCCACGACGGCCATTCGTTCGCTGTTGTTTTACAACGTGGTGGAAACGCTCATCACCCAGGACGCCGACGGCCGGTTGCGGCCATTGCTCGCGAAGGATTTCCGGGTCACCGCCGACGGGAAGCGGTACGTCTTCGAACTGAGGAACGCGACTTTCCACAACGGCGAACGCCTGTCGGGTGAGGACGTCGTCTACTCGGCGAAACTGGCGCGCGCGTCGCCGCTTTCGGAGATTTCGGCGCCCTTCCGGGACGTCAGGCGGATCGCGAAGATCGACGACCGGACCGTCGAATTCACGCTGGCCACGCCGAGCCGCGCGTTCGCGCTGGCCATGGCGACGAAGGTGCCGATCATTCCCAGCGGTTCCGAACCGGAGCTGGCGAGCCATCCGGTCGGGACCGGTCCGTTCAGCTTCGCGGAATGGCGCAACGGAGTGCGGGTCGTGCTGGAGGCCGACAGGGACTACTGGGGCAGGCCACCCGCGTTCGCTCGCGTCGAGTGGCGGTTCATCGCCGACCTCAACGCGGCGCTCAACGCCCTGCTCGCCGGTGACATCGACGTGTTGCCTGCCGTCATCGAGAAGAACGAGGTCAGGAAGGTGGACAACAGCGAGGGGTTCACGTCGGTCCCCGTCGCGAGCCAGGAAATCCTGTACGTCACGCTCAACGCGCGAAGCCCGAAGTTCCGCGACCCGCTGGTCAGGCAGGCCATCGCGCACGCCATCGATCGCGACACCCTCGCCGAGGGCATGGAACTGGTGGCGAAGCCGACCTGCGTGCTCATCAATCCGCCGACGGAACTGCTGCACAGCGACCACTGTCCCTACCGTTACGACCCCGCGCTCGCCAGGAGATCGCTCGCCGAGGCGGGGGTGGAAGGGCTGCGGGTGCGGTTTCCCTATTTCACCGATCAGTTCTCGATCGTGACCGAGATACTTGCCCAGCAACTCGGGCACGCGGGCGTGGAGCTCGAACCGGAGAACATGGATCTGGCGACGTACGCGGACCGGGTCGTCGGCAACAACGACTTCGAGGCGACCGTCGTCAGCGGCCCGCAACAGATCGAGAGCTGGCGGTGCCCAGGGTGGTACACGGGCGACTGCCTTCCCGCGCTCGACCGGCTGCTCGCGGAGGCGGATGCCGCCGCGACCGAAGCGGAATGGGCGAGGTCACGCCGGGCCGCCGCCGAGCTACAGGCCGAAAGGGCGTTCGTGATTCCACTCGGCACGGTCGTGCAGAACGCGCTGCACCGGGACGACCTGACCGGATTCGCCACGTCGAGCGCGGCGAGCGAATTCGACCTGCGCGGAATCCACTGGGTGAACGAGCGGCACTGAGCCGAGGGGGTCACGATGATCCGTCTTGCCGCGCGGTCGGCCGCGGTGCTGCTCGGCTCCGCGCTGGCCGGTTCGCTCGTCATCTTCCTGCTGCTGAGAGTGCTCGGCGGGGATGCGGCCGTGGTGATACTCGGCAGGAGCGCGACGCCGGAATCGCTCGCGGCACTGCGGGCCGAACTGGGACTCGACCGGTCGTGGTTCGTCCAGTACACCGACTGGCTCGGTGGTCTCGTGCGCGGTGAGCTGGGGCGGTCCTACGCGGCGTCCTACGACATCGCGGGCGAGATCGGCGCGAGGCTCGGGGTGACCCTGAGTCTCGCGCTCGTGTCGATCGTGCTGGCGGCTCTGCTCGCGTTGCCACTCGGTACGTTCGCGGCCGTCAACGCCCGCCGCGCCGCTGGTGGATTCGTCGACGTGCTCACCCAGTTCGGCCTCGCGATCCCGGTCTTCTGGGGCGGGCTGCTGCTGATCGTCGTCTTCTCGATCCGGCTCGGCTGGTTTCCGGCAGGCGGGTACGTGCCGTGGACGGTGAGCCCGCTGGACGCCGTCCGCGCATTGACCCTGCCGGTGGTGGCGCTCACCGTGCCGGTCACCGCGGTGTTCGCGCGGTACGTCAGGGCGGCGATGCTCGACATCCTCGATCAGGATTTCATCAGAACGGCCATGGCGAAGGGCAGAACCCTTGGCGGCGCGGCCATGGTGCACGGAGTCCGCAACGCCTCGGTGTCCCTGCTGACCATCGGGGCGCTCCAGCTCGGCACGCTCATCGCGGGCACGGTGGTGATCGAGAACGTGTTCACGTTGCCAGGGCTCGGCGGCCTGTTGCTCAGCGCGCTCACCGGCAGGGAGGTCATGGTCGTCCAGTCGGTCGCGTTCGTGATCATGCTGATCATCCTGGTGCTGAACTTCCTGCTCGACCTCAGCTACGGGCTCGTCGATCCGCGCATCAGGGACCGCGAAGGGGAACGGGCATGAAGCGCAGGTCTTTCTCGTTGTTCGCGGGCGGGCTGTTGCTGGTGCTGTTCCTGGGTTCGGGTCTGCTGTCGCTCTTCTGGACCCCGTTCGCGGCCGACACCATCGACATTCCGCACCGGCTTGCCCCGCCAGGCACCGACGGTCACCTGCTCGGGACCGACGCGCTCGGCAGGGACGTGGTGTCGCAACTGATGGCGGGAGCGCGCAACTCGATGCTGGTCGCCGTCGTGTCGACGGTGCTGGCGACGGTTCCCGGCGTGCTCGCGGGCCTCGTCATCGCGGGCGCGGGCCGGACCGCGCGCACGGTGATGAGCAGGCTGGTCGACCTCGGCGTCGCGTTGCCGGGCATTCTGATCGCGCTGGTACTGGCCACGACGCTCGGCGCGGGCAACTCGGCCGCGATCATCGCCATCGTCATCTCGTTCATCCCGATCGTGATCAGGGTGACGATGGCCCCCGCGAGGCAGGTGCTCGCGCTCGACTACGTCGAGGCGGCGCGAGCCTACGGAAGAGGCCGCTACTTCGTGCTTTTCCGGCACGTCCTGCCCGGCATCACGCCGGTGCTCATCGTGCTGAGTTCGGTGCTGTTCGCCTCGGCGATCCTGACCGAAGCCGCACTTTCCTATCTCGGAGCGGGCGCGCAGCGGCCGGTCCCTTCGTGGGGCCGGATGCTGAACGAGGCGCAGGCGACCATCGACATTGCCCCGCAGCTCGTCGTGTTTCCCGGACTGGCCATCGTCGTGGCGGTGCTCGGCTTCAACCTGTTCGGCGACGGGGTGCGCGCGGTCCTCGACCCCCGGCAGGCGAGGACGGTGGTGAGCTGATGCTGGACATCGAAGGGCTCGCGGTGAGCATCGGCGGCACCGAGGTGCTTGCCGTCGACCAGCTGAGTCTCGGTGAGGGCGAACGCCTGGGCGTCGTCGGCGAGTCGGGGTCGGGCAAGACGATGCTGGCGATGGGCGTGGCCGGACTGTTGCCGAGGCAGGCGCGGGTCACCGGGTCGATCCGGTTCGAGGGAACCGACCTCGCGGGGCTGCGCGGCCGTCAGCGCGCGGCGGCGCGCAGAGGCCGCGTCGGCGTCGTCTTCCAGGACCCGCAGCAGGCCCTCAATCCCATGATGCGCGTCGGAAGGCAAATCGGGGAGGCGCTGCGGCTGGGAGCGGGCAGGGCGGCCGCGGCGCGCTCGCGGGTCGCGGAGTCGCTGGCCGAAGTGCGGTTGCCGGCACCGGCCGAGCTGATGCGGCGGTATCCGCATCAGCTTTCCGGAGGTCAGCGGCAGCGGGTGCTGCTGGCGATGGCGATGGCGTGCAGACCGGCGCTGCTGATCGCGGACGAACCCACGACCGCGCTGGACGCGACGGTGAGGGTGGAGATTCTGGAGCTGATCGACGAGCTGAGCGCGGCACACCGGATGGCGGTGCTGTTCGTGAGCCACGACCTCGGCGTCGTGCGGAAGGTGAGTGACCGGATCGCGGTGCTGTACGGCGGAACGCTGATGGAGCAGGGGCCCTCGGCCGACATCGTCGAGCGCCCGCTGCACCGCTACACCGAGGCTCTGATCGCCGCGAACCCCGGTGCGCCCGATCCGGACGAGCCGCGCGGGCGCCGGTTCGGCACGATCGAGGGCTCGGTTCCTCCAGCCGGTGAGTTCCCTTCGGGGTGCCGGTTCCGCGACCGGTGTCCACATGAGACTGACCGGTGCTCGGTGCCCCCTCCTCGCGCCGAAGCGAGGCGCGGGCACGTCTTCCGGTGCTGGAATCCCGTGACGCGCGAAGGGAGCCGAGGTGATTGTTGAGGCGAGGGGACTCGGCTTCACCCACCGAGCAGGGACGGCAGCGCTCAGCGACGTCGGTTTCGCCGTCGAGCGAGGACAGACCGTCGGCATCGTGGGGGAGTCCGGTTCGGGGAAGTCCACGTTGGTCCGGCTGTTGTGCGGGCTGCTTCCCGGTTACACCGGTTCGGCGACGTACGCGGGCCGGGAGATCGGTGACTGGCTCAGGGAGGACGCCCGTGAGTTCCGCTCGCGCAATCAGCTCGTGTTCCAAAGCCCCTCCGGTTCCTTCGACCCGAGACTGCGGCTGGCCACGTCACTGGCCGAACCGCTCAGATCGCTCGCGCGGAGAAAGCCGGAGCCTGGCGAGCTGGAGACCCAGCTCGGCGAGGTCGGGTTGAGCGCGGAGCTGCTGTCGCGGTATCCCCACGAGCTCTCAGGGGGCCAGTTGCAGCGCATGGCGCTGGCCAGGGCGCTCGTGGTGAACCCGGCCGTGCTCTACGCCGACGAACCGACCAGCGCGCTCGACGTGTCGGTGCAGGCGCAGGTGCTCAACCTGTTGATGGACATCCAGGACCGGCTCGGGGCCACGCTCATCGTCGTCTCGCACGATCTGGCCGTCGTCGCGAGATTGTGCGAGTACGTGTTCGTGCTGCGCGCGGGAAGCGTCGTCGAACACGGGGAGACCACCGCGCTGCTGCGGTCACCGGCTTCGCCCTACACGCGCGCGCTGATCACGGCAGCCGAGTCGGTCGCCCTCGACCGGGGGGTCTCGCCCGTGCGGGGCGGCGCTGCCCGGCGGACGATACGGGGATGGAGACCTCACGGCTGACCCGCGCCGAACGGGCCGCGCGTGGCAAGGCCGCTCGCGCGGTCGCGCCGCGATCGAGCCACGCCGAGTTCGCCCGTCCTGAGGGGGCCCCTTCGCCGCTGACGCTGCTGGCGGGCCAGGACGAGACCCGCGTACCCGAGTTGCTGCCGATCAGGTACGCCAGGATGGCCGCGTCCGCGTTCACCTACTTCCGGGGCGCCGCGCTGCCGATGGCTGCGGATCTGGCCCGCACCCCGAGCACGGGACTTGAGGTGCAGGTGTGCGGCGACGCGCACCTCATGAACTTCGGCCTCTTCGCCTCTCCGGAACGGCGCATGGTGTTCGACATCAACGATTTCGACGAAACGCTCCGGGGGCCGTGGGAGTGGGACGTCAAGCGCCTGGCGGCGAGCCTTGAGATCGCGGCGAGGGACAACGGCTATCCGGCGAAGCGGCGCACCGGCATCGTCGTCTCCGCCGTTGCCGAGTACCGCCGGGCCATGCGTGAGTTCTCCGGCTGGACCGCGTTGCGGGTCTGGTATGCCCACGCCGACGTGCGCGAGATCAGGGCGATGTACGCGGACAAGCTCGGCGCGTCCCGGCGCGAGAACCTCAAACGGGACGTGCGCAAGGCGGGCGCGAGGAACAACCTCGGTGCGTTGCGGCGGTTCGCGCACGTGCGCGAGGGACGGCTGTGCATCGCGGCCGAACCGCCGCTGATCGTGCCCGTCGACCAGCTCACCGGAACCGAGGCGGGGCTGGCGGAAGGCGGAGAGCCGGGCGCGCTGACCGCGATGCTCGGCGACATCCTCTCCTCGTACCGGGCGACGCTGGAACCGGAGCGAAGGGCGGTGCTCGACCGGTACCGCTACGTCGATCTCGCCCGCAAGGTCGTCGGCGTCGGCAGTGTGGGAACCCGGTGCTGGATGGCGCTGCTGCTCGGCAACGACGAACACGATCCGCTGTTCCTCCAGGCCAAGGAAGCGGGCCCGTCCGTGCTGGAGCGGTTCGTCGGCCCCAGCCGCTACCGCAACGCGGGCAAGCGGGTCGTCGTGGGGCAACGCCTGATGCAGACGGTGAGTGACGTCTTCCTCGGCTGGGTGCGAGCGGATTCGTTCGACGGCGGGCGGCGGGACTTCTACTTCCGGCAGCTGCGGGACGGCAAGGGCAGCGCCGACGTCGAGTCGATGACGCCGAAGGGCATGCTGGCCTACGGCAGGCTGTGCGGGTGGACGCTGGCGCGGGCGCACGCGAGGACGGGTGACCCGGTCGCGCTGGCCGCCTACCTCGGCTCCGGCGCCCGGTTCGAGGAGGCGATCGGGGAATTCGCGCGCGGCTACGCCGACCAGAACGAACGTGACCATGTCGCGTTGCGGGAGCGGATCGCATCCGGATCCATCGCCGCGGCCGAGGGGTAGAGCCGTGTCGCGACAGGGCTGGCCGTTCGTGTCCGGCCACGCCGGGGTTCCCGTCCTAGACTCGGGGCATGGCGTCCACGCCACCAGCGAGGGGCGGGTACCCGAGCCGGTGGTTTCTGCTGCTGGCGATCGCGAGGCCGGTGCTCACCGTCGCCGTACTCGTGGTGGGTTACTACCTGCTTCCCTCCGAGGCCCGGTCCGGTGCCGTCAACGTGCTGCTGCTCGTCGCGGAGCTGGCAGTGGTCGTGCTGCTGCTCGGAGTTCAGGTGCGGCTCATCCTGCGATCGAGGCACCCCACGATGCAGGGTGTCCAGGCACTGGCGTTGATCATCGCGCTCTTCCTGCTCGCCTTCGCCCACGGCTACTACCTGCTCGCGATGAACGCGCGCGGCAGCTTCTCGGCCGATCTCTCGAAGACTGACGCGGTGTACTTCGCGATGACCGTGTTCGCCACCGTCGGGTTCGGCGACATCGTCCCCGCGAGCCAGGAAGCACGTGTCGTCGTCACTTTCCAGATGGTCGGCAACCTGCTGATCCTCGGGCTCGTGCTGAAAGTGATCGTCTCCGCCGTCGACAGGGTCAGACAGCGGGAGCACTGACGAATGGTCTGCTACGCGGCAGCCCGGGCGGCGCCTGACCGCGCGCTTTCGCGGGCCAGCCTGCGCGCGGCTCTGGTGAGCAACGCGCGCACGATCAACGGGTGGATGCGGCGGACGAGCGCGTAGTAGGCGCGTCCGCGCCGGTTGTGCAGTCGCACGGCGCCGCTCAGCACGACCCGGTCCGGCTCGCATCGCACGGCGGTGCGGAAATCCAGATGACCGGCGTCCGCGCCGAGCAGTACCTCGTTCTCGTTCCGCTCGATGACGGCGAAGGTACCGGGCTCGCCCCGGTCGATCCAGGGAAGGTGCTGTCGCGCGGTCATCAGCGCACCGGCCCACGGCGGCGGGTCGGTGAAGATCGCCCGCGCCCATGCGTCCGGGTCGGCAGGCGTCTCACGGCGGCGCTCGATGACGAACATGTCGGAGTCGTCGGCCTCGGGCAGTGCGTCGGAGATCAGGCCGGTTCGCGACGGTTCGACGGCGCGTGCTCGCGGTCGCTCGAACCAGCGCAGCAGTCGCGCGTAGCCGGAGAGGGTGGTGGCCGGGGCCGCGAGCGCCGTACTCACGGCGGCTTGTAGCCGGTCGAGTACCTGCTCCAGGACGGCGTCGTGGGACGGCTCGATCAGGAGCTTCCAGGCGAGCCACGCGGTCGGCCCGGCTTCCGCGTCGACCTCGTGCCTGACAAGCGAACGTTCCCGATCGAGCGTGGTCACGGTGAAGGTGTGCGTGCCGGTGACGCCGATGCCGTCGGGAAAGGTGAACTCGATCAGCCTGCCCGGCTCGTAGGCGCTGATCGTGCCGTGAGTGCCGCTCGCACCGACCGCGACCGGTCCGTCCAGCCGCATCGGCTCCCACAGCGGTGGGTAGAGCAGGTCGCCGGGCTGTCCCATCGTGGCCAGCAGGGGGGCGATGTCGTCGGCGTCCGCGTCGACGACTCTGGCGTGGATATTGCGGATTCTCATGGCCATCTCCGTACATACGGTACCGTATGGTTCGACCATACGGTACCGTATGCACGTGCCACCGAGACAACGTCTTTCCGTCGCCGACTGGGTGGCCGCGGCATTTGACGCACTCGCCGAAGGCGGGCTCGCGGCCATCGCCATCGAACCGATCGCGGCCCGGCTCGGTGCGACCAAGGGCAGTTTCTACTGGCACTTCGACAGCAGGAACGCGCTGATCACGGCCGCGCTCGAACTGTGGGAACTCCGCCACACCGAGGACGTCATCGCCGAGATCGACGCATTGTCGCCCGGTCTGCCTCGCCTGCGTGCCCTGGTCGTCGGGGCTGTGGAGAGCCGCGACGACCAGGGAGCGCGCGCGGAACTTGCGCTACAGCCGACCGCGGGCCACCCGCTCGTCGCGCCGGTACTGGCCAGGGTCACCCGGCGGCGTCTCGGCTACCTCGCCGCGCAGTTCGCCGAGCTGGGGTTCTCGCGGGAAGGGGCCATGCGCAGGGCCCAGCTCGCCTACACCGGGTATCTCGGGCTCGCGCAGCTGGCGCACGCGACTCCCGGCGAAGTCGATCTTTCCTCCGACTACCTGGACACGATGCTTGAGGTGCTCGCCGGTTCCGCTCCGCGATGACCGGGACGGTCAGTGTCCTGAGGTGAACAAGGGGCTCAGGCTGAGCAGCCGATCGCTCGACGCGGGCAGTGCATCGGCATCGCGGGCGACTCTCGCCGCCGCCGCTGCCCTGGCCGCCTCGGGTGCCTGCTGTATGCCGAGCGCGACGCGGGCGCGTTCGGCCAGCAGCGCGAGCCGGAGGCCCAGTCGCCTCGCGAGCGGGAACGGGCTGGGTCGCAGGATGCCTCCGTTTTCGTGGTAGGCCGCCAGTCCCTTGGAAAGCCGGTCGCGGCGGGGGAGCCCGTCGGGGCCCTCGCAGAACACGAACAGCGCGTGCGCGGCTTCGAGCGTCGCGCAGTCGGGTCCCGCGGTGTCCCAGTCGATGAGCACGGGGCCTGTCGTCCCCGCCATCAGCACGTTGCGGGGCAGCAGATCCCGATGGGTCAGCACGGGGTCGCCGCACGCGGCGAAGGCGGCCACGACCCGGTCGGTGAGCTCGCCGATCAAGGTGAGCCGCTTCCGCAGCGACGGCGCCCAATCGTGGCCTCCGGTCTCGCCCCGCTCCACCAGTTCCAGCCAGGCGGCGAGAGGCTGGACGCCGTACCAGTCCTGGCTTGGCTCGGCCTCGCCGCCGCCGCCGTCGCCGCCGCCGCCGCCGTCGCCGTCGGGCTCTGGCCGGTGCAGGATCGCGAGCACGGTCCCCAGCCACGCCGAGACGTCGTCACCATCGGCGGGCGGCCCGCCTTCGAGCCATTCGTAGGCCCTGACGAGTCCGTGCCCGTCGCCGAGGTCGGCGAGCGGTCCTCGGCCGGTCACCGGCCGCAATTGCCGGGGCACGGGAACTCCCGCTGCCGCGGCCCTGTTCTCGACGGAGATGGCGATGGCGAGATCCGGAAGCCGCCGTGGTTGCGCGGCCGGTCTTTTGACGAGAAAAGAACCAGCGGCGGTGTCCAGCCGCCAGGTTTCCTCCGCGCTGCCGGCGATCGGTGTCAGCGGGCCGGTGTGCTCAGGAAGGCCGAACGCCGCGCACACCGCCATCGGATCGGGGGAGATCGGCACGAGCGCCAACGCTAGCAGCGCGCGGCGCCCGGATTTCCGCCGCTCAGCCGGACCGGTAACGGGCGAGATAGCGCTCGTGCGCCGATCGGTGCCGGGCGTTCCGCGCCTCGGCGCGGGTCCGCCGGCCGGTGCCGTAGGCGTAGCCGTGTTTGGCGAGCCGGTTCTCCGCGCCCTCCTCGGCGTAGGCGAAGGAGTAGAAGTAGCCGACGAGGGCGGCCATCAGCACGAGCGGAAGCCGCAGGCCCAGCGGGCCGGGCAGCAGCAGCCAGACCGAGCACAGCGGGGCCAGCATGACGGTGGAGCGGCACGCGTGCCGCCACAGCCAGGTGCGGGTGGTGAGGTCGTGCAGCACCCAGGCACGGTGAGCGGCGGGCAGCCGCCCACCCAGTGCGTACCAGACCCACCTGGCGGGGTTGGGCCGTCCTCGCTCGCTTGCCATGATTAGTACACTAACAGTTAATGCACTAAGCAATCTAGGATGGTGTGATGCGGATCGACCTGGGTGAGGACCCGCTGGCGCTGGACCGGCAGGTGTGTTTCGCGCTGTCCGTCGCCTCGCGCAGCGTGATCGCGATCTACCGGCCCCTGCTCAAGCCGTACGGGCTGACGCATCCGCAGTACCTCGTCCTGCTCGCGCTGTGGGACTCCGCGCCGCGCACGGTGAGAGACCTTTCCGACGTGCTGCGTGCCGAGCCCGCGACGCTCTCTCCGTTGCTCAAGCGGCTGGAGACACTCGGCTACGTGAGCAGGGGCAGGGGCAGGGGCGACGAGCGCACGCTCACCGTCGACCTGACCGAGAAGGGAAAGGCACTGCGCGCCGAGGCGGAGAAGATCCCCTACCGCGTGGTGGAGACGCTGGGCATGGAAGTGTCCGAACTGGAGCGACTGCACGCGGTGCTCGGCAAGGTCATCGCGGCCACCGACAGGGCGGGCGCGCGAAGCTGACGGCTAAAGGTCCGTTGTGGACTCCGGTCGGCACATCGCCGACATTCCGGTCGCACGTTCGGAGGACAATCTCGGTGTGCCACGGCGGGCGTGCCTAGGTTCATGGCATGTCCACGGTCGTCACGGCCTTCGCGATGTCGGAGAGCGCGCCGACCGGCATCGACGTCGCCACCCGCTACCTCGACCTCGCGGGAGTTCTCGCGTGCGCGCTGCTCGGTGGCGCCGTCGCCCGCGCCGAGCGGCTGGACCTGTTCGGCTTCATCGTCGTCGGCATCGTTTCCGGGCTCGGCGGCGGTGTCATCAGGGACGTGCTGCTGCAACACGGCACCCCTGTCGCGCTCACCGACTACGCCTACCTGCCGACCGCGCTGGCCGGTGCGCTCATCGCGTTCGTGATCAGTACGAGCCAGGAGACCTGGGACCGGCTGTTCACCGTGCTGGATGCCGCCGTCATCGGATTCTGGTCGGTGACAGGGGCACAGAAGACCCTGGCGGCCGGATTGAGCTGGCTGCCCGCGATCCTGCTCGGAACCGTCACCGCCGTGGGCGGCGGTGCGACGAGGGACGTGTTGCTCGGCAGGGTTCCCGCCGTCTTCGGAGGCAACGCCCTCTACGCCACGGTCGCCGCCGCGACGGCGACGGTCATGGTGGTCTGCTCCTATCTCGGAGTCCCCGTCGCGGGCATCGTCGGGGGAATCCTGTTCGCGCTCGTGTTCCGGCTCGTCGCGGTGAGGCGCGGGTGGAGCCTGCCCAACGGGAGGGACTGGCAGCCGCAGTCGCGGCTCGCCGCGATCATGCGCGGTGGCGCGCGCACCGCGCGGCGCGGCCTGCCGTCGGCCTCCTGGCAGCGTTACCGCCGATGGCGCTACCGCAAACGCGGCGAGGAGCAGTGAACGGTCCCCGCGAAAACCGTTGGCGGACAAGGGGGCCGGCCCGGCATCCTTGAGGTTCGCCACGACGCGGGAAGGACGATGACATGCACACGGCTGTGGACGGCGCCAGGGTGCCGATCCGGATGTGGGCCGACCCCGCCTCGGTCGAGGACGAGGCGATGCGCCAGTTGCACAACGTCGCGAACCTGCCGTGGGTGCACGGGCTTGCCGTGATGCCGGACGTCCACTATGGAAAGGGCGCGACGGTAGGCAGCGTCATCGCCATGAGCCAGGCCGTGTCGCCGGCCGCGGTGGGCGTGGACATCGGCTGTGGCATGAGCGCGGTGCGGACGTCGTTGACGGCGAGTGACCTTCCCGACGACCTCGGCGGTTTGCGCCGTCGCATCGAGTCGGCGGTTCCGGTGGGCTTCGCGGCGCACCGCGACCCGGTCGATCCGGCCAGGGTGCCCGGAACCGGGGGCTGGGCGCCGTTCTGGGACCGATTCGCGGACCTGCACTCCGCTGTTCAGCCGATGCGCGAGCGGGCAAGGAACCAGATCGGCAGTCTCGGCGGCGGCAACCATTTCATCGAGGTGTGCCTCGAACAGGGCGGCACCGACGAGGGCAGGGTGTGGCTCATGCTG
The DNA here is from genome assembly GCF_002240355.1 of Prauserella marina. Taxonomy (GTDB): domain Bacteria; phylum Actinomycetota; class Actinomycetes; order Mycobacteriales; family Pseudonocardiaceae; genus Prauserella_A; species Prauserella_A marina. The sequence goes on from NZ_CP016353.1 coordinate 3,192,822, forward strand.
CATTCCGGTTCGCGGGGCATCGGCAACGAGCTGGCCAAACGGCACATCGACATCGCGAGGAAACTGCCGCACAACGCCGGTCTCGTCGACCGCGATCTCGCCGTTTTCGTCGCGGGCACCCCGGAGATGGCCGCCTACCGCAGGGACCTGTTCTGGGCGCAGGAATACGCCGCGCGCAACAGGGCAACGATGCTCGCGCTCGTCCAGCGCGCGCTGGCGGACACGGTCGCGGGTACCCGGTTCGACCCGCCGATCGGCTGTCACCACAACTACGTGGCCGAGGAGCGGCACGAGGGCGTCGACGTGCTGGTGACCCGCAAGGGCGCGATCAGGGCCGGGCGCGGTGAACTCGGGATCATTCCCGGCAGTATGGGAACGGGCTCCTACATCGTGCGCGGGCTCGGCAACGAGAGTTCGTTCCTTTCCGCCTCGCACGGAGCGGGAAGGCGGATGTCGCGGACGAGGGCACGCAAGACCTTCACCGCGCACGACCTCGCCGAGCAGACCGAGGGGGTCGAGTGCAGGAAGGACACCGGAGTCGTCGACGAGATTCCGGCGGCCTACAAGGACATCGATTCGGTGATCGCGGCGCAGACCGACCTGGTCGAGGTCGTCGCCTCGCTCAAACAGGTGGTGTGTGTGAAGGGCTGACCGGGGCGTGCCCGGCGAGCCTCGCGGTCAGGGGGGCCGCGAGGCTCGTAGGCTGGCCCGGACACCTGATCAGCCGACCGCCCAGTGCCGAAAGGGAGCCCGTTCGTGCCGACGTTGCTGCGCCTGGACTCTTCCGCCGATCTCCGCTCGTCGACCTCGCGCACGCTCACCGGCGTGTTCGCCGAGACGTGGCAGGCGAGGGGCCCTGGCCACCCCGTCGTCGAGCGGGACCTGCACCGCTCACCACTGCCGCACCTGCCGGACGCGGCGCTGCACTACGCGCCGCGCTTGCGGGCCGAAGGCGAGAATCCCGTTGCCGACGCCGAGCGGGTGCAGGAGGAGTTGCTCGCCGAACTGTCCGCGGTGGACGCCGTGGTGATCGGCGCCCCGATGTACAACTGGTCGCTGCCATCCACGTTGAAGGCGTGGCTCGACTACGTGCACGTACTCGGCACGAGCGTGCCGTTCGACACCGACGACCAGCCGTTCGCGGGCCTGCCGGTGGTCGTGGTGGCCAGCAGGGGGCAGGCATACAGCGAGGCGACCGAGAACGCGGGCGACGACAACGCCGTACCGCCACTGGTGCGGGTGCTGGCAACCTCGATGGGCATGGCCGTCACGGTGGTCACCGCCGAGTTGACGCTCGCCGAGCGCATCCCGGCCATGGCCCCGCTGGCTGGCAAGGCGCGGGCGAGTCTCGACGCGGCGACCGAACGGGTGCGGGAACTCGCTGCGACCCTCGGCGGGAGCTGACCTTCGGCTCAGTCCAAATCGATCGGTTCCACCGGGTTTCCGGAACCAGCCGAATCGCCACCTGGGTCGCGAGCGCCGTCGCGTTCGTCGCGATCGGCCCACTCCAGCAGGCCCGTCAGCGAGAACACGGCGTCGTCGATGCCCGCGTGCGGATCGCCGATCTCGGCGAAGCGGGCGGGGACCGTCGCGATGGTGAAATCGCCGGGGTCGATGTCGTCGATCTCGGCCCAGGTCACCGGGGCCGACACGGTGCCATCCGCGTTGCCCCTCACCGAATACGCGCTGGCGATCGTGTGGTCGCGGGCGTTCTGGTTGTAGTCGACAAACAGCATGGCCGGGTCCCTGTCCTTGCGCCACCACGCCGTCGTCACGTCGTGCGGTGCCCTGCGCTCGACCTCCCTCGCGAAGGCCAGCGCCGCCCTTCTCACGTCGGTGAAGCCGTACTCGGGACTGATCCTGACGTAGATGTGCAGGCCGCGTCCTCCCGAGGTTTTCGGCCAGCCGACGGCACCGAGTTCATCGAGCACCTCGTGTGCGACGTGGGCGACGCGCCGCACCCGGTCGAACCCGCACTCGGGCATCGGGTCGAGATCGATGCGCCATTCGTCGGGAACCTCGGTGTCGGCGCGCCGCGAGTTCCACGGATGAAACTCCACTGTGGACATCTGGACGGCCCAGATCACGTCGGCGAGCTTGGTGACGCACAGTTCGTCGGCGTGCCGTCCATAGCGGGGGAAGTGCACGCGCACCGTGTCCAGCCATGGTGGCGCGCCGTGCGGTACGCGCTTCTGGTGAACTTTCTCCCCGCTGACCCCTGAGGGAAAGCGGTGCAGCATGCAGGGGCGCTCGCGCAGGGCCCTCACGATCCCGTCCCCGACGCCGAGGTAGTAGTTGGCGAGGTCGAGCTTGGTCTCCCCACGAGCGGGGAAGTACACCCGCTGCGGATTGGACAACCGCACCGGATAGCCGCCGACATCCAGTGTCACCGAGGGGCTGGGCTCTTTCCGCGAAGCCATGTCCGGAAACTACCTCGCTTTTCCCGTTCCCCGGTGCCGAAGCGCCCGCCTCAGCGGGGTTCGTCCTCGGGCTTCTTCGAGGGGCGCGCGCGCAGCGAGCCGGGGTGTGCCTTGGCTGAGGGATCCCGCCGGGTCTTGACCAGGCTCGCGACGGTGACCACGGCCAGCACCACGACGATGACGCCGAGGCTCACCACCGTGTCGATCTCCGGGATGCGGTCGTCGATGTCGACGTGCAGCCAGTGCAGGATCAGCTTGACGCCGATGAAGGCCAGGATCAGCGACAGTCCCGTCGACAGGTAGACCAGCCGGTCGAGCAGGCCCTTGACCAGGAAGAACAGCGCCCTGAGTCCGAGCAGCGCGAACGCGTTGGCGGCGAAGACGATGTAGGGCTCCTTGGTGACCCCGAAGACCGCGGGGATGGAGTCGAGCGCGAACAGCAGGTCGATGCTGCCGATGGCGAGCAGCACGATCAGAAGTGGCGTCACCATGCGCCTGCCGTCGATCTTGGTGACGAGCTTGCCGCCGACGTACTCGCTGGTCACCGGAAGCACCTTGCGGGCGGTGCGCACCATGACGTTGTCCTCGACGTCCGGATCCTCGTTCCGGTGCCGGAACAGTTGCACGGCCGTGTAGATGAGCAGCAGGCCGAACAGCAGGAACATGAACGAGAAGAGGGAAAGCAGCGTCGCGCCGACGGCGATGAAGATGCCGCGCATGATGAGCGCGAGCACGATACCGAAGGTCAGTACCTTGTGCTGGTGCTCTTCGGGGACCGCGAACGTGCTCATGATGATCACGAACACGAAGAGGTTGTCGACGGAAAGGCTCTTCTCCACGATGTAGCCTGCGAAGTACTCGGTGCCGAACTGCCCGCCGTGCGCGAGCGTGAACCACACGCCGAAGGCCACCGCGACGAGGATGTAGAACACCGACCACGCGGTGGCCTCGCGGAATCCGACCCGGTGTGGTCTCGCGGCGGCGATGGCGAGATCCATCGCGAGCAACGCGACGATGACCGCGATGGTGATCGCCCAGGTGAGTCCGTCGATGTCGAGCACACTGCCTCCGGATTTCTTCGCGGGCGAGTCCCGGTCACCGCGTTTGCAGGGGCCACGGTAATGGCAGCCGCGAAAACTCCGCCACTTCAAGCGTCTCCGCCGGGGGAGTCGCGAGCGGAGCCTCATCGCACTGGGTGATTCGTCAATGACACTGCGCAAAAAGACGCGTAAATGTCACCGTATCGTTGTGTTGTATGTCAAAGTCTGTGGATTCGAAGCAACCCGCCCACGCATAGTTCCGATGCCCCGACCCCAGCGCAGGTCACTGGTTCCCCCGCCACTGACGTGCGCGTCAACCCCGTATGGAGCAGTACATGGCCGCGCGCCATTCGCTCAGAAAGGCCGTGCCCGCCTCGTTGTTCGCGGCGATGGTGTGTGCCGCCACGCTGGGCCCCGCCTCCGCGTTCGCCCAGGCGGATCCGGACTCCCTCTCCGATCGGATCGCCGCCGCCGAGGCGGAACTCGGCGAGGCGCAAGCCGCCCTCGCGACGACCTACGACACGTTCACCTCGGCGCGGCACCGGTTCGACACCGCGACGAGGAAGGCCCAAGAGGCCCAGCGCGAGGCCGACGAGGCCACCGTGTCCGCGCGAGCCGCGGCGAAGCAGGCCACCGAGGCGCAAGGCAACGTCGACGAACTCGCCTCGGCCAGTTTCCGGCAGGGCAGTGTCATCGGTTCCTCGCTGACCACCTATCTCGGCTCCCGCACGCCTGCCGAGATGATGGAACGGTCCTCGCTGCTCAACGCGCTCGGCAGTGAGCATCTCGATTCGCTCGGCACCCTCCAACGCGCCGTGGACGAGCAGCGGTCGTTCGAGGCGACCGCGAAGACCTCGCTGAGGGAGGCCAAGGACAACGAGGCCGAGGCCGCCGTAGCGAAGACCGAAGCCGAGAAGGCCTACACCGCCGCGACCGACCAGCAGGAGTCGGCCAAGGCCGACACCGACCGGCTGCTCGCGCAGAAGGCGTCGCTGGAAAGTCAGCTCGCGGACACCGGAGCAGCCGCGGCGACCGTCGAAGGCGCCCCGGTTCCCTCCGCGAGCGGGGTCGTCAAGCCGACGACCGGCACGCTCACCTCGACCTACGGCCCGCGGGGCGGGACCATCCACTATGGAATCGACATCGCCAACAGCATCGGGACCCCGATCGTGTCCGTTTTGGACGGCGAAGTGATCTCGGCTGGTCCGGCGAGCGGATTCGGCCTGTGGGTTCGAGTCCAGCACGCGAACGGGCTCATCACCGTGTACGGGCACATCGATCAGGCGCTGGTGTCGGTGGGGCAGCGGGTCACCGCGGGACAACAGATCGCGACACTCGGAAACAGGGGAGAGTCGACCGGCCCTCACTTGCACTTCGAGGTGCACGACAACGGTCAGAAGATCGATCCGCTGGTGTGGCTGCGCAGCAACGGCGTCGACATCTGAGTGAGATCGGGCTAATCCCGAAGCCGCCTGTATAACGTCCTATACGGCTCGGCGTTGTTGCCGCGACCTTCGGCAACCCCGCGAAACCCCGGCAAGGACCTGGACCGATAGTCCACAGTGGTCAGTGGTGGAACGCGATGGGTCTGCCTTCGCGGGGATTCCGCAGGTGAGCGACCGCGTCGCGCAGGTCACGCGCGAACAGGGCCGCCTTGTCGGTACTGATCCCGTGCCGGATCAGCACCCGGTGGATGACCGTCTCCTGACGCCGGGGTGGAAGCGGGTAGGCGGCGACCTGCCAGCCGCGCATGCGCAGTTCGTCGGACAGTTCGTACAGGGTGAACCCGGCCTCGCCTGGGTCGCTCAGCGTGTAGGACAGCGCGGGGAGCGCGCCCCTTCCGGAGTACAGCATGGTGAACGGCCCCATGGCGGCCACCTGGTCGGCGAGCCACGCCGCGGTGTCGGAGCACGCCTGCTGGACCCTCCGGTAGCCTTCCCTTCCCAGTCGCAGCAGCAGGTAGTACTGGGCGATGACCTCGCTGCCAGGACGGGAGAAGTTCAGCGCGAACGTCGGCATGTCGCCGCCGAGGTAGTCGACCCGGAACACCAGTTCCTCGGGCAGGTCCTCCGCTGAGCGCCACACGATCCAGCCGACCCCCAGTGGGGCGAGCCCGTACTTGTGTCCCGAGGTGTTGATCGAGCTGACCCGTGTTATCCGGAAGTCCCATTCCAGTTCGGGCTGGATGAACGGCGCGATGAACCCGCCGCTGGCCCCGTCGATGTGGATGGGGATGTCGAGGCCGGTGTCCCGCTGGATCGCGTCCAGTTCGGCCGCGATCGCCTTCACCGGCTCGTAATCGCACGTGAACGTTACGCCGAGGATGGCGACGACGCCGATCGTGTTCTCGTCGACGTAGTCGCGCAGTTGTTCGGGCCTCAGCCCGGTCGCGTCGTCGAGCAGCGGAACCTGACGCAGTTCGACGTCGAAGTAGCGCGCGAACTTCTCCCAGCACACCTGAACCGGCCCGCACACCAGGTTGGGGCGGTCGGCCGGTTTGCCATCGGCCTTCCTGCGGGCCCGCCACCGCCATTTCAACGCGAGCCCGCCCAGCATGCCCGCTTCGCTCGAACCGGTGGTCGAGCAGCCGACCGCCGCTGCGTCACGGCCCGCGTGCCACAGGTCGGCGAGGATGTTCACGCAGCGCGATTCGATCTCGGCCGTCTGCGGGTACTCGTCCTTGTCGATCATGTTCTTGTTCATGTTCTCGTTCATCAGCGTGTGAACGAGCGGGTCGTTCCAGGTGGTGCAGAAGGTCGCGAGGTTCTGCGCGGCGTTTCCGTCGAGGTCGAGTTCGTCGTGGATGAGCTGGTACACGACGGCCGGGTCGTGGGGTTGCTCGCCGATGCGCAGCTTCGCGAGTTCCCGCCCGCTGAGCGGGCTCGCGTACACGTCGTCGAAGCGGGCGCCGTCCTCGTCGCCGATTTTGTGCAGTGCCATGGGTGACTCCTTCGCCGGAGACCGACCCGTTCAGTATTGGTGAGGACGACCCTGCCCGCATGCGCTGCCGCGTATGTCCATTGAGGACCTATCGAGGGTCGGGCTCGCCGATGTGGGTGAGCAGTTCCGGCACCGGCTTGCGGCCGGAGGGGATCGCCGATCGCCCTGGCGGGGCAGGGGCGGGGTGGCCGAGTGCGATCGCGTGGTTGGCCAGCCACGGCCGGTCGTAGCCGACCATCGCGGCGGCGGTGACGGCGTTGGCCTCCGGATAGAGCGAGACGGGGCAGCTTCCCAGTCCCGCCGCGTGCGCGGCGAGTACCAGCGACTGGCACACCCTGCCGAGGTCGAATTCCGTGTCGCGCCCCGAGGAGGAGTCGGAGAGCAGCACCAGCGCGGCAGGCGCCGTCGCGATCGGCAGCGCGTACTGGCCGAGCGCCGCCAGCCGCTGTCGGAGGGCATGGCCGGTCACCGATACGAAGCGCCACGGTTGCCGGTTTCTCGCCGAGCCCGTCCACCGCGCCGCGTCGACGATCGCCTCGATGTCGGCCCGCGTCACCGGCCGGTCCGCGAAGTGCCGGGTGGCCCGCACGGCCGCAGGCGTGCGTCGCCCATGATCCACGGTCGGTACGCTAACACCGGCCCCCGCCCAACCGGCCCGCGGTGCGCGCCGTTCACGGCGGGCGCCCCGAGCAACGAGGTGAGTCCGATGACCACGACGACCGAGCAGGACGCCACCCGGACCCAGCGGCTCACGCGGCTGTTCTCGATCATCGCGATCGTGGAGGCGTTCACCTGGGCGGGTCTGCTGACCGGCATGTACTTCAAGTACATCCCCGAGACGACGACGGAACTGGGCGTGAAGATCTTCGGCCCGCTCCACGGTGCCGCCTTCGTGTGCTACGGGATCGTGACGATCCTGCTCTCGATCAAGCTGAGGTGGCCGGTGCGCTGGCTGACGGTCGTCGCGCTCGCGGCCGCGGTGCCCCCGTTCACGACCGTCGTCTTCGAGATCTGGGCCCGCCGCACCGGACGGCTCACCGCCCGCGGCGACGTCGCTCAGACTGCTCAGGCGAAAGTCAGGTAGAGCAGGGCCACGTTCAGCACGATGATCACGCAGGCGACCAGCCAGGCGACGGTCGTGGTGACGACGTGGTTGGTGGCCTCGCCCATCAACCGGCGATCGCTCGTGAGCCGCACCAGCGGCGCCAGCGCGAACGGGATGCCGAACGACAACACGACCTGGGACAGGACCAGTGCCCTGCTCGGGTCGACGCCGATCGCGAGAACGAGCAACGCGGGCAGCAGCGTGACGAGCCTGCGCAGCAGCAGCGGGTAGCGCTTCCGCAGCAACCCCTGCATGATCATCGCGCCCGCGTAGGCGCCGACCGAGGTCGACGCGAGTCCCGAGGCGAGCAGCCCGACGGCGAACAACAGGCCGACGACGGGGCCGAGGGCGGTCTGCACCGCGGAGTGGGCTCCCTCGATGGAGTCGACGTTGTCCTGGCCTTTGAGGTTGGTCGCCGCGAGCAGCAGCATTCCGATGTTCACCGCGCCCGCGAGCACCATGGCGAGCCCGACGTCGAGCTTCGTGGTCTTGAGCAATCTCCTGAGCCGCGTGCCCGTGGTGTGGCCGTGCCGGTCGCGGGCGAGCCCGGAATGCAGATAGACGGCGTGCGGCATGATCGTCGCGCCCAGCATCGCCGCCGCGAGCAGGACGCTTTCCGTCCCGCTGAAACGGGGGATCAGTCCGTCGAGCGTCGCGGTCGGCGACGGTGGCTCGACGACGACGCCCACCAGGAATCCGGTGGCGATGATCAGCAGGAAACCGGTGATCACCCGCTCGAAGCGCCTCGGTCCGCCCTTGTCGTAGACCGCGAGCAGGAACAGGCTCACGATGCCGGTGATGATTCCGCCGACCACGAGCGGCAGGCCGAACAACAGATACAGGGCGATGGCTCCACCGACCACCTCGGCGATGTCGGTGGCGATCGCCACGAGCTCGGCCTGTGCCCAGTAACCGAGCCTCGCGGGTTTGCCGAGCCGGTCGCGCAGTGCCTCCGGCAGCGAGAGCCCGGTGACGAGCCCGAGTTTGGCGGACAGATACTGGACGAGGCCCGCCATCAGATTGGCCGCGACGAGGACCCACACCAGCAGGTACCCGAACTGCGCGCCCGCGCTGACGTTGGCGGCGACGTTGCCGGGATCGACGTAGGCCACGGCGGCGACGAACGCGGGGCCGAGCAGGAGCAGGCTGGTCTTGGCGCGGGCCAGGCGTGGCCGCATCCCGTCCAGCAGTGCCATGTCGCGCACCTTCCCCGTGGCCCCTGAGTTCGCCGCACCCGAGAACTCGCCGTGCCCGAGAACTCGCCGGTTCCTGAGTTCGCCGAGCCCGAATCAGAGTTTAGGCGTGCCGAACTAGTGGCGGTACCCGGGATGACCGGGTGCGCCTTCCGCGAGTCCCCAGTCCTGGCGCGCGAGTCCCGCGTTCGGGACGCCGAAATCCGCACTCAGGCGCGCGAGTTCGGCATTCGGGTCGCCGAGATGCGTACTCGGGCGCGCGAGGTCCGCACTGGCGCGGGTGGACCTGAACGCGGATGTCGCGTGCACCGATGCGGATCTCGCGTGCCTGAGCGGGGGACTCGCGAGCCCGCCGGATCGCCCGCCACGATTACCGGCCGCCGTTCCTGGGAACACGTTGTGACGAACCACAAAGGAGGATCCAGGTGAAGGTCGTCTACGTGTCCTACCCGGACGAGGCCACGCCGCCGGTACTGGCTTCCAGTCCCGGCGCGCTCGGGTTGCGCCCGTTGCTCAAGGAGAACGGGCACGAGCTGGTGACGACAAGTGACACCGGAGCCGCGCTCGACGAGGAACTGGCGGAGGCGGAAGTCCTGATCACGACGCCGTTCTGGCCCGTGTACCTGTCCGAACAGCAGGTGCGGAACGCGAAGAAGTTGCGCCTCGTGCTGACGGCCGGTATCGGTTCCGATCACCTCGACTGGGATGTCGCGCGCGACAACGGGATCACCGTCGCCGAGGTGACCGGATCGAACGTGGTCAGCGTGGCCGAGCACAACGTGCTCCAGATTCTGGCGCTTGTCAGGAACTTCGTTCCTGCCCACCGCCAGGCCGTCGAGGGCGGCTGGGACGTCGCGGGCGTGTCAAGGCACGCGCATGACCTCGAGGGCAAGACCGTCGGCATGGTGGGGCTCGGCGCGATCGGGGCGCGAACGGCCTTGCGGCTCAAGAACTTCGACGTCCGGCTGCTGTACTACGCGGGTCACCGTCGCTCACCCGCCGACGAGGCCGTGCTCGGCGCGAAGTACGCGAGGTTGGACGACCTGATCGCGGAGTCCGACGTGGTGTGCCTCGCGTTGCCCCTCACGGCGGGCAGTGAGGCGTTGATCGGCCCGCGCAGGCTTGCCGCGATGAAGGAAGGAGCCTGGCTGGTCAACACCGCGCGAGGCGCGATCGTCGACAGGGACGCGCTGGTGGAATCGCTGGCGAACGGCCACATCGGCGGTTACGCGGGTGACACGTGGCATCCGCAGCCCGCGCCGGGAGACCACCCGTGGCGCACCATGCCGGCGCACGCGATGACGATCCACTACTCGGGCATGACGGTGGAGGCGCAGCGGCGTATCGCCTCCGGCATCGCCGAACTGCTGCGACGCTACTTCGCCGGAGACGAACTGCCGAGGGACTACGTACTGGTGACGCCGGAGTGAGCGGCGAAAGGACTTCCGGAGCGGCGGAGCACGAGGTCCGCATCGGACTCATCGCCGAACCGGATTCGCCGGAGCGCACGGCGGACTGGCTTGTCGAGACCTTGTCCGAACAGGGAAAGAACGGATACCGGTTCGAAGCCGAGATCAGCGTGGTGGTGGCGGGCAAGCAGCGGCCTGCCGACATGCTCGACGCCATCACCGAACTCATGCGCGAACGGGAATGGACCTTCGCCATCTGCCTGAGCGACCTTCCCGTGCGGGAGCGCGGGCGCACGGTCGTGGCCGATGTGCGCCCGGCCACCGGGGTCGCCCTGGTGTCGTTGCCGGCGCTCGGTACCGTCCGGATCGGCGAGCGGGCCCGCCGCGTCGTGCTCGAACTGCTGGACGACCTCGCCGACGAGCGCGCGCCCTCGCGAGGGCTTTCCTCCGTGCGCACTCGCCGCGACGATCGCGTTCCCGCCGACGAGACCAGCACCGGCGGAACCGGGGACGTGCGTTACCTCGCGGAGGGAAAAGCGGGCAGGCTGCGGCTGATCAGCGGCATGGTGCGTGCCAACAGCCCGTGGAAGCTGATCTTCGGGCTTTCCGGCGCGCTCGCCGCGGCGGGCGCGGCCAGCGCCTTCGGGCTGACGTCGAGCACCATCTGGCAACTCGGTCACCAGCTGGAGACCTACCGGCAGGTGCTGGCCGCGCTGGTCGCGGTGGGGGTGCTCGTGTTCTGGCTCATCGCGGGACACGGGTTGTGGGAGAACCGGCGCAGTGCGCTCGACCGCGAACAGGCCGGGCTGTACAACGTGTCGACGGTGATGTCGCTGGTCATCGGCGTCGCGGTGATGTACACGCTGCTGTTCGTCATCAACGTCGGTGTCGTCCTGCTGATGCTTCCCTCCGGGCTGCTGGCGAGTACGGTCGGCGAACCGGCCGGGCCGACCACGTATCTGTCGCTGGCGTGGGCCTTCACCACGATGGGTGCCATCGCCGGTGCGCTCGGCGCGAGCGTGGCCAGCGACAGTTCGGTGCGCAGGGCCGCCTACGGGTACCGGGAGCAGCGCCGCCGCGACAGGCGAGAGCGAACGTGATCAGCCACGGTGCGCTGTTGCCACCGCACCATCAGTGAACAGCCGGTCAGCCGTCCCGCACGGGGTCCGGCCGCCGTGACCGGTGCGCTACCTTGACCGGCATGAGCGAGGTTGGTGGCCAGGACCCATCCTGGAACCGGTGGCGGCGCCCGAAGCCGACCGCGGCTCAGCAGCGCAACGACGTGTGGATCATGCTCGCGGTGCTGGCGGGCGCGGTCGTGGCGACGGTGCTCATCAACAGCATGGGCGCCTTCGTGTTCGACAACACGCCGTCGCTGGTGGAGCAGTTCGCGTGGGCGGCGGCGGTCACCCTGCCGCTCGTCGTGCGCCGCCGCTTCCCGCTGCCTGTCCTGATCGCCGTCGGTGTGCTTTTCGTGATGACCCAGGTGCGCCAGATCGGCGACACCCTGGTGCCGTCCATCGCGTTGTTCCTGGCGATCTACACCTCGGGGGCCTGGGAACACAACAGGACGGTCGCGCGGTGGTCGCGGGTCATCGTCATCGTCGGCATGTTCTGCTGGCTCGGATACGGGCTGCTGGACTTCCTCGTCGACCCCGGCCCCGGTTTCGAGGGCGCCGCGGGACCGCTGGATCCCGTGCTCGCCTCCGTCCTCTACAACATCGGGTTCAACCTGTTGTTCTTCCTTTCGGCCTACTTCTTCGGCAATCTCGCGTGGCTTTCGGCACGCAGACAGGCCGAACTCGAACAGCGAGCCGAGCAGTTGCGCTTTTCGCAGGAACAGAACATGCAGGGCGCGGTGGTCGCGGAGCGGGTTCGTATCGCGAGGGACCTGCACGACGTGGTCGCCCACCACGTGTCCGTCATGGGTGTGCAGGCGGGAGCGGCGAGAAGGGTGTTCGACCGCGACCGCGAACTGGCGTTGTCGGCACTGCGCACGGTGGAGTCGACGGCCCGTACCGCGATCGGCGAGTTGCGCGGCCTGCTCGGCGTGCTCCGCGCGGAGCAGGGCGAGCGGGACGGCGCTGACAAGCGTCCTGACGAGTCACATCCGGCTTCGCCGGGCCTCGCGCAAGTGCCCGACCTCGTGCCCGTCGCCGAATCCGCGGGACTCGACGTGCGATTGGGCGTATTCGGCGACCCGCTGCCGGTTCCGGAAGGCATCGCGCTTTCGGCCTACCGGATCGTGCAGGAGGCGCTGACCAACGTCGTGAAGCACGCCACCGCGCGCAAAGTGGACCTCAGAATCCGTTATCTGGACAGCGCCGTCGAGGTCGAGATCACCGACGACGGCCGAGGTCGCGCCGCGGCGGCTCCCCGGCTTCCCGGCAGCGGTTTCGGTCTGCTCGGCATGCGGGAAAGGGTCGCCGTGCACGACGGAGAGCTCGAAGTCGGCCCTCGGCCCGACGGTGGTTACCGGGTCAGAGCGAGCTTCCCCGTTCGCAACGACGATCAGTCCACATCGGACAGCAGGGAGATCCCGGCAACGTGAACGAACAATCCGCCAGTCCCATGGCCGAACGTGGCGCCGATGCCGGGCCGTTGCGGGTCGTCCTCGCCGACGATCAGGATCTGGTGAGAGCGGGATTCAGGGTCATCCTCGGCGCGGAGCCCGGCATCGAGGTCGTCGGCGAGGCCGGTGACGGCGAGGCCGCGGTCGAGTTGGTGGAGGCCGTGCGTCCCGACGTGGTGCTGATGGACGTTCAGATGCCCATATTGGACGGACTGGCCGCGACGAGAAAGATACTGGGAGCGACGCGGGAGGACCATCCGGTCAAGGTGGTCATCCTGACCACGTTCGACAGGGAAGACTACCTTTTCGAGGCGTTGCAGGCCGGTGCGAGCGGCTTCCTGCTCAAGAACGCGTCGCCGGAGGACCTTGTCGAGTCGATCCGGATCGTCGCACGAGGCGACGCGTTGCTCTCGCCGGAAGTCACGCGCAGGGTCATCGCCAGGTTCTCCGCCCCCGCCCCTGCCACGGTGCCGGTCAACCGGCCAGCCGAGCTCACCGACCGCGAGTTCGAAGTGCTCGAACAGCTCGCGAAAGGCGCGAGCAACGCCGAAATCGCCGGTTCGCTCTTCCTCGGTGAGACGACGGTGAAGACCCACGTGTCACGAGTGCTGGCGAAACTCGGCCTGCGCGACCGCACTCACGCGGTGGTCTTCGCCTACGAGAACGGGATCGTGGCGCCTGGCGGCAACACCTGAGGTCAGCCTGCCGCCTGATCCACCGGCGGGTCACCGGCTGACGGTCGCCAGATGCAGGCGCAGGTCCAGAAACCGGCCCCGCCATGCCCCGCATCGCGGTAATGCCGAACTCGAAGCGGGCGACGGTGCCGGTGGCCAGCAGGTCCCATCGCGATCCCGAGGGGCCTGCCCTTTCGATCCGGACAGCCAGCGGCCGGGTGCCGCCACGGGCTGTCAGCCCGCCGCGCGGAACCCAGGTCGCTGCCACTTTGCCGGGCGCGGTCGAGGCGAACGAGATGACGGGAAACGCCGACGTGTCGAGGTAGGCCGCCGAGCGAATCGCCCAGTCTTTCGGGGGGTTGCGGGTGTTCAGGCTCGCCGACGACACGGTCGCGATCGCGGTCGCGGACGAGGCGTGCACTGGCCTTGCCACGTGTATCGAACCGTCGACGACCGCGAACGTTCCCCGCACCGGCAACAGGCCGAAGAACTGGCGGGTGGAGAACGAGACCGACGACCGCCGCGGATCGATGGGGTAGTCGCCCTCGGCGGGAACGCGGACGGGCGTGGAAGCCGGTTCGTCGCTGGCCATGGGGCCAGGCCCCGCACGCGCGGAGCCCGCGTCCGGTGTGGATGCCGTCGCTCGCCGGGCCGGGGGAGAATGGGCGAGTTCTTGGTGTCGGCCTGGTTCGGCTCATGCGCCACGGGGAGGGGGAGCCGCCGTGCACACTGTCGTCGACAGTCCGCTCGGGCCGTTGACGCTCGTCGGTGACGATGATCTTGCCGGTGGCGTCGCTTTGACTGGTTTGTACCTGGAGCGGCAGTTGTACCGGCCAGGGGAGGAAGCGTTCGGTGAGCGGGCGGCGGAGCCCTTCGCGGGGATGATCGAGCAGTTGAGCGCCTACTTCGCGGGTCGGCTGACCGAATTCGACGTGCCTACGGCGTTGTCCGGTACGCCGTTTCAGCGTCAGGTGTGGGAGATGCTGCGGGAGATTCCCTACGGCGAGACGGTGACCTATGGCTGGCTGGCTCGCCGGATGGGCAAGCCAGCTGCCGCGCGGGCGGTCGGACTGGCGAACGGCAAGAACCCGGTGAGCATCATCGTGCCGTGTCACCGGGTGGTCGGCGCGAATGGGGACCTCACCGGCTATGGCGGTGGCGTCGAGCGGAAGCGGCACCTGCTTGCCCTGGAGCGGTCAACCGCCGCACGGCTCCAACCGTGCGAGTCCCGCGCCCAGGATGCCGAGATCCGCACTCAGGGCGGCGAGTCCCGCGCCGCGGACGTCGAGATCCGCACCCAGCCGCGCGAGATCCGCACTCGGGCGGGTGGGTAAAGCCGAACCAGGTCAGGCGCTCAACCCGGCTGTGGACATCCGGGCCGTGGACATGGCATCGGGGCGCGGGCCGTTCGGGCCGAGTGCGGATCTCGGCGACCCGAACGCGGATCTCACCTGCCTGGATGCGGATCTCGGCGTCCTGAGCGTGGAAGTCGGTGGTCGTGAGCGCGGATCTCGCGTGCCTGGCGTCAGTTCCGGCGTCTCCCCGGTGAACCGATCACGAGCCGGTAGATGGCGAGAATGATCAAGGCGCCCAGAATGGCGAGTCCCCAGGTCCGGGCCTCGAAGAACCGGCCGAGGTCGACATCGAACAACGAACGGCCCACCCAGCCGCCCAGCATCGCGCCACCGACACCGAGCAGGATGGTGATGATGCATCCGCCAGGGTCTTTGCCGGGCATGAGCATCTTGGCGATGCCCCCCGCGATGAGACCCAGGATGATCCAACTGACGATACCCATGGCCCCACCCTACGACCCCGGAACCCGGCGTCTCCGAACCGGGCGAACCGCACCATCCACGCGGCACCCGCGCCGGGACCGCGACCGCGATCATGGCCGCACCTTCTCGATCCACAATGGATTCAACGCGAGTTGACGCGCCGGGACGATATTTTCCTCCCCGCCGGTGAAACCGTTGCCCCGGAACACAATCCCGGTTCACCGGAAGTGGCGGTACATTGGTCACGACATGCGTATCGAGCTTCTCGGCGAGTTCGCCGTCGAGAGCAATGGGGACCTGATCGACGCGCGCCGCTGGCGGTTGCGCAAGGCCCGCCTGCTCGTGATCGCCCTCGCCCTTGAGCCCGCGCAACGGCTGCACAGGGACAAGGTGATCGAGCGGTTGTGGCCCGGGGCAGTGCCTTCCTCGGCCAACCACAATCTGCACCAGGCCCTCTACGTCGCGCGAAAGGCCATTGGTGAAGCGGGCGCGCTGACCGTGCGCGACGAGAACGTGCTGCTCAACGCCGACGGCGACGTCGCGGTGGACGTCGTCGAGTTCGAGCGTGCCGCTGAGATGGCGCTCGCCACTGGCGACGAGCGTGACCTGCTGGCCGCGCTCGCGGTCTACCGGGGCGACCTCGCGCCCGACCTCGCCTACACGGACTGGCTGGAGAGGCGAAGGGCCACGGTGCGAGAAACCTGGCACGCGGTGTTGCTGCGGGTGGCCGAACTCAAGCTCGCGGGCGGTGCCTTCGACGAGGCCAACCTGCACTTCACGAGGGTGCTTTCGGCCGACCCCTACAACGAGATCGCCGTGCGGGGCACGATGTCCGTGCTCGCCGCGACCGGCCGGGTGCCCGAGGCGCTGGCGAGGTACGAGCGGCTCAGGGACGACCTGCGGGAACTGTCGGGAGCCGATCCCGATGCCCTCACGAAAGGGCTGTTCCGCCGCCTGCTGCATGGTTCGGCGGAAGGCGGGAGCGCGCCCGTGCGACCTCGGCTGCCTTCGGCGTTGAGCAGCTTCGTCGGAAGAGACCGCGAGCTGAGCGAGGTCGGGGCGTTGCTGGGCCGTACCCGGCTGCTGACGCTCACCGGCGCTGGCGGTTGCGGGAAAACCCGGCTCGCCGTCGAGGCCGCTCGCGCCGCCGCCGGTGCGTACCCCGAAGGGGTGTGGTTCGCCGACTTGGCCGCACTGCGCGAACCGGCGCTGGTACCCGACGCGATCGCGGCCGCGCTCGATCTGACCCCCGGCGCGGGGCCGGATCAGACGAGGTCACTCGTCGAGCAGCTCGGTCACGGCCGCCGCCTCGTCGTGCTCGACAACTGTGAGCAGGTGGTGCAGGCCTGCGCGCGGGTGTGCGGCACGGTGCTGGCGCACTGTCCCGGAATCCGGATCCTGGCCACCAGCAGGGAGACGCTGCGCGTCGAGGGTGAGATCACGTTCCGGGTCCCCTCGCTGCGCATACCCGAGTCCACCTGCGATCCGGATCGGCTTGCCGATTTCGAATCGGTGCGGCTGTTCGTCGAGCGGGCCGCGAGCGTGCGCCCCGGATTCGTGCTCGGCACCGGCAACGCCGGGGCGATCGCCGGCCTGTGCAGGCGGCTCGACGGCATGCCGCTCGCGCTGGAACTGGCGGCGGCGCGGATCGCGTTGCTCGAACCGGACGAGATACTGGCCAGGCTCGGCGACGCGCTCACGGTACTGGGGACGGGAACGTTCGGCGCGACGAGACACCAGACGTTGCGCGCGGCGTTGCAGTGGAGCTATGACCTGCTCGACGCCGACGAGCGGGTGCTTCTGCGCAGGCTCTCCGTTTTCGCTGGGCTGTTCTCGCTCGACGCCGCCGAGATCGTCGGCGGGCCCGCGCCGCTGGGCAAGGACAGGGTGCTCGGCCTGCTCGGCAGGCTCGTGGACAAGTCGCTGGTACATCGCGAGCCTTCGGGGGAGGGCACGAGGTACCGGTTGCTGGACACCGTGCGGCAGTTCGCCGCCGAGGTCTTGCGGGAGGCGGGGGAGCACCGCGCGACGGCGGCGGCGCACTGCGCCTACTTTCTCGACGTCGCCGGACGACACGATCCGGAACACGTGGTCGGTGTCGTCAGGGAGAATCCCCGGCTACTCGACCACGATCACGACAATTTCCGGGCCGCGCTGCGCTGGTCGCTCGCGGCCGACCCGTCCGCGGCACTGACGCTGGCCGCGCGGCTGTGGCGGTACTGGTTTCTCAGGGGGCACGCCGTCGAGGGCGCGGGCTGGCTTGAGAAAGCGCTCGCCGCGGCCCCTTCGCCGAGCACGACACGTGCCAGAGCGCTCGTCGGGCTGACCGGTCTCGACGCGCGGCGAGGCCGGGCCGACCGGCTGCTGCGCGAGGGCGGGGAGGCCGTCACGCTCGCCGAGCGCCTCGCGGGGGCGGACGTCGCCGAGCTGTACCGGCTGGTGTACGCCACGCTGGTGTGGGGCACGTTCGACGTGACGGAGGCCGAGCGGATCGCCGAGGACGTCAGGGAGCGCGCGGCCGGTCCCGGACTGCGCGCCGGTGCGGTGTGGCTCGCCGGTATGTGCGCGTTGTCGCGTGAGGACGCGACCGCGGCGGGCTCGCTGTTCGGGGAGTGTCTCGTCGCCGTGGAAGCCCTCGATCCGGGCGGTCCCGCTTTCCTGCCGGTCATCACCCCGTGTATCCAGCTCGTCCCGGTCGGGGAGCGGTTCGTGCCTTCGTTCGAGGAGTCGCTGCTGGTCGGCAGGAGGGTGGGTGCCGAGCAGGCTGCGGGCTACGTACTCGGGGCACTCGGTTACGCGGCACGGCTGGAGCACGAACTCGGTCTCGCCACGGTGACGGTGCGGCGGTCGGTCGAGCGGTTCGGCGCGCTCGGCGACGATCTCGGCAGGGCACACGGTCTGCATCACCTCGGGTGCGTGTTGCGCGATGCCCGGATCTTCGCGGAGGCCGAGGACCGGTTCGCCGAGGCGCTTGCGATCCGGCACTGGCTCGGTGATCGGCGGGGAGAGCTGCTTACCCGGGCCAACCTGGCTTTGTCCTGGGCGGTGGCGGGCGATGCCGAGCGGGGACGACACGCGGCACGAGACTGTCTCGGCGCGTTCGAGGCGGCGGAGGATGTGCCGGGGATCGCGGGAGCGCTGGGACTGCTGGCCAACATCGAGCTTTCCGCTGGGAAGCCGCTGGCGGCGAAGGAACTCTACGCCGAAGCGGTACGAGGGTTCGGCGATCAGTCGTGGCCGAGGATCGAGGGCTGGTACCGGTTGCTGGTCGCCGAACTGGCCGCCGAGTGCGGAGAGGCGGCCGAGGCAGCCGGCTGGTTGCCGAGCGCGGTCGCACGGTTCGACCGGCAGCGCTGCGCACTGGCCGAGCGGCGGGTGCGCGCGCTGCGTGCCGCGCTCGGCCGGGTGTGAGCTGCCGGTGAGCGCGATGTTGAACCGTTGTTGAGCCCCGATTCCTACCGTTGCCGGAAAGACCAAGAGGAGCGGGTGATCATGACCATCGACCACAGTGCCAGACACGTCGGGGAGGCGACGCTCGGCGAGTTCGCCGCGGCATTGCGCGGCACCGTCGTGCGGGACGGAGACGAGACCTACGAGCGCGAACGCGCCGTGTGGAACGCGGCGCACGACCGGCGGCCCGCGTTGATCGCGAAGTGCGCCGGGGTGGCCGACGTGACGCGCACCGTCGAGCTCGCCCACAGCGAGGGTTTGCCGCTCGCGGTGCGCGGCGGAGGACACTCCATTCCCGGGTTCTCCACCTGCGACGACGGCATCGTGCTCGACCTTGCCGCCATGAAGGGCGTGCGGGTCGACGTCGGTTCGCGCACCGTGAGCGCCGAGGCGGGCTGCCTGTGGCGGGACGTCGACGCCGAGACGCAGAACTTCGGCCTCGCCGTCACCGGTGGTCTCGTTTCCACGACCGGGATCGCGGGGTTCACGCTCGGTGGTGGCATCGGCTGGCTGGTGCGCCGGTACGGGCTGACCATGGACAATCTCATCGGCGCCGACGTGGTGACAGCCGACGGCGGCTACCTGCGGGCCGATGACGACCACAACCCCGACCTGTTCTGGGCGTTGCGGGGCGGCGGGGGAAACTTCGGTGTCGTCACCTCGTTCGACTACCGGCTGCACGACATCGGCCGGACCGTCTATTCAGGACTGGTGTTCTATCCGGCCGAGGAGGCCGAATCGGTGTTGCGCGGCTATCCGCTCGCCTGCGCGCAGGCACCCGACAACCTGACGACACTGGTCAACATGACGACGGCGCCACCGCTGCCGTTCCTTCCGGAGTCCGTTCACGGCAAGCCCGTCGTCGCGATCGCGGGCTGCTGGGTCGGTGAGGGAAGCCACGGTGACGAGGCGACCCAGCCGTTCCGGTCGCTCGGAACGGTGATCGCGGACGTGTTCGCGCCGCACCCGTACACGGCGTGGCAGCAGGCGCTCGACCCGCTGTACCCGAGGGGCCTGCACAACTATTTCCGGTCGTCGTTCCTGCGCACCGCCGACAAGTCCGCATTGGACACGTTGCACACCGGATTCGCCGAGATCCCCAACGGGTTGTGCGAGATCCACCTGCACCATCTCGGCGGCGCGATGGCGAAGACACCGCCGGAGGCGACCGCGTTCGCGGTGCGCGATCACGACTACATCGTCAACGTCATCGCCCGCACGGCAACGGCGAGCGGCTACCGCGAGGCTGTCGACTGGGCGAAAGGCGTGACCTCGATGCTGGGTCCGGACGCGGCCACCTACGTCAACTTCACGGGTGAGGGCAGCGCGGACAGGGCGCGTGCGGCCTATCCAGGCGGGACCTATCGCAGGCTCGTCGAGGTGAAGGACCGCTACGACCCCACCAACCTGTTCAGCCTCAACCAGAACATCCAGCCGTCGCGGTGAACCAGGCGTGGCTGCTCAGAGCCTGCGGGCTCTGGCCAGCCACGCGGCCATGTCGGCGGTTGTGCCTTCGGCGAGGCCGAGCCGTCGCGCGTCCTGCTCGCCGACGACGACCCGGTACGTGCTCGGCCGCAGGTTTTCCAGTTCCCAGCCGTCCGTGAACGCCTCGCGGATGACGCTGTCGCTGATCTGCGGCCCCAGCCCTGGTTCGGTGTCGGCCAGCGCGAGTACGTGCACGCGTGCTCCCGGAACGCACACCCCGTGCAGGCTGCCCGTGTAGGCGACGCGCTCGGCAGGCCCGAACACGTGGAACAGCGCGCTGTCCACGACCGTGTCGAATCTTGGCCCGCCGGTCAGCCTCGTCGCGTCGGCGACGTCGAACCGCGCGGTGACCCCGCGCCGCGCGGCATTGGCGCGCGCCTTGTCGATGGCAGGGACCGAAAAATCCACGCCAACCACGTCGTAGCCGCGTTCGGCCAGGTAGATCGTGTGCTCGCCCATACCGCACCCGGCGTCGAGCACCGCGCCGTGGATCTCGCCCCGCCGTTCGAGTTCCACGATCGCGGGCTGTGGCTCGTCGATGATCCACGGCGCGCCCGCCCCCTCGTAGGCATCGTCGAACGGGGAACGTGGTACCGAAGAATCCATGCCGTGGCTCCCTTTTCGCCGCTCGGCCACCTGAGGTCGAGGTTACCGGTGCGTGCCGTGATTCGCCCGCGCTTGTCGTGCCTGCTGAGACGGCTGTGGTGGAACGAGGGTTTGCCGGGCGGCGGCACCGGGTACGGCCAAGGAGGTCCATGTCGGTCGAGGGAGGTGCGGGTTGCCAAGCGCAGCGACCATCACGCGCCTGCTCGGCCAGGGGCTCGACTACGTCGCCGTCGCGAGACGCCTCGGCATTTCGCCCGGCACGGCCTACCTCATCCGCACCGGTGTACCGGCCGACGGTGGAGACACCGTCGCGGGCGCCCGGCGTGAATTGTTGCTGTCACACAGTCAGTCGCTGGTGCAGCCCAATTCGCACAACCCCACCGAACACGCCGAGGTGATGACGTGGCTGCGCCACAGGGCGCTTGGTGATCCGCAGATGCAGGCCGCCGCGTGGGAGACCCGCTGAACCGTCGTGG
Source organism: Prauserella marina (assembly GCF_002240355.1). Lineage (GTDB taxonomy): Bacteria > Actinomycetota > Actinomycetes > Mycobacteriales > Pseudonocardiaceae > Prauserella_A > Prauserella_A marina. The sequence continues at coordinate 3,213,970 of NZ_CP016353.1, forward strand.
CACCGCCGCTACGGGTGAGGAGGTTGGCCGTGGGGTTTCGCGAGTGGATCGGCTCCTGGCCGGTGTACCGGCAGTTGAACGGAACGGACAGGGCGGGCAAGGCGGCCGCCGCGCGCTCGGCTGCCAGTCGCGCGCTTTCGGCGCGCACCCGCACGGCCGACAGAGTGGTGAAGTCGGTCTGCCCCTACTGCGCGGTGGGCTGCGCGCAGAACGTGTTCGTCAAGGACGACAAGGTGGTGCACGTCGAAGGCGACCCCGATTCGCCGGTCAGCAGGGGGCGGTTGTGCCCCAAGGGCGCGGCGACGCTACAGCTCACCACCGGCTCCGGACGGCGGACCGGAGTGCTCTACCGCGCGCCGAAAGCCACCGAATGGCGGGAAATCGACCTGGATACCGCCATGGCGATGGTGACCGACCGGATCATCGAAACCAGGCGGCGAACCTGGCAGGCCGAACTCGACGGCAGCCGTACGAACCGGACGATGGGCATCGCGAGCCTCGGCGGGGCGACCCTCGACAACGAGGAGAACTACCTGATCAAAAAGCTGCTCACGGCGCTGGGCGTGGTGCAGGTGGAAAATCAGGCCAGGGTGTGCCACAGCTCGACGGTCATCGGGCTCGGCACCTCGTTCGGCAGGGGTGGCGCGACGACGTTCATGCAGGACCTCCAGCACTCGGATTGCATCGTCATCGAGGGCTCCAATTTCGCCGAATGTCATCCCGTCGGCTTCCAGTGGGTCATGGAGGCCAAGGCACGGGGCGCGAAGGTGATCCACGTCGATCCCCGCTTCACGAGGACGAGTGCCATGGCCGACCTGCACGTGCCGTTGCGGGCGGGTACCGACATCGCTTTCCTCGGCGGCATCATCAACCACGTACTCCAGACCGAATCCTATTTCCGGGACTACGTTCTCGACTACACCAACGCGGCGACGATCGTCGGCGAGGAATTCCAGGACACCGAGGATCTCGACGGCCTCTTCTCCGGTTTCGACGAGGACACCAGACACTACGCGTTCGACACCTGGTCCTACGAGGGAACGACCGTCGCGCCCGCTTCGGGGCAACGGGACCGGACTCCGGGGCGGCGCATCGACTCCGACTTCGCGGAGACCGGTGCCGGTGAGGGGCAGGGCTCGGGAGGTATCGCGCTGGGCGGGGAGAGCCCGCACCGCGACGAGACACTGACCCACCCTCGCTGTGTGCTGCAAATTCTCAAACGGCACTTCTCCCGCTATACCCCGGAAATGGTGCAGGACGTGTGCGGGATTCCCCGCGATACCTTCGAGGAGGTCTGCGCGGACCTCGTCGCGAACTCGGGGCCAGAGCGCACCAGCGAGTTCGTGTACGCCGTCGGCTGGACCCAGCACACGACGGGCTCCCAGTTCATCAGGGCGGCCTCGGTGTTGCAGTTGCTGCTCGGCAACATCGGAAGGCCGGGCGGTGGCATCCAGGCGTTGCGAGGGCACGCCAGCATCCAGGGCTCCAGCGACATCCCGACTCTTTTCAACCTGCTGCCCGGTTACATTCCCATGCCATATGCCCATCACGGCCAGGATCTGCGCGAGTTCGTCGAGGCCGACGCCGCGAAAAAGGGGTTCTGGGCCGAGATGGAGTCCTATGTGGTCAGTTTGCTGAAGGCGTGGTGGGGCCCGGCGGCGACACCGGAGAACCAGTTCTGCTTCGACTATTTGCCACGGCTGACCGGAAGCCACGCGCACTACGACACCGTGCTCGAACAGATAGCCGGACGCTGCAAGGGCTACTTCCTCATGGGCGAGAATCCGGCTGTGGGCTCGGCCAACGCGAAGATGCAGCGGCTTGGCATGGCCAATCTCGAATGGCTCGTCGTGCGCGACTTCAACCTCACCGAAAGCGCGACCTGGTGGCGGGACGGTCCCGAGATCGAAACGGGAGAGCTGCGCACGGAGGACATCGACACCGAGGTCTTCTTCTTTCCAGCGGCCGCGCACACGGAGAAGGCGGGCAGCTTCACCAACACCAACCGCATGCTGCAATGGCATCACGAGGCGGTGGAGCCGAGTGGCGACTGTCGCAGCGACCTCTGGTTCATGTACCACCTTGGCCTGCGGATCCGTGATGAGCTCGCCGGTTCGACCGACGAGATCGACCGGCCGGTCCAGCAACTCACCTGGGACTACCCGACGCAGGGGGCAAACAGGGAACCGGTCGCCGAGGCGGTGCTCGCCGAGATCAACGGCTGGAACCACGACGGCGACCCGCTGTCGAGCTATACCCAGTTGCGGCCGGACGGCTCGACCGCCTGCGGCTGCTGGATCTACTGCGGCGTGTACGCCGAAGGCGTCAACCAGGCAGCCCGCCGCAAACCGGCGATGGAACAGGACTGGGTCGCGCGGGAATGGGCCTGGGCATGGCCCGCGAACCGGCGCATCCTCTACAACAGAGCGTCGGCGAGACCCGATGGAACACCGTGGAGCGAGCGCAAGAAGCTCGTGTGGTGGGACGCCGAGGCAAGCTGCTGGACCGGATACGACACCCCGGATTTCGAGGCGGACAAATCGCCGGACTACCGTCCTGGACCGGACGCGACCGGAGTGGCCGCACTGTCCGGAGTGGACCCGTTCATCATGCAGGCCGACGGGAAGGGCTGGTTGTTCGTACCGGCTGGTATCGCGGACGGCCCGCTTCCCGCGCACTACGAGCCGCAGGACTCGCCGTTTCCCAACGTTCTCTACCGGCAGCAGCGCAACCCGGCGAGGCTCGTGTACCCGCACGAGCACAACCGGTACCAGCCCACGGGCACGACCAACGGTAGTCAGGTCTATCCGTTCGTCGTCACCACCTACCGGCTCACCGAGCACTTCACGGCCGGCGGCATGTCGCGCTGGACGCCCTACCTCGCCGAACTGCAACCGGAGGCGTTCTGCGAGGTGTCCCCTGAACTGGCGGCGACCCAGGGACTGCGCAACGGCGAATGGGCCACCATCATCACGCCGCGCAACGCCATCGAGGCACGAGTGCTGGTGACCGACCGGATGACGCCGCTGCGCGTGCACGGAAGGATCGTCGAGCAGATCGGGCTGCCCTATCACTGGGGCCCCAACGGGCTGAGCACCGGCGACGCGGCCAACGAGCTGTCCTCGATCGCGCTCGACCCCAGCGCCCACATCCAGGAGGTCAAGGCGTTCGGCGCCGACATCCGGCCAGGGCGAAGGCCCCGGGGCCCCGCACTGCCCGAACTCGTGCGCTCATACCAGCTTCTCGCGGGGATCACGAGCGAAACCGGGACGGAGGTCTGACCGGCATGACATCCCATCTGCGCGATCTGCTCACCAGCGACGACCCTCCGCACGACGGTGGCTACGAGGATCCGCCGCCACGATACGGCTTTTTCACCGACACCAGCGTGTGCATCGGTTGCAAGGCGTGTGAGGTCGCCTGCAAGGAATGGAACGGAATCCCCGACGACGGGCTGACCTTCACCGGTATGTCCTACGACAACACCGAGGGCCTCGGCGCCGACACCTGGCGGCACGTCGCGTTCATCGAGCAACGCAAGCCGCTCGGCTCCCAGCAGAACACGGCCGCCTCGGCCGGGACCGTCGACTTGGGACTGCCCGCGATGACCAAACCGGGCGAGGAGACGGGGGAGGAGCAACGGTCGGAGTTTCGCTGGCTCATGTCCTCGGACGTGTGCAAGCACTGCACCCACGCCGCCTGTCTCGACGTGTGCCCGACCGGCGCGCTGTTCCGCACGGAATTCGGGACGGTCGTGGTGCAGGAAGACATCTGCAATGGCTGCGGGTACTGCGTTCCCGCGTGTCCCTACGGTGTCATCGACCAGCGTGCCGACGACGGGCGAGTGTGGAAGTGCACGCTGTGCTACGACCGGCTCGGTGCGGGACAGGAACCGGCGTGCGCCAAGTCCTGTCCCACCGACTCCATCCAGTTCGGCGAACTCGACGAACTCCGTACTCGCGCGGATGCCCGCGTCCGGCAGTTGCACGACGCCGGGATCACCGACGCGCGGTTGTACGGCCACGATCCCGGTGATGGCGTCGGCGGAACCGGCGCGTTCTTCCTGTTGCTGGACGAACCCGAGGCATACGGGCTGCCACCCGATCCCGTCGTCACCACGCGCGACCTGCCCGACATGTGGAAGCGCGCGGGGCTCGCGGCCGCGACCCTGCTGGCGGGGCTCGCCGCGGCGTTCGTCAGGAAACCGTTCTCCTGGAGGAAACGATGACCGGCATCGACCCGCGCGCGGCCGACGCGACCGCGCCGCCCGAGCGAGAGGCCATGACGGGAGCACGTGGACGACGGCGGCGCAAGGCAGAGCAGGCGATGGTCCCCGACGCGAAATTCGGTTCGTACTACGGGAAACCCGTACTGAACAAGCCGACGTGGGCCGCGGCCGACATCGCGAGCTACCTGTTTCTCGGCGGTCTCGCCGGAGCCTCCTCGGTCATGGCAGCCGGTGCCGACCTCACCGGGAGGCGGGCGCTGGCTCGCGGGTGCAAGGCGGGCGCACTCGTTGCCGTGTCCGGTTCGCTGTACGCGCTGATCCACGACCTCGGCAGGCCCATGCGGTTCGTCAACATGCTGCGCACCGTGAAACCCAGTTCACCGATGAGCGTGGGGTCGTGGATTCTCGCCGGGTACGGTCCGCAAGCCGGAATCGCCGCGCTGACGGAGGTCACCGGTCTGCTGCCGGGGATCGGCAGGGCCGCGACCATCGGAGCCGGGATGTTCGGGCCCGCGGTCGCGGCCTACACGGCGCCGCTGATGGCCGACACCGCCGTGCCAACGTGGCACGACGGTTATCGGGAACTGCCGTTCGTGTTCGCCGGTTCGGCCGCGAGCGCGGCTGGCGGCTGGGGATTGCTGATCGCGCCGCCGGGTGAGGCGGCCCCTGCCCGCAAGGCCACCATCGTGGGTGGTGCGCTCGAACTCGGCGCGACGAGCCTGATGGAGCGGCGAATGGGGTTGTCGGCTGAGCCGTTGCGTCAGGGCACAGCGGGCAAGCTGATGCGCGCGGCCAAAGGGCTGACCGTCGCCGGCGCGGTGGTGGGCGGTGTGCTCGGCAGGAAGTCGAGGGCCGTCGCGGCCGTGGGCGGGCTCGCGTCGCTGGCCGGTGCTGCGTGCACGCGGTTCGGCTTCTTCCACGCCGGTGTGGCTTCCGCCGAGGACCCGAAATACACGGTACGTCCCCAGCGCGAACGTCTTGAACGTGAGCGCGACCCCGCTTGACACCGACCCGTCGCGAGTCCCCCGTCCAGGACGCCGAGATCCGCGTTCGGGCGGGTGAGACGCGCGCTCACCTGTCGCATGTCGCGATCGGGTCGGCGGAAGAGACGGCGCGGTGTACGCGAACCTCGGGTCACCGGAAGCGGGCCGCGCAGCGGGAATGCACGCCACCCTCGGTGGCATGGTCACCGAATTCGCGTTGCCTCGCTCCGGTGCCCGGCCTACGGTTCCCGCGTGGATCTCTTCTCCCGTTCGTGGAACGCCTTGCGCGCGGCAGTGGACGAGCTGTCCGGCGAGGACTGGAAACGCCCGTCTGGCTGTGCGGGCTGGCTCGTCCGAGACCTGGTGTGTCACCTGGTCATCGACGCCCAGGACGTGTTGATCACGCTGGTCACTCCCGTCGATGCCGAGCCGACCGCCGACGCGGCCGGCTACTGGAAACTCGTCGACCCTCCCACTGGTGACGATCCGCTCGACGCGCTGATCCCGAGGCTGGCCGCGGCCTACGGTGACCCGGAGTTGCTCCGGTTCCACCTCGACGACGTCGGGTCCGCCGCAGGCCGCGCCGCCGTGCTCGCGGACCGCTCCGCCACCGTCGGTACGCGGGACATGGTGCTGACGGCGGGCGATTACCTGACCGCCTACGTTCTGGAGTGGACGCTGCACCACCTCGACCTGATCGCCCACCTGTCGCCGGTCGCAGGGCCACCGGAGGAGACGCTGGCCGCGGCTCGCTCCACGCTGGAGAGGATCGTCGGCTCGGCGCTTCCCTTGTCGTTGTCCGACAAGGACGCGCTGCTGGTCTTGACGGGCCGCCGTTCGGCCACCGGCGAGGAAATGGCCGCGCTGGGAGACCTCGCTGCACGGTTGCCATTGGCACTCGGCTGACCGGACTGGCCGGTTCGGCCGACGCGGATCTCGCCGTTCTGGACGGGGGACACGCGCGGCCGGCGGGTCGGGCCTCAGGTGACCAGGCTCGTCCAATAGGACCAGAACCGTTGCCCGATGAGGACGACGACGATGAGCATCCAGAACAGCAGCGGGGCGAGGTGATGGCGGCCGAGGGCTGATGCGGCTCCGTCGCCGAACCGCAGATTGCCCGCGACCACGTTGTGAACCGTGGTGTACCAGAAGATCGGGATCATGACCGCCCAGACGATCATGCAGTACGGGCACAGTGCTCCGATGTCGTAGAGGCTCTGCGCGATCAGCCAGTGGATGAACCCGACCCCGAACAGCGTGCCGACCTGAAGCCCCAGCCAGAACCAGCGCGGCAACCTGGCACCGGCGAGCAGCGCGACACCGATGGTCGTGACGACCGGGAACGCGCCGACCCCGATGACCGGGTTGGGGAACCCGAACGCCGCGGCCTGCGCGCTTTGCATGACCGATCCGCACGACAGCGTGGCGTCGATGGAGCACGACGGCTGATAGAAGGGGTTCTCCAGCAGCGCGATGCGTTCGAGGAGCAGGACGAACGACGCGGCGAAGCCGACGAGCCCGCCGACGGCCAGCACCCACGCCGTGATCAGCCGGACGCGTACTCCGGTGTCCTCGGCAACCGCGTCGTCCGCTGCGGTCGGGGCCATGTTCGGTGATCCTCTCGTTCTGGCACACCGGCAAACAGGCCAGACCTCGCCGTCACTCCGCCGTCCCAGTGAATTCCGTCGCTTTCACGGTACGCCGCGAGTTCCCCTTGCCCTGATCGGGGGACGACGCCCCTCATTGCTCATGGCAGGTCTACGACCACTCGCCTGCGGGCTCAAGACCCGTGGTTACGCGGAGACCGAGGCCGCGTTGCGGGCGATGGTGGCTGCGGCGGCAGCCGTCCGCGAGGGCTGAGTGGTGTGCCGGCCCGCGTGCCGCAGGGTGCTCACTCGCGGTGCCGCGCCCTGATCCACGCGCGGTGGCCGTCGAGGTAGGGCTCGATGTCGTGCACCCTGCCGAGCACGACGTCGGCTGGTGCCAGCAGCCTGCCGTCGAGGACGATGGCGTGCGCCCGCGAGAGCTGGTGCGCGGCCTGCCACCATTCCTCGTCGTCCCACAGCCGGAACACCCGGGGCGTCGCGTCGACGACGATCGTGATCTCGCCGGTGGCTTCGGAGCCGGGGAGGTTCAGCCGCTGGGTCGCCTTGAGCGGCCCGGCGGCCATGGTCCCTTCGAACCGGCCCAGTGGTAGGGAATGGCCCAGCCGCAAGTCGTTGACGAGCTGGGCCGGTTCCCTGCGAGTGGTGAACACGAACAATTCCGGAGTGGTGGTGCCGCCCGGATCACCGTGTGCGAGGCCGGCGGTGACGAGCGCGCCGTCCTCGGCGAAGGCCCAGTAGCCCGTCATCCGCCTTCCCGGCCAACCGGTTCGGCCGAACAGCGGCAGTTCGGCCGCGCTGTGCCGGATGCGGGCCTCGGTGCGAGCGTGGTGGGCCCAGAATCGCTTCGCCGCCCTGCGCCTGCTCCGGAACCTCATCCGGTCATCGTGGCACGCGGACGTCGCCGCCGATGCCCTTTCGCCGCACGGGTTTTCCAAACCCGTCAGCGGGGCGTGGCGACCAGGTCGGCCGTCAGCACGAGATGCCTGCCCGTCATGCCCTTCATCGCGGTGATGCCGAACGCGTAGCGGTCGACGGTGCCGGTGGCGCTGATGCGCGGCCGCCCTTCGTGGGCACTCGCCCCGGTGACGGTGAGATCGAACGCCGAGGTCGTTTCTCGCACGGTGAGCGCACCGTGAAGAATCCACGTGCCGTCGCTGTGTTCCAGCCCCGTCGAGACGAACGTGATGTCCGGGTGCCGTTCCACGTCGAGGTACTGCGCCGACCGCACGGTTGAGTCGCGTGTGGACAGTCCGGTGTGGAAGCTGTTCGCCGCGATCGTCGCGGTCACCGACGAGTCGTGCACCGGATCGGTGACCTCGATGTGCCCTTCCCTGAGTTCGAACGTGCCGCGCACGGGCGCGAGCCCGAAGAGGTGCCGGGTGGTGAACGAGATCGAGGAGTTGCCGTGATCGATCCGGTAGCCGCCCGGGGCGGGGATCACGATGTCGGGTGTACTCACGGATGCCATGACGACGTCCCTTTCTGCTGGGGTCCTTGAATGTTCCCACCATCGGCCGCCCCGGTGGGTTCGCGCATCGGCCGGAGGACGAGACCGGCATCGACCGGAGCAGGGCGGCACATAGACCTTGGTCGATACCGGTGAAGGCCGGCTCGGCCGTATGGTCACGGATGTGCACAACGCGTTCGTCCGTGGCAGGCACCGCGTGCCGCTGGTCGTCGCCGTCGGGCTGCTCACCGCCGCGACGGCCTACGGCCAGTGGGCTTCCGGTGTCAGGGGCTTGGCTTTCGCGGCGGACCTTGCGCTGGGTGTGCTCGCCTGCGCGGGGCTGTTCCTGGTGTTCGTGAGGCCGGTGCCCGGGGCGCTCACCCTTGCCGTGCTGGCGATGTTCGCGCCCACCGTCACTCCCTCGGCCAGTATCGGGACCCTGGAGGTGGCGAGGACCCGGTCGCTGCCGGTCGCGATCGGGGTCGCCCTCGCCGGTCTCGGCACCCATGTCTTGCGGGGACTGTGGCTCCCGGTCTCCGGCCTCCCGTTCGGCTGGTGGGTGGTGCTCATCGGCGTCAGCCAAGCCGCGCTCGTGGCGTGGGGCGCGCTGGTCAAGGCACATGGTGCGCTCATCGCGTCGCTGCGGGAGAGGACGCGGCGGGCCGAGGAGGAACAGGGCAGGAGGGTCGCCGAGGCACGAGCGGCGGAGCGCGCCGCCATCGCGCGGGAGATGCACGACGTCCTCGCTCACCGGCTTTCGCTGGTGGCGACCTACGCCGGGGCGCTGGAATATCGCACCGACCACGCTCCGGAACGACTCGCCGACGCGGCGGGGGTGGTCAGGGCGGGAGTGCACCAGGCACTCGACGAGCTGAGGGGGGTAATCGCCGTGCTGAGGGAAGACGAGGAGCGCGGGACGGCTTCCCGCTCGCCGCTGCCCGGGCTCGCCGACCTTCCCGCGCTGATCGCCGAGAGCGAGGCCATCGGAACGCCCGTCGACCTGCACGACACGCTGCGCGGCGCGGACACGGTGCCCTTGCCGACGGGACGTACGGTGTACCGCGTCGTGCAGGAGGCGCTGACCAATGCCCGCAAGCACGCGCACGGCGAGCCGGTGCGGGTGTCGTTGCGCGGTTCGGCGGGTACGGGGCTCGACATCGAGATACGCAATCCGCTCGGCACCGGCCGGGGCGGCGACGGAAAGGGGACCGGTCTGGTCGGGCTCACCGAGCGGGTCCGCCTCGCGGGCGGCACCCTCGACCACCACAAGACGGCACGCGAGTTCCGCGTGCACGCCTCGCTGCCGTGGCCGGCATGACCTCCCCGGTGAGGGTGCTCGTCGTCGACGACGACGCTCTCGTGCGAGCGGGGCTGACGCTGATGCTCGACGGTGTCGCTGGCATCGTGGTCGTCGCGGAGGCTGGTGATGGCTCCGAGGTCCGCGGCGTGCTCGACGCCCACCCTGTCGACGTCGTGCTGATGGACATCCGGATGCCGGGAACGGACGGGATCAGCGCGACCGAGCAGGTGCGCGCGCGAGCCGACCCTCCCGAGGTCGTCATCCTGACGACGTTCGACGCCGACGAGAACGTGCTTCGGGCGCTTCGGGCGGGAGCGGGGGGTTTCCTGCTGAAGGATTCGCCACCCGCGGACCTCGTCGACGCCGTCGTCACGGTCGCGGCGGGGGACCCGATCCTGTCGCCCCGCATCACCCGGCGCTTGATGGAGCGGGCGGCGACCGAGGCAGGCGCCTACGAGCGGGCCCGGTCGGCTCTCGCCGCCCTGACCTACCGCGAGCACGAGGTCGCGCTCGCGGTAGGTCAGGGAAAGACCAACGCGGAGATCGCCGCGCGCCTTCGCGTCAGCGTCGCGACGGTGAAAGCGCACATGACCAGGGTCATGGCCAAGCTCGACGTCGGCAATCGCACGCAGATCGCGTTGCTGATGCACGACGCCGGGCTGTGCTGAGGGGCGAGGTCAGGCGGAGGGCACGGTCTGCGCCGGCTGCCGCTGGCGCAGCAGCAGAAACGCCTGAACGCCGGTGTAGGCGAGCAGGATCGCGCCGACGATGGCACTGATCTGGACACCGTTGACGAACGACGCCCGTGCCACGTCCAGCAGTGCCTCACCTTCCGAGGGGGGCAGGTTCGCCGCCGTCGCGACGGCGCCACCGAGGGTTTCGTGCGCAGGTGCCGCGGCGTCGGCCGGAATCCCCGAGCGGTACACGGCCGTGGCGATGCTGCCGAGCACCGCGGTGCCGAGAGCACCGCCGAGTTCGAAACCGGTCTCGGAGATCGCCGAAGCCGCGCCTGCGCGCTCGGGTGGCGCCGTGGTGATGATCAGGTCGTTGGTCAGCGTCTCCGAGAGCGGCACACCGAAACCGACCAGCGCCATGCCGGTGACGAGCAACGCGAGTCCACTGTCGACACCGACCCCGATCAGCGTCGTGAAACCGGCGGCCGCGATGAGCAGGCCCGCGCCGATCAGCCAGCGCACGGGGAACCGGCGGGCCAGCTTCGCCGCCGCGAGCGAACCGGCGACACCGGCGACGGTGGTGGGCAGCAGCCACAACGCCGCCGTCATCGGCCGCAGCCCGAGCACGAGCTGAAGATACTGCGGGACAAGGAAAAGCAAGCCCACCATCGCGAAGACGCCCAGCATGTTGGTCAGTACCGACGCGCTGAACGCCCTGTGCTTGAACAGGTCCAGGTCGAGCATCGGGTCCTTGAGCCGCCGCTGCCTGCGAACGAACACGACACCGATCGCGAGACCGGCCAGCGCGCTCACGGCGGCGATCGGTTCGACGCCGTACTCGGCGAAGCGTTTGATCCCGTAGACGACCGGCAAGACGGCGGCGAGCGAGAGCACGGCCGAGAGCGGATCGAACCGGCCCGGGTTGGGGTCGCGTGCCTCCGGCAGCAGGAAGGGGCCGACGACGAGCAGCAGCACCATCACCGGAACGTTGATGAGGAACACCGAACCCCACCAGAAGTGTTCGAGCAGCCAGCCGCCGAGTACCGGGCCGAGCGCCATGCCACCGGAGAATCCGGAGCCCCACACGGCGATCGCGATCCTGCGCTGGGCTGGGTCGAGGAACATGCCCCTGATGAGCGAAAGGGTCGAGGGCATGAGCGTCGCCCCTCCGACGCCGAGCAGTGCCCTCGCCACGATGAGCAGGGTCGCGTTGGGCGCGAAAGCGGCGAACACCGAGGCGATACCGAAGGCAACGGCACCGGCAAGGAGCAGTTTCCTGCGGCCGACGCGGTCACCGAGCGTGCCCATGAGCACGAGCAGGCCGGCGAGCACGAACGAATAAATGTCGACGATCCACAGCTGCTCCGCCCCGGTGGGGCCGAGGTCCTCACTCAGATAGGGCAGCGCGAAACCGAGCACGGTCATGTCGACGCTGATGAGCAGTACTGGCAGCACCAGTACTGCCAGCGCGAGCCATTCCCGGCGACCCGCCTTGACCACGACACACTCTCCTCGTTACTAAACAGTCCGGACGGTACAGTAAGCACCGCTCTCGAAACTAAACCGTCCAGACGGTACAGTCAAACGATGGCTCGTCCTTCAGCACGTGAACAGATCCTGGACGCGTACCAGGACGTACTGCTCGACAGCGGCCCCGGCGGGGTGACCCTCGATGCCGTCGCGGCGAGAGCGGAGGTCTCCAAAGGTGGCCTGCTCTACCACTTCGGTTCCAAGGACGCCCTGCTCGACGGCCTGCTCGACCGGCTGGACCGGCTCAGCGCGACCGACATCGAAGCGGCGAGAGTCGCCCCAGAGGGGCTTGTTCGCTACTACCTCACCACGTCGGTGACTGACGCCAGCATGGACAATCCCGCGCACAAGGCGTCCGTCGCGGCGCTGCGCATGCTGGGTAGTGAGCAGAGAGTGGCGAAGGCCATGGCCGATGTTACCCGTAAGTGGGAGCAAGCACTGCGGGACGAAGTGGACGATCCGCTGACGGCGGAGATACTGGCGCTCATCGGCGACGGCCTGTATCTGCGGGCGACCATGGGCGAGCGAGCGGCCCCGCTGCTCGACGATCCGGCGGCGTTGTTCCGCAGAATCGGGCTCGCCGAGAACACCTGATCCCGAGGTTCCGGCGCGGAACGAGGAAGGGCGCGGCCCCGTCGTAGCGGCGTGAACAGGACGACACGGACGGCATGGACGCAACGGCGGGGAGCGCTGAGCTGCGCACTGGGGGTGATCGCCGCGTTCGCGCTGTCCGCCTGCGCGTCGAAGGGCGGGGCGGAGCCGGAGCCCGCGCGGACGTCGGCTTCGGCTTCGGAGGAGCGGCCGGTGCGGATCTCGGGTGACCACGTCGCCTTCACGGTCGTTGCCGGTGCCCCGCTGACCGGTGTTCACGAGTCGGGCTGGCCCTCGGCCGACTGTCCGGGCGTCGGCTACGAGTTCGCGGGCGGCGACCTGGTCGTGGAGGCGTTCCCTCCGGAATGCGAGAGGAAGACGGACCGGGTGGGAAATGGTCACCACGGGTACTATCGTTCCCTTTCGGATGTGCCACAACCGGTCGACGTGCAGCGGGTGAAGACCGGAATCGGTGAGGCCGAGGTGTTCACCCAGGAGTATTTCGAATGCACCAATTCCTGTTCGGACTGGCAGGAGCCGGTCGCGATCGTGACGCTCGACGATCCGGTCGACGGCGACTACCCGGCGCTGGTCGTACGAGGAGTGAAGGACGCCATTGACACGGACGCGCTCGTCGCCGTTCTCAGGACGCTGGAGACCGGCTGAGAACCCGATGTCTGGCCGGGTGGTACTCGTCGCGCGTTGTCTTCGTCGTTCCGCGGGTTGAAAAGCGGGACCATTCGCGGACGAGTGATCCCGTTGCCCGGCCATGAGGGTTCTGCGAGGATTTTGTTCCTCACGTCCGAAGGAGTACCTGATGGCTTCTCGTCTCAACCCGTACATCAGCTTTGACGGCACGGCAAAGCAAGCGATGGAATTCTACCGGGACGTTTTCGGTGGCGATCTTGCCCTGAATACGTTCGGTGAGTCCGGTATGGCCGGATCCGAAGGTGCCGACAAAGTCATGCACGCGATGCTGGAGACCAGCAGTGGATTCGCGCTCATGGCTTCGGATACGCCGCCGGGAATGGAATACAATCCGGGAACGAACATTTCGGTGAGTTTGTCCGGTGACGACGCCGCGGAATTGCGCTCCTACTGGGACAAACTGTCCAAAGACGGCACGGTGACGGTTCCGCTGGAGAAGCAAATGTGGGGCGACGAATTCGGTGCCTGCACCGACCGGTTCGGCATCGGGTGGATGGTCAACATCACCCAGTAACCGAGTCCGCGTGCCGGGCGCGTACGTCAGCAGTCCCGGACGGGGCGCCGAGTTCTGCGTTGATGCGGTCGAGTTCCGCGTTCGGGTCGCCGAGATGCGCGATGACGACGAGGAGGGTGCTCACCGCCGCGATCCGGATGACCCACGGCAACCAGCCCTGGAGCAGCGAAGCATCGCCCGGTTCCGTCATCGCGGCACCGCGCCCGCGTGCTGGACGGTCAGGTTCACGGTCCACCTCCGGAACCTTCCTCGCTCCGCGCCCTCTTGGCGGAGCCTGTACCGGCACCACTACGACCGCGAGAGTTGCCTGCCGGTCGGCGAACGGTTAGCCGAAGGTAAACGCCGCTTTGTCCGTTGTCGGCGTATTGATACGGTGCGTGCCCGTGGCCGGAATGGTGGACCGTGCCGCCTGCCCGGTGGCGGAACTGACGGTATTGCGGGGGAGCGGGACAGGACATGCCTGAGGAGGGGCCGGGCTGGGGCACGGCGTGGGGCGTCGCGGCGATGCTCGTGATGGTGTCGTTGTGTTGTGTTCCCCTCGCCAGCGCCATGGCGTCGGGAAACCTGCCCAGAAACCACACTGTCGGACTGCGGATCAAGGCGACGATGCGCTCGGACGCGGCCTGGGTCGCGGGTAACCGGGCGGCGGCGAGTCTTGTGCGGCGGACGGCGATCGCGAGCGCTGTCACCGGGGCCTGCACGGTGCCGGTGGCAGGTATCCCGGTGCTCTACCTCATGGTGATGGCGTGCTGGGCGTGTGTACTCGTCGCCGGTATGTGGAAGGCAACGGGTGTGGCGCGGGAGGCGGCGCTCCGGGCTCACGACGCGGGAGAGACCTGAGACTCACCCGCGAGTTCCGTGTCAGCGGACGGTGACCGGACGAACCCGGCCCGCTCACGGCGCCGTGTGGGCGGGTGAGCGGGCCGGGGTCCGGCTACGCGACGGCGTCGAGATCGACGCCCTTGGTCTCCTTGCTCGTCGCCACCGCGATGACCGTCACCGCCATGGTGATCACCAGATAGCCGACGACCGTGGCGACGCCGAACGAGTCGATGAGCCACACCGCGATGAGCGGAGCCGGGGCACCGGCGATGATCGACGAACCCTGGAACACGAGCGAGGCACCGGCGTAGCGGTAGCGGGTCGGGAACAGCTCGGTGATCCAGGCGGCCTCCGAGCCGGCGAGCATGCCGTGGAAGAAGGCACCGACGCACACGCCGATCCACAGCATCGGCAGGCTTTCCGACTGCACGAGCCAGAAGAACGCGGGTGCCCACACCACGAGGACCGCCGAAGGCACGAGCATGGCGATCTTGCGCCCGACGCGGTCGGACCAGTGTCCTCCGCCGATCATCCCGATGAACTGGGCAAGCGACCCGAACGTCACCGCCATGATCACGTCGCCTCGGTCGTAGTCGAAATACGTTGCCGCGTAGGCGATGACGAACACGGTGTAGATGTAGAACGCGATGTTCTCACCGAGCCGCATTCCGAGCCCGTGCAACACCGCGCGCGGCCGGGACAGCGCTTGCAGCACGCTGGAGCGTTCGGTGGTGGCCGAGCGTTCTTCCGCGTTGGCCTGCGCCGCCTTGAACACCGGCGATTCCTCGACGCTGCGCCGGATCCAGAAGCCGACGACGAGCAGCGGGATGGCGACGAGGAAGGCGATGCGCCATGCCCATTCGTCGAAAGCGTCGCCGGGGAAGACGAACGCGATCGCGCTGACGACGGCGGTGGCCAGCACGGTGCCAAGCGGCGCACCGGCCTGCGGCCATGCTGCCCAGAAGCCACGCCGTTTCGGCTCGCCGTACTCGCTGACCATGAGCACCGCCGCGCCGAACTCCCCGCCGAGCGCGAAGCCCTGCACCATGCGGAGCACGACGAGCATGAGTGTTGCCCAGATGCCGATCTGCTCGTAGGTCGGCAGCAGGCCGATCATGGCCGTGGAGACACCGAGCAGGAGGAAGGTGATGACCAGCATGGGTTTGCGGCCCAGCTTGTCACCGAGGTGACCGAACACGATGCCGCCGAGCGGGCGGGCGATGAAGCCGAGCCCCTGGGTCGCCAGCGCGAGGAGCAGCTTGACGATTCCGCTGTCACCGGGGAAGAACAGCGGGCCAAGAACCGTCGCGGCGAGAATGCCGTAGATCGCGAAGTCGTACCATTCGAGTACGGCTCCAGCCATGCTTCCGGCGAGTACGCGCCGGAAGCTGGTCTTGTTGGTCGAGCTGTCGTCGGCCGACACAGCCCGATCCACCGGTGACGTCATTGTCGGTGCCTTTCCAGAAATAAAGATGGCCGGTAAATCAGAGACCGAGGGTGAGTGTGCCGCCGGTCGCGCGGGAGCAGCAGGTCATCATCAGCGTGTTCGCCGACCGTTCCGCCTTGGTCAGCACCAGATCGCGGTGATCGACGTCGCCGGAGATCACGGTTGCCTCGCAGGAACCGCAGAGACCTTCCTCGCAGTCGCTCTGGATGTCGATGCCCGCGGCGCGCAGCGCGGAGAGCACGGTCTGGTCGGGGGCGACCTCGACGGTCAGGTCCGAATCGGCGAGTTCGACGGAGAAACCGTGCTCCACGGCCGGATCCAGCTCCGCGCGGGTGCCGCTGAAATGCTCGACCCGCAGCGCGTCCTCCGGCCAGTGCCGGGTGGCCTCGGCGAGCGCCGACAGCAAACGATCGGGACCACAGCCGTAGACCTGAGTACCCGCGGCGGGCTCGGCGAGCAGAGCCGCGACATCGAGCCGGTCGCCATCGGACCCGAGGTAGACGCGCAGGTGCTCACCGTGATCGTCGCGGAGCCTGCCGAGAAACGCGGTCGCGGCGGCGTTTCTTCCGCAGTAATGCAGTTCGTAGTCGGCTCCCTCGGCCTTGAGGGCATCGGCCATCGCGATGATGGGGGTGATGCCGATGCCGCCCGCGACGAGCACGTAGCGGGCGGCGGTCAGGGCGAGCCGGAAATGGTTGCGCGGGCCCCGCATGGTCAGCGTGTCGCCTTCGCGCAGCCGTTCGTGGATGTAGCGAGACCCGCCCCTTCCGTCCGGCTCGTCGAGGACGGCGATCCGGTATCTGCCGGTCTCGGCTGGGTCGCCGCACAGCGAGTACTGCCTGGACAGCCCGCCGACCTCGATGTCGATGTGGGAGCCGGGGGACCACGAAGGAAGCGGTCTCCCTTGCGCGTCGGTCAGCGTCAGCGTCAGCACACCGGACGCGGCGGCCCTGATCGACTCGACGCGGACGGTTCTGCTGATGGCCCGTGTGGACGGTTCACCGATCCGCATCGGTTGCGCCTTGGCCAGGACTCCCGGATCGGTACGCTCGGGATTGGCCCCGGGATCCCACTGAACCCACAGGTGGTCCGGACCACGGAACGACGTGTTGGGCAGGTAGGTGAATTCCTGGTCCGGCACCAGTTCGAGGTGGGGGAGCCTGCTGGTCAGTTCTTCGAGGAACACCTGGAGTTCCATCCTGGCCAGGTTCTTGCCCATGCACTGGTGGCTGCCGTAGCCGAAAGTCAGGTGCTCGGCGGCGTTCTCGCGGCGGATGTCGAATTCGTCGGGGTTGTCGAAGTGCCGTTCGTCGTGGTTGGCGGAGGAGTTGACGATGAGCAGCTTCGCGCCACGGGGGATGGGCACGCCACCGATGGTGGTGTCGGCGGTGACCAGCCGACGCCATGCCGCGACGGAACCGGAATGTCGCAGGCATTCCTCGACGGCGTTCGGGATGAGGCTGGGATTCGCGCAGATCTCCTCCCAGACACTTCTGTTCTCCAGCAACAGTTTGATCGCGTTGGCCGCGGCGTTGGCCGTTGTCTCGTGGGCGGCGACGATCCCGGCCATCATGATCGAATGCAGGTAGGAATCGGTGATGACGTCCGGCATCTCCCGCTGGGCCCTGATGCTGAACGGCATCCAGCCAGGACCTGAGGGGTCCTTGCGGAGCTTGTCCACGACGGTTCCCGCGAACCGCCAGAACTTGCCCACCGCCTCGGCAACCGCGACCTGCTCCTCAGGGGAGGGCCGTCCCCAGGTGTTCACGGTGTGCGCGATCGAGTATTCGCGCAGTGTCGCCATGTCCTCCTCCGGGACGCCGAGGAAGTGCAGCGCGACGGTGAGCGGAACCTCCCACAGCATGTCGTCGACGAGGTCGACCCTGCCGGCGTCGACGAACCTGTCGACGTACTCGCGGGCGAGCCCGCGCACCATGGGTTCGTGCGCGGCGAGGCGTTCCGGTGTGAACGGATCCATGAGCGCCCGCCTGCGCGGCATGTGCGCGGGCTCGTCCTCGTTCACGAGCGTGCGGTTCATGGCGTAGTCGTATTTGGCGAGCGTCGCGGTGGCCTCGTCGGAGACCGGGGTGATCTTCTCCAGCGCGATGGACGGGGAGAACAGAATGTTGTCCCTGAACACGGCCTTGACGTCGGCGTAGCGGGTCACCACCCAGTAGCCGATCTCGGGGCTGTAGAAGACGGGTTCCTCGTCCCGCGCCCAGCGCACCGACGCCGGTGGATCGGCCTGATAGGCGTCGCCGAACGGGTCGAACGCGGCGGCTCGCGGGGATACCGGGCAACCGCCGGTCGCCGTCATGGCCGAGTGGTCGACGGGGCACGACCCTGTGCTCATACTTCCGCAGCCTCCGTGATCAACTTTGACCTGCACAGTTACTAATAACGAACACTGTGTCTCGGTAATCGAACATGGAGAGGCTAAGTGGCGGCCGGGACGCCGTCAAGAGTCGTGTGCGGTGAGCGGGCGCGAGAAGCGGAAAACGGTGAAGCGCGACGAAGCGAGGGAACGGCCGGTGAGCCGGGAAATCAGGCCGAGAGCAGGCTTTCGAACTGGCGGGCCGTGCGCATGACGGCTTCGGCGGCCGAGCCGGTGTCGAGTCCTTCGATGGCCACGACGCCGACACAGCGCTCGACGAGCCCTGACGCGCGCACTGGCGCCGGCAGCCGGATTCCGGCCGCGATGCCGACGGCCCCGCGTTCGAGTTCGCCCTTCGTCAGGCTGTAACCAGCCTCGCGGGCCTGCTTGACCGCCTCGGGATCACGAGAGCTTTCCGGCCTGTTCGCCAGTATGGCGATGCCGGCCGCGCCCTGGGTCAGCGGATGCCTGCTGCCCACCTTGTAGCCGACGGTCAGTACCGTGCCCTCCGGTTCGGCCACCAGAATGGCGACGCAGTCGCCGCCGTCGGCGGCGGAGACGAAGGCGGTCGCGTGGGTTTCGTTGGCGAGACCGTGCAATAGCGGCTTCGCGTCGGCGGCGAACTCCGGCTCGAACCGAGAAGCCAGCACCGCGACACCCACGGCGAGCCGCAGCCTGCCGTCATCGGCGCGGGTGATGAGGAGATGCTCCTCCAGTGTCGCGACGATCCGGTAGCAGATCGCGCGGTGAATGTTCAGTTCACCGGCGAGCTCCGCGACCGTGATTCCGCCCTGTGCCCTGGAAATCACGTCGAGCGCGCGCAAGCCCCTGTCGAGCGTCTGCAACGTGCTCATGCGTTCCTCTCGGCCGGTGTGGCATCGACCTTACTGGGTGCGTTCGCCGTCGCCGGTCGCGGCGGGTTCCGGTTCCGGAAGCGGCTCGCCGGTCTCCAGCAGGGTTTTGAGGCCGGACACGAGCGAAGGCCAGCCGTTGCTGACGGTGGCCAGTACGGTGCTGCCGGGATCGAAGCCGCCGTGCACGACGGTCAGCTTGACCACCTCGCCCCGCGGTTCGATGTCGAACGTCACGGTGGACCGGCGTTCGGCGGTCACCTCGGCGAGGAATGCGTCGTCGAAGCCGTGCTTGCCCGCGAACTCCGGGGTGAAGGTGTGCCAGGTGTAGGCGAGGCGCCGGTATGGCTGGTAGTCGAGGACGACCTGTGCCGGATCCTCGGTGCGCAGGCCCTGTTCGAGCCAGGTCATCGGTGATCCCGGTTTCCAGTCGGTCTCGAACTCCACACCCCAGTACCTGCTGGTGAACGCGGGATCGGTGAGCGCCTGCCACAACTTCTCCGGAGTGGTCCTGATGTAGGTGGTATAGACGAATTCGGTGCCGGTCACGGATTGTTCCTCCAGTGCGGTCTTGAGGTCGGCGAGCGCGCGAACCCGCTGCCTGTCGTAGCGGCTGATCCAGCGGTCGCCGATGGCGTTGATCGGTTCGGCGTTGAGGAAATGCAGGGTCTCCCTGCCTCTGCGGGTCGTCGTCACGAGGTTGGCCTTGATCAGCAGGGTGAGGTGCTTGCTCACCGACTGCCGTGCCATGTCGAGCCCCGCGCACAGTTCGCGCAGGCTCTGCCCGTTGCGGGTGTTGAGGCTGTCGAGCAGTTGCCTCCTGCTCGGATCGGCCAGTGCCTTGAAGACCTCGTCCATGGATACGGTCGCCACCTCGAATACGCAGCCGGTTGGCTGCCAAAACGATAAGCAGTCAACCGGCTGCATGTCAAACTCGGGCTGTCGGTGCCTGGTCAGCTCGCGGTCCGGCTGCTCTGTCCCAGCAGCAGCTCGGTGCGGCGCACGGCAGCGGCCCGCTCGTCGCCGTTGACGGCCAGTGCCAGCACGACGGGATCGTCGGGCCCGCGTCGCCGTCTGATCTCGGCGATCCGGTCGGGGAAGGACACCGGCTCTCCTTCGGGACTGGTGGTCATGTCGCAGTACCACAGCGCGTCTCGTAGCGGCGTGTGCTCGTCCTCGAAGGCAGACAACTGGTCGGCGAACCCGCACAGCCGGGCGACGGCCGCCGCGCCGGCGTGGTGGGCGACGAGGGCGCACACCCGGCTGGGAAGTCCTTCGGCTGCCAGGAATCTGGCGCCGTCGAGCTGGTGGAATCCGGTATCGGCCAGCGGTGTGGCATAGCCGATGTCGTGCAGCCACGCCGCCCCGACGAGCAGATCCTGTTCCTCGGCGGGGAGTATGCCCGCGATCTGATCCGCGCGTCGCCCCACGCCACGTACGTGCGCGAAGCGGCGGGGGAGTTCCTCTGCGAGATAACGATTGGCGAGCTGCCGTGCCCAGGTGCTCACCGGCCCCGTTGAGGTCATGGGATCAGGCTAAATTGTGCCGGCCTTCGCTGTCTCCTCAGGTGAGAACTTTGCCGGGAAAACGTGGTGGCGGGCCGGGATGAACGAGACATTCCGGCCCGCCACCACGGTGTTCGCGCTCTACTGTGGATGATCGGGTCCCCGGTGATCTCAGCCGGGCCGGGCGGCCATGGTGCCGCCGAGCCGCAGCGCCTCGACGAGCCTCGCGTACAGCTCGTCACTCGCGAGGAGTTCCTCGTGGGTGCCGCTCGCCCGGATCTCGGCCTCGTCGAGCACGATGATGCGGTCGGCGTCGATCACCGTGGACAGCCGGTGCGCGATCGTCACGACGGCCCCGGTCTCCGCCCTGCGGACGATGCACTCGTGGATCGCGGCCTCGGTCAGCCCGTCGACCTGCGCGGTGGCCTCGTCGAGCAGGAGCACGTCGGGCGTGCGCAGAATGGCTCTGGCCAGCGCGATGCGCTGCCGCTGCCCGCCGGACAGCGAGGTGTTGGTCAGCGGAGTGTCGAGCCCGTCTTCCAGCGAGGCGATCTTGTCGTCGAGCCGCACTTCGGCGAGCGCGGCGAACAATTCCCGCTCCGTGGCGTCGGGATGGGTGAGGAGCAGGTTGTCCCTGATCGTGCCGCCGACCGTGGGGGTTTCCTGTTCGACGTAGGCAATCCGCTTCCTGACTTCGGAGTGGCGGTAATCCCGGTAGGGCCGTCCCGCGAGCCGCAGTTCACCGCTCTGCGGTTCGAGGAAACGCAGGATGAGGGAGAACAACGTCGTCTTTCCCGCGCCGGAGGGACCGACGATGGCCGTGTGCCCGACCCGCGGAATCGCGAGGTCGATGTTCTTCACCGCGGGTTCGGCCCCTGGTGCGTAGACGGCGCTGACCCCGGTCAGCTCCAGCACCGGCGCGCTGGGATCGGGAACAGCCACCGTGTCGGGGACGGGATCGTGCTCCACGTCGAGGGACTGCACGTCCTTGATGCGGCCCGCGGCGGCGAGGCCCGACTGCAACGCGGTCACGTTGGTGCTCAGTTCGGTGATCGGGTCCATGAGGCCGAAGGCGTAGAGCAGGAACGCGATGAGTGCCGAGACCTCCAGCTGGCCCTCGCTCACCCGCCACGCGCCGACTCCGAGGATGAGGATGATCGCGAGCTGAAGTCCGGACCAGGCGATGGTCCAGCTCACCGCTTCCCTGCGGACGGCGTGGATGCTGTGCTCGGCCGCGGCGCGGGCGTCGCCGAGGATGTGCTCGGACTGCCTGCGTTCGGCCCTGCTGACCTTGACCGTGCGGATGGCCCTCAGCGCGACCTCCAGCGTGCCGCCGAGCTTGCCGAGGTGTTCCTGTGAGCGTTCCTGTGCCTTGGCGATTCCGGGCATGAGCACGCCGAATAACACGGAGACCACGACCAGCGCTCCGACCGTCGTCGCGAGCAGGACGAGGTCGAGCACGCCCATCAGGACCAAACTGCCCACGAGCATGATCGAGCCGTTGATGAGGCTGACGACGCTGGAGGAGGCCGCTTCCCGTAGCAGAACCGTGTCGGAGGTGACCCTGGCGACGAACTCTCCGGTCGGCCTTCCCGTGACAGCCGCCACGGTGGCCCTGAACGTCCTGCGGACCATGGATTCCCGTGCTTCGAGCACCAACCGCTCGCCGAGTGAGCCGAGCAGGATCCATTGCCACAGTCCGACGGCCGCGCCGACGACGAGCAGGAAGAGCAGGGCGACGATCGGACCGCTCAGTGAGCCGTCCGCGCCGAGCGAGTCGAGTACCCACTTGGTCACCATCGGGGTCGCCAGCCCCATGGCGGAGCCGAGCAGGGCGAGCAGCAGCCCGAGTACCAGGGTCCGGCGGTGCGGTCTCGCGAACGACCAGAGGACGGCGGCACGGGAACGATAGGTTGGAGCACTCATGACCGTTATGGAACATCAATGTTCCATTTTTGTCCATCGAGTTTCAAAACGGGTCACGTGCTACGGTCGTCCGGTGATCCAGCAGCGCGATGCCGTCGCGGAGACAGGTGCCCGGGCCAGGACGAGGAAGGCGATCCTCGACGCCGCCGTTTCCGTGCTGTCCAAGGATTCCACCGCGAGCCTCGGCGAGATCGCCGCCGAGGCGGGGGTCGGGCGAACGACGATGCACCGGTACTTCCCCGAGCGCTCCGACCTGCTCACCGCGATCGGCGCCGAAGCGCTCGGCAAGGTCGCCGTGGCGACCGAGAGGGCGAAGGTCGACGAGGGCACCGCGGCCGAGGCACTGGAGCGGCTGGCGCTGGAACTGTTCGACCTCGGCGATCTGCTGATGCTGGCTTTCAACGACCCCGGGTTGACCAACAGCCCCGACTGGGAGACCGAGACCGAGGCCGATCAGGCCACCGCGCGGTTGCTCGACCGGATCCGTGTCGAAGGAGGCGACCCGGAACTCGACGCGGACTGGCTCGTCCAGGTGCTGTGGTCCGTGCTGTACGCGGCCTGGACACACACGAGGGAGAACGGTGTACCGAGGCAGCAGGCGCTGCGTCTGTGCCTGCGCACGCTGCGCAACGCGACGGGACTGGGCGGAGCCTGAAACGCCGTCGACGGTCCGATCAGGACAGGAAAGTGGGCAACGGGCGGGGGTCCGGCGTCGGCGCCCAGCGGCCGTCGCGAATGGTGTAGTCCCAGCAAGTACGACCCTGGGTGATGTCGTGCAGCGCCCGCAGCAGCCGCTCGACGTGCTCCTCCTTCGAGCCGAGGCCGAGGCTCACGCGCAGCGCCTGCTGCCCGGAACCACCCGCGTCGCCGATGAGCCTCCTCGTGGCGATGTGCGCGCAGAACGCGCCGTCGCGCACGCCGATGCCGTACTCGGCCGACAGCACGGCGGCCACCCAGTTCGGCTGGAATCCGTCGATGACGAAGCTGATCGTGCCGACCTGGTCGTTCTGGCCGTCCCCGGCGAACAGCCTCAGCACGCGCAGGCCCGCGACCTCGGCGAGACCTGAGGTGAGCCGGTCGAGCAGCGCCGTCTCGTGGTCCTCGATCTGCTGCCATTGCGTGGCCAGTTCCGTGCAGGCAACGCCAAGCGCGTACACGCCGACGGTGTTGGGGGAGCCCGCTTCGTGCCGCTCGGCGCCGGTGTTCCAGACGACCTCGACACCGGTTTCCTTACCCTGAACGAGTTTGCTGGCACCACCGCCAGCGAGGTAGGGCTCCGCGGCTCGAAGCCAGTCGGACCTTCCCACCAGGGCGCCGGCGCCGAACGGGGCGTAGAGCTTGTGTCCCGAAAGGGCCACGTAGTCAGCGCCGAGTTCCCGCAGGGAAACCCTGCGGTGGGGAGCCAGTTGCGCGGCGTCCACGACGATCCGCGCGCCGGCCTCGTGGGCGACCTCGGTCAGTTCGGCGACGGGCAGTAGTTCACCGGTGACGTTCGAGGCACCTGCCGCCACCACGAGCCGGGGGCCCTCCGGGCATTCGGCGAGCGCCTTCGCGACGGCGGTGACCGCTTCGCTCCTGGTGCGCGGGGCGGGAAGGCGGCGAACGTGGTGACCGCGCCACGGCAGCAGCGCGGCGTGGTGCTCGGTGTCGAACAGCACGACCGCTGTTCCCCTCGGTACCGCGCGGGCCAGCAGGTTCAGCGAATCCGTCGTGTTGCGCGTGAAGACGACGGAGTCACAGGAACGGCCGCCGACGAAGGTGTGGACCGCTTGCCGTGCGCGCTCGTAGATGGTGGTCGACACCTGGGACGCGAAACCGGCACCCCTGTGCACGCTGGCGTACCACGGCAGGAACTCGTCGACCGCGCGGCGGACCGAACTCAAACAGGGAGCGCTCGCCGCGTGGTCGAAGTTGGCGTATCCCACGGATTCTCCGGTGACCAGCGGGACGGTGAGCTCGGCTCCCGCCGTCTCCGGCACCGTCGCGATCGGGTTGGCGATCGTGTCGTCGGCGATGGGATTCAGAGTGCTGGTCATCGTGCCTCCTCGGCGGTCCTGGGGACCCTGCGAGGGGCCCGCGCTTGCCCGCCGCTTTCCGGCGAGCCAGGTCGTCACCCGGGGCACCCCACCACGGTAGGAGGGTTGCCGGCCAGCAAGCCGGGGCTTGAACGCTGGCACTCATGACCTTGCCGAGGACGATACCTCAGCCGTGGCCGCCGAAGCGAGTGGGTAATCGTGTTGCCTGCGGCACACCCAAGATCGTTACGCGCGGAAGGTCAGTTCCCGGCGTCGGGCGGGATTCCTCGGCGGACGTCGCCGGGATGGCGCCGCACCTTGTGCGGGTCGCGCCGCCCGCTGGAATCGAGCTGCCACGGCACGCTCGTCACCATCACGTCCGGTTCGAACAGCAGGCGGCCCTTGAGGCGCAGCGCGCTCTGGTTGTGCAGCAGGTTCTCCCACCAGTGCCCGACGACGTACTCGGGAACGTACACGCTGACAAGTGTGCGGGATTGCTTGTCCCGCAAGTGTTTGATGTAGCCGAGGATGGGTCGGGTCACTTCCCGGTACGGCGATTCGAGCACCTTCAGCGGTACCTCGATGCCGCGTTCCTCCCACTGCCGCCGCAATTGCCGGGTGTCCTCGTCGTTGACGTTGATGGTGA
The DNA here is from genome assembly GCF_002240355.1 of Prauserella marina. Taxonomy (GTDB): domain Bacteria; phylum Actinomycetota; class Actinomycetes; order Mycobacteriales; family Pseudonocardiaceae; genus Prauserella_A; species Prauserella_A marina. The sequence continues at coordinate 3,239,138 of NZ_CP016353.1, forward strand.
TCGCGGTGAGGGTGTCGGGTTTCGTGGCCCTGGCGAACGCCAGCGCTCTCATCGCCGGTTTGTTCACTGTGGACACCAGCACGAGCGCGTGCACCCTGCTGGGGAGCAGGGCGGCGGCCGGTTCGGGGCGTAGTTCGTCGGTGATCCGCCGGTAGTGCCGGTGAATAGCGCGCATCAACAGGAACAGGAGGGGGATCGCGATCACGACGAGGTAGGCGCCGTGAGTGAACTTGGTGAGCAGCACGACGACGAGTACGACACCGGTGAAACAGGCGCCGAAGGCGTTGATGAACCTGGCTCTGTGCATGCGGCGCCGCTCGGCGGGATCCTCGGTGCGCGCGAGTTCGCGGTTCCAGTGCCTGACCATTCCGGCCTGGCAGAGCGTGAACGACGTGAACACGCCGACGATGTAGAGCTGGATGAGCCGGGTCGTCGAACCGTCGAAGGCGTAGATCAGCACGGCCGCGATCGCGGCCAGCGCGATGATGCCGTTGGAGAAGGTGAGCCGGTCGCCGCGCGTGAGCAACTGGCGGGGGAGGAACCGGTCTCTGGCCAGAATCGAGCCGAGCAAAGGAAAACCGTTGAAGGCCGTGTTGGCGGCGAGCACCAGAATGAGCGCCGCGGTCGCCTGCAACAGATAGAACAGCACACTGGTGTCGCCGCCGAACACGGCGGCGGCGATCTGCGCGATGACGGTCCGCTGTGCCTCGGTCGTGCAGTCGCCGGGAAAACCGACGAGATCGCACGGATTCTCGGCGACCTTGACCTGCGCCACGAGTGCCAGCACGGTGATGCCGGCGAACATCACGATGGAAAGCAGGCCCATCGCCGCCATGGTGGCCGCCGCGTTGCGCCCCTTGGGTTTGCGGAAAGCGGGCACCCCGTTGGAGATCGCTTCCGCGCCGGTCAGCGCGGTGCAGCCGGACGAGAAGGCGCGCAGCACCAGGAAGGCCACCGCGAACCAGGTGAGGCCGACCTGCTCGGCCTTGATGTCCCAGTCCGCGCTCTCGGCGACGGGAGGCGAGCCTGCCGCGGTCCTGGCCAGCCCGACGACGATCATGATGAAAACGCACCCGACGAACAGGTAGGTGGGCACGGCGAACGCCCGCCCGGATTCCCTCACCCCGCGCAGGTTGACGGCGGTGAGCACGACGATGAGCGCGATGTTGAGGGGAACGCGGTAGGCGTTGAGCTCCGGGATCGCGGAGATGACGTTGTCCACTCCCGCGGCCACGGACACGGCCACCGTCATGATGTAGTCGACGAGCAGGGCTCCGGCGACCACGAGCCCGGCCGAGCGGCCGAGGTTGCGGGAGGCGACCTCGTAGGAGCCACCGCCGCTGGGATAGGCCTGGACGACCTGCCGGTAGGACAGGACCACGACCGCGAGCAGCACGACGACGGCCATGGCCACCCATGGGGCCAGGTGCAGGAACGCGATTCCGCCCAGCGACAGGATCAGCAGGATCTCCTGCGTCGCGTAGGTGACCGACGACAACGGGTCGCTCGCGAAGATCGGCAATGCCAGTCGTTTGGGGAGCAGTTCGTGGCCGAGCCGGTCGCTGCGGAAGGGGCGGCCGAGCAGCAGGCGCTTCAGCACTGAGGCGGGGGAGGCCACGCGGGCAGCGTAAGCGCGGTACCGGCGGTGCGCAGCCGCTGCGCACGGAGGGGGGAACGGCGCGGGCCCACGGCTGTTGTTGCGGAGGAGGAGCCGGCTCGGCAGCATCGACGCAGGCGGAGGAAAGGGCGCGGAGATGGCCGGTGTGACAGAAGTACCGATGGATGGGCCCGCGCGGCCCTTCAAGTTGCCGAGGGTGCTCTACGAGCGGGAGCTGGCGAGGTTGCAGGCCGAACTGGTCAAGCTCCAGGAATGGGTGCGTACGGAAGGCGTCAGGGTCGTCATCGTCTTCGAGGGAAGGGACGCGGCCGGAAAGGGCAGCACGATCAGGCGGTTCGCTGAGCGGCTGAATCCCAGGGTCGTGCGCATCGCGGCGTTGCCCAAACCCGACGAGCGCGAGCGCACGGAGTGGTACTTCCAGCGCTACATCGCGCATCTGCCCGCCGGCGGGGAGATCGTGCTCTTCGACAGGAGCTGGTACAACCGCGCCGGCGTGGAAAAGGTCATGGGCTACTGCACGCCGGAGGAGTACACCCGGTTCCTCCAGCAATGTCCCGTCTTCGAGCGGCTGCTCGTCGACGACGGCATCCTGCTGCGCAAGTACTGGTTCTCCGTGAGCATGGAAGAACAGGAACGCCGGTTCAGGGCCAGGAAGAACGACCCGATGCGGCAGTGGAAGCTCTCACCGACCGACCTCGAATCCATGGCGCACTGGGACGACTACTCCCGCGCGAAGGACGACATGCTCGTGCACACCGACACCGCGGAATCGCCGTGGTTCGTGGTGGAGAGCGAACGCAAACGCAACGGCCGCATCAACATGATCGCCCACCTGCTGTCCACGATCCCCTATCGCGAGGTGCGGCGGCCGGAGATCGTCTTCCCCGAGCGCCCGGAGACCACCGGCTACCCGAGACCGGATCGCGCGTTGCAGACCTACGTGCCGGACCACGCGGCGACGCTGCTCGACGACTGAACGGTGCGGGCGCGTCAGCCGGATGGCGTGCCCGCCCGGTCCAGCGCGGGGCGCTTCGGGTCGAATTCCCAGCCCGGCACCAGGTAGCGCATGGCTGCGGCGTCGTCTCTCGCGCCGAGGTTCCGGTCGCGGTGGCACTCGTGGGCCTGCTCGACCCGGTCGAGATCGAGTTCGATGCCGAGTCCTGGCGCGCTGGGAACCGTGAGAGTGCCGTCGCGCAGCGGGATGGGTTCCGTGGTGAGCCGTTGCCCGTCCTGCCAGATCCAGTGGGTGTCGATCGCGGTGATGTCGCCGGGGGCGGCCGCCGCCACGTGGGTGAACATGGCAAGTGAGACGTCGAAGTGGTTGTTGGAGTGCGATCCCCAGGTCAGACCCCATGCCTGGCAGAGCTGGGCGACCCTCACGGAGCCGTGCATGGTCCAGAAGTGCGGATCGGCAAGCGGGATGTCCACCGCGTGTTCCCTGATGGCGTGCCCGAGTTGCCGCCAATCGGTGGCGACCATGTTGGTGGCCACCGGCAGGCCGGTCGCCCTGCGGAACTCGGCGAGCACTTCCCTGCCCGAGTAGCCGTCCTCCGTGCCGCACGGATCCTCGGCGTAGGCCAGTATGTCGCGGAGTCGCCTTCCTCGCGGGATCGCTTCGGCGAGCGGCCAGCCGCCGTTGGGATCGAGGGTGACGTTCGCGGCGGGAAACCGCTCGGCGAGCGCGGTGACGACGGCGACCTCCTCGTCGCCAGGCAATACTCCGCCCTTGAGTTTGAAGTCCTTGAATCCGTACCTGGCTTTCGCCGCCTCGGCGAGGGCGATGACCGAATCGGCGTCGAGCGCCGGTTCGTCCCGTAACCGCAGCCATCCGCTGCTCTCGCCGGTTCCCGCGCGGTAGTCCAGATCGGTCTCGCGCCGGTCGCCGACGAAGAAGAGGTACCCGAGCGCCGGCACCTCTTCACGGTACTTTCCGTCGCCGAGCAGCGCCGCGACCGGCAATTCGAGGTACTGGCCGAGCAGGTCGAGCAGCGCGGCCTCGATGGCGGTGCGCGCGTGGACGGTGACGCGAAGATCGAAGGTCTGGCGCCCCCTTCCGGCCGCGTCCGCGCTCGCGAACGTCTCGCCGACCGTGCGCAGCACCGCGTGATGATCGCCCAGCCTGGCACCGGTGACCAGCGGTTCCGCCTGCCGCAGCACGTTGGTGATCGCGGGGCCTCCCGGCACCTCGCCCACACCGGTCCTGCCATCGGAGTCGGTGAGGATCAGCAGGTTGCGGGTGAAGAACGGGTCGTGTGCTCCGCTGAGGTTGAGCAGCATGCTGTCCCGGCCCGCGACGGGCACGACGCGGTAGCCGGTGACGATGGGTGTTCTCGGCACGGGGTCACCACCTCGGTGGGGTCGGGTCGAAGGCGGGCTGGAAACGGCGGAGGTAGGCGGTGTCGTCGCGTTCGGTGATGCCACAGCCGAGGTACTGCTCGTGGAGCCGAGCCAGCGCGTCGGTGTCGAGTTCGACGCCGAGCCCCGGCGCGGTCGGCACGGCGACGGCTCCACCGGAGAAGGACAGCGCGCCCGCCGCGATGACGTCCTCGTCCGGGTCCTTCCACGGCCAGTGGGTGTCGCAGGCGTAGCCGAGTGAGGGTGTCGCCGCGGCGAGGTGGGTCATCGCGGCGAGGCTGATGCCGAGGTGGGAGTTGGAGTGCATGGACAGTCCGAGACCGAACGTGTCGCACAGGCCCGCGAGCAGGCGGGACCGGCCGAGCCCTCCCCAGAAGTGGTGGTCGGAGAGGACGATCCGCACGGCGTCGCTCGCCACGGCGGGGGGGGGGGGGGGGAAGGTGGTCGAAGGCGACGACGCACATGTTGGTGGCCAGTGGCATCGGAACCTCGCGGGCGACCTCGGCCATGCCCTCGATGCCCGGGGTGGGGTCCTCCAGGTATTCGAGCACGCCCTCAAGCCGTCTGCCGACCTCGATGGAGGCCGGCACGCTCCACGCGCCGTTGGGGTCGATGCGCAGCGGCAGGCCGGGAAAGGCTTGCCTGAGCGCGAGCACGGCGTCGATCTCTTCCTCCGGTGGAAAGACTCCACCCTTGAGTTTGATCGCGGAGAAGCCGTACTCGCCGATCATGGTCGTCGCCTGGCGCACGAGCTGTTCGGGGTCGAGGGCAGGGCCCCACCCGTCGGGTTCGGCGCCGGGGTGGCCTTGCCACTTGTAGAAGAGGTAGGCGCTGTAGTCGACCCGGTCCCTGACGGCGCCGCCGAGCAGGTCGCTCACCGGGCGTCCGAGTACCTTCCCCTGGATGTCGAGGCAGGCGACCTCGAAGGGGGAGGCCACCCTGTACCTCGTGTCGCTGCCGGTGACCATGCCGCTCATGCCGTGGCCGCCGGTGGTGTTCTCGCCGCTGAGCGACCGGCCGACTCGCCGCTCCAGTTCGTTGGTGTTCCACACGTCGAGGCCGGTGAGCTGGGTGGCAGCGCCACGCAGCCTGGCCAGGTGTGCCGCGTCGCCGTAGCTTTCGCCGAGCCCGCTGATCCCGGAGTCGGTGACGATCTCGATGATCGATCGCACCGCGAAGGGTTCGTGAACCCCGACCGTGTTGAGCAGCGGGGGATCGTGGAAGGCGACCGGGGTGATGCGGACGTCCTCGATCTTGTGTTGCTCCCCTGACTCGTGCTCGGTCACCGTTTGCCTCCGGCGGTCGGCATGTCGGACGAGCCGGAGTCTAACCACACGCTGTCTACATGGGTAGACACTTGACAGGAATCGAGACAGCTAGCTACCGGGCTGGGTGTCCGGTCTGTTCGGTTGCGGAGGGGTGGCGGTTCGTCGTGACCGCCTTCGGCGAGCCAGTCGCGCGAAGGGCGAGGCTTTCGCTGACCCTGTGTGCTGATTTCTGGGTGAATCTCCCCAGTGGGTGACATCGAGGCTGGCGAATCGGGCACGCACAGTGCCCTAGATCTGTCGGGTCCGATGTGGATTTCAGCGCGGAGAATGTTACGAAAAAGGTAGAGCAAGCGACGCCGGACCGGTTTACGATTATTCCTCGAATCTTTGCCGGAATGACAGGCAAACCGTGTTTCGGGTGATCGTTCTCGTTGCCGCGCTGGGGTTTCCTTCGATTTCGGCGCTTGGTTCAAGATCGCCGGAAGGGCATTATTTCTGTGTGCTGGGTCCCGGGCATCCCCCGAGCAAGGGATTGGCCTGGGCAGTGCCGAAGATCGGCGTGTTAGCTTGACATTCCCGGCAGGGGGAGGCGCAACTGTCGGAATATTGCGATGGTTTTAACAATCCTTTGTAGACATTGGAGGCCCGACTCCAATGGAGACTTTGGTTAGGGGACGGGGAATGTTCTCAATTACAGTGGCCCACACCTCGACGGGCTGCGCGCTGGTGACCGTCGTCGGTGAAATCGACGCGGGCTCCATGATCGAACTGGGGCCTGAACTGGAACGGTTGCCGGACGGTGTTTCGACCGCTGTCGTGGTCGACCTTTCCAGGGTGCCGTACTGCTCGTGCAGCGGTGTCGGCATGTTCGTCGAACTACTCAGCCGCACGCGTCACGACGGGGTGCCGTTGGCGCTGGTGATCGGTACTCACGCGGTACGGCGCGCGTTCGAGGTCCTCGACGTCAGCAGGCTCTTCGCCATTCGTGACGACCACACGTCGGCACTGTCGGCTGTGCGCATGGCGGCGTGACCGGGGGAGTTCATCGGTTGTTCGCGGTCTGAGGCTGACCGGGGGCAACCCGCCGAGTAGGCCCGTGGGGCGGGCCGAGTGAGTGGTCGGCCGTGGCGATCGGCGCCGTTCGTGCGGGAGGCGCGAGGCCCGGCGGTAGCGAAGGAACGTGGACCCGGTCAGGGCGAGGCCCGGCCCGCGGGCCGGCGCTCCGTCGGGGAGGCGTTGTCAGGGTCGGCCTGGCCCGGGGGAGGGGAGCGGCCGTGTGGCCGGGATGTGACATCTCGGCCACACGGCTCTTTCCGTTGGCGGAGGGCTTGTCGCCCTGTGGCGAAGGGTCCGGATCTCGGCTGGCGGAGTATCGACCAGTGTATAACGACCTATACAGCCTGGCTTTGGTCGGCACCCAATCGCCGCTCCACTCTAGACGGACCTCCTGATCACAAACCGCCCAGAGGTCGACGGTCACCGGGCCTGGATGAGCGAGGCTAACCCGCTTCGCTGAGCAGGCGCCTGCCGATGATCATGCGCTGGATGTCGGCCGTGCCCTCGCCGATGAGCAACATGGGCGCCTCGCGGTAGAGCCGTTCGATCTCGTATTCCTTGGAGTAGCCGTAGCCGCCGTGAATGCGGAAGGCGTCCTCGACGACCTCGGCGCAGTACTCGCTCGCGAGGTACTTGGCCATCCCGGCTTCGAGGTCGTTGCGTTCGCCCGAGTCCTTGCGGCGCGCTGCCATGACCATCATCTGGTGCGCGGCGGTGACCTTGGTGGCCATCTCGGCGAGCCGGAACAGCACGGCCTGGTGTTCGGCGATCTTCTTGCCGAACGTCTCGCGCTGGAGGGCGTATTCGCGGCCGAGTTCGAACGCCCGCGCCGCCACCCCGCAGGCACGGGCGGCGACGTTGACGCGGCCGACTTCGACCCCGTCCATCATCTGGTGGAAGCCGTGTCCCGGCGTGCCACCGAGGAGCTGGTCGTCGTCGATGCGGTGGCCGTCGAGGATCAGCTCGGTCGTGTCGACGCCCTTGTAGCCCATCTTGTCGATCTTGCCGGGAACGGTGACGCCCTGCGCGGTCTCGCCGAAGCCGGGTTCCTTCTCGATGAGAAACGTGGACATGTTCCGGTACACCGAGTCCGCGCCGGTGTCGGTCTTGACGAGTGTCGCGACGAGGTTGGCCGATCCGCCGTTGGTCAGCCACATCTTCTGTCCGTTGATGGTCCAGCCATCGCCGGTGCGTACGGCTTTCGTCGTGATGGCCGAGACGTCGGAGCCGCAGCCCGGTTCGCTCATGGAGAAGGCGCCGCGCAACTCGCCGGTGGCCATGCGGGGGAGATAGCGGCGTTTCTGTTCTTCGGTGCCGTACCTCAGCAACAGGTGCACGACGATGAAATGGGTGTTGATGATGCCGCTGACCGACATCCAGCCCCTGGAAAGTTCCTCGACGGCGAGTGCGTAGGTGAGCAGTGATTCCCCGAGGCCGCCGTATTCCTCGGGGACGACGAGGCCGAACATGCCCATGTTCTTGAGTCCTTCGACGATGTCGGCGGGGTACTCGTCGGCGTGTTCGAGTGCCGTGGCGGTGGGGATGATCTGCTCGTCGACGAATTCCTTGACGAGCGCGAGCAGGTCTCGCTGTGTTTCGGTGAGTCCTTCGGTGTGTCGTAGCCTGCTCATGGCGTCGCGGTCTCCGTTACGAGTGTCGGGGTTGCCGTACGTGGGCTGGGTGCGGCGCGGATCGGGAGCTGACCCGCGCCGCACCGGCTGGGGTCATCCGGTGAAGTGGAACGCCTGGTTCCAGGTGCGGATGGTGCTTTCGGAGAAGCGGTCAGCGTCCTCTGGGGTGAAGAGGTGGAACTGGTCGGAGTCGGCGGCGGGGAGCTGGTATTCGCCGGTCGGCTGGGGTTCGAGGCCGGGCCGGGCCGGTACGAATCCTTGCGCGGCGGCGAATTTCTGCCCTGCCTTGGACATGGTCCAGTTGATGAAGAGCTGCGCGGCGGGGCTCTGCTCACCCGCCGGTGTCAGGCCCATGAGGTTGAAGGAGCCGGACATGCCGTCCTCGGGGACGACGAGCTTGATGGGCGCACCGGCGACCTCGGCGCCGTAAGTGCTGTTGAAGCCCAGTGTCGCGACGGCGATCTCGCCCCTGGCGAGTGCTTCGAGCTGCACCGAGGTGGTGTCGAAGATGCGTGGTTGCTGCTTGCCGAGATCCTTGAGGTAGTCCTCGCCGAAGGTGTCGAGCTGGAAGTGGGCGAGTGCGGTCACCGTGCCGCCCGCTCCGGCGTGGACGACGCCGAGTTTGCCTTTCCATTTGGGGTCGGTGAGGTCGGCCCACTTGGCAGGCACGTCGTCGCCGGCGATGGCCGAGGAGTTGTAGCCGAAGGTGTAGGCGGAGTAGTAGGCGGTGAGGTATTGGCCTTCGTTGAACACGACGTTGTCGGCTTCGGCCAGTTCGTCGTAGGAGGGCGGTTTGTAGGGGGTGAAGACGCCGCGTTCGGCGAATTGTTCGGCCACGAGCGGGTCGGTGACGCGGACGACGCCCGCTCCGAGCTGGTTGGCTCCGTGTTCACTGAGGACCCGCTCGGAGAGTTTGTTGGTCGGCATCCTGGTGAGTTCGATGTCGATGCCGGTTTCGGCTTTGAATCTGGCGGTGGTGAGGTCTTCGCTTTCCTTGCCGGATCCGGAGTAGAGGACGACGGTGTCGTTTTTGGCGGCTTCGAACAGTTCCTTGTCGGCGATTTGCTCGCCGTCGATGACGAGTCCGTTGCTGGTGTCCACTTCGGGCATGGGCAGCACTTCGTTTTGGGCCGCGTCGCTGGCCGCGGAGCCGCCGGAGCCACCACCGCAGGCGGCGACGGTCAGTAAGACCGTTGTGGCGAGCGGGATCAGCAGTTTCTTCCGCATAGGATGCAACTCCTTTGTCGTTTCCTCTGTCGTTGTTCGAAGTGCTGCTAGGGGGTGAGTCCGCCGCCGGATCCGATGCGGCGGGGCAGGTAGGAGAGTACGAACATGATGGCGCAGTAGATGACGCTCATCGCTGCCGCTTGTTGTAGCGCTCCGCCGTTTTCGAACTGGTCGAAGATGGTGATGGAGAGGATGTGTGTGTCCGATGTGTACAGGAAGAGCGGGACGGTGAGTTCGCGCATGCTGAGCATGAGCAGCATGAGGAAGGTCGAGGCGAGGCCGACTCGCATGAGCGGGACGGTGATGGACATGATGGCGCGGGATCGGCGTGCTCCGTGGAGGACGGCGTTGTCTTCGAGGTCGCGTTCGGTGGACTGGATGGAGGAGGCGATGCCGCGTAGCCCCTGTGGCATTTGGACCGCGATGAATGCGATGACCATGACCCAGAGGGTTCCGTAGAGCGGGAACGGCATGACCAGCCAGGTCCACAGTAGACCCATGCCGAGGACGATGGCGGGGATGGCCAGCGGCACCATGGAGATGCCTTCGAGCAGTCCTCTACCGCGTGCCTTGGTGCGGTAGACGGTGTAGCCGACGAGGAAGGCGAGTACGGTGCCTGCCGCGGCGGAGGTGAGGGCGACGATGACGCTGTTGCCGGCGGAGTCGAGGAACAGGCCGGAGCTGAGCACGTTGCCGAAGATGCCGAAGTCGATGGCGCCGGGTTGGGAGAGGTCGCTGAAGGACTGCATGTAGGGCGAGGTGCGGACGGCGGTGAGGATGAGTGCTGCGAGCGGCAGGATGATGGAGAGCAGTAGGTAGACGAGCGCGATGGCGAACAGTGGCCATTTCCATTTGCCGAGCGTGATGCGGCGGGCTTTGAGTCCTTTGCCGGAGACGGTGGTGTAGGAGCGGCGGGCCAGTATTCGGCGTTGTCCGAGTGTCACGAGGAGTACGACGATGACGAGGACGACGGCCATGACGGCTGCTTCGTTGCCTCGGGAAGGTGAGGCGTTCATGAGCCGGTAGATGAAGGTTGGCAGTGTATCGATCTGGCCTGGGGTGGCGAGTACCTGTGATACGGGGAAGTTTTCGAAGATGTGGGTGAACACGAGTAGTGCGGAGCCGAGGATGGCGGGCATGGCGAGTGGGAAGGTGACGTTGCGGAGCATGCGCCAGGTGGATCCGCCGTGTACGCCGGCCGCGTCTTCGAGGTCGGGGTTCATGAGTGACATCGAGCTGTGCATGAGCAGGAACGCGTAGGGCGCGTAGAACATGCCCATGACGAGTACGACGCCGCCGAGGCTGTAGATGTTGACGGTGAAGTCGATGCCGAGGTCTTGGAAGCCGATGTTGAGCAGGCCGGCGACGGGGCTGCCGAGGATGGACCAGGCGAGTGCGCCGACGTAGGAGGGCAGGAACAGCGGCATGAGGCCGATGAAGAAGACGAAGCCACGCATGGGGATGTTGGTGCGGGCGGTGACGAAGGCGAGGAAGCCGCCGATGAGTAGTGCCAGCAGGGTTCCCGACACGCCGATGATGAGAGAGTTGAGGGTTGCCTTGAGTACGCCGGGTTCGGTGAACACGGCGATGTGGTCGAGGGTGAGGTCGAAGTTGATGTTGCCTGGTCGTGGGATGTCGACGCTGAAGGCGGCGAGCAGGACGAATCCGGCCGGTACGAGGATGAGGAACGCGATGAGGACGAGCAGGGGGAGGCTGCTCCAGCCGCGTGGTTTGCGGATGCGCCTGCGTGGGCTTGGTGGTGCGGGCGCGGGTGTGGTGGCGGGGTCTCGGGTGTCGGTGATGGTCATGCCGCGACCTCGTCCTCCGTGGGGACGCTGCCGCTCTCGCTGACCTCGTCGGGGATGACGAGCACGGCGGCGGGGTCGATGTCGACGTGTGCGCGGGCGCCTCGGGGGAGGGTTCCGGCACCGGCGGGGCAGATGGCGTCGAGTTGGGGTCCGTTGTCGATGGCGATTTGGTAGCGCACGGAGGAGCCTTGGTAGACGCGGACCTCGATCGTGCCGGTGAGAGTGTTGGTGCCGGCGGGGGCGCCGGGTAGGTCGTTCTCGGCGCGGACGCGGATGTCTTCGGGGCGGATGGCGATGCTGGCGGCGCCGGGCGGGCTGGTCGCGGAGGCGTCGAGGGTCATGGGGTGGTCGGCGAGTTCGATTGTGTTGCCCGTGGCGCCGGCGGTGCCTGCGATGGTGAAGACGTTGGTGACGCCCATGAAGCGGGCGATGGAGGCGCTGGCTGGGGCGGCGTAGACGGCTTCGGGGGTGCCGAGCTGGGTGATGTGGCCTGCTTGCATGATGGCGATGCGGTCGGCCAGCGCGAGTGCCTCTTGCTGGTCGTGGGTGACGTAGAGGCTGGTGAGTCCGCGTTCTTGCTGGATGTGCCTGAGTTCGACGCGGAGGTCGTCGCGCAGTCGTGCGTCCAGGTTGGACAGTGGTTCGTCGAGTAGCAGCACGCTGGGTTCCATGGCCATGCTGCGGGCGAGTGCGACGCGTTGCATCTGGCCGCCGCTGAGTTGGCTGGCTCCGCGTTCGGCGAGGTGGCCGAGGCCGACGAGGCCGAGTACTTCCATGGCCTTGTCGCGGGCGGGGCCGCGTTTGATCTTTTTCATGCGCAGCGGGAAGGTGACGTTTTCGAGCACGGTTTTGTGTGGCCAGACGGCGTAGGACTGGAAGACCATGCCGACGTTGCGTTTGAACGAGGGTACGGAGCGGCCGGTGTCGTGGTCGAAGACCGTGGTGTCGCCGATGGTGATGCTGCCGCCCGTGGGTTCCTCAAGTCCGGCGATGCAGCGCATGGTGCTTGTTTTGCCGCAGCCGGATTGGCCGAGCAGGACGATCGATTCGCCGTCCTTGATGGTGAGGTCGAGCCCTTCGACAGCGGCGACACCGCCGTAGGCGAGGCTGAGGTTGGTGATGGTCACCTGCATGACGGTCTCCTTCCTGGGTTTTCTCTAGCGGCCGGTGACCCGCACGAGGGCGTCGAGTGCGACGGCGCCGTTGCCGGGGGTGCCAACGGTGAGGGGGTTGATTTCGGCTTCGATGACGTCGGGGCGGTCGGTGGCGAGGTTGGATATGGCGACGATGGTGTCGGCGAGTGCGTCGATGTCGCCTGAGTCGGCGCCTCGGAAGCCGGAGAGGGTACCGAGGCCGCGGACATCGGCGATCATGTCGCGGGCGGTGTCGGTGTCGACGGGGGCGAGGCGCACGGTGGAGTCGGAGTACAGCTCGGCGTAGATGCCGCCTGCTGCCAGTAGCACGATGGGGCCCGCGGCTGGGCTGACGCGGTAGCCGACGAGTGCTTCGGCGATGCCGGGTTTGGCCATGGGCTGGACGAGTACTTCGCCGAGGGTGATGGTGGGGTCGTAGGCGGCGACGTTGGTGGTGATGCGGGTGATGGCGGTGCGGAGGCTTGCGGCGTCGGGAATGTCGAGTGCGACGGCGCCTGCTTCGGTTTTGTGGGGCAGGGCTTCGGAGAGGGCTTTGACGGCGACGGGGTAGTCGAAGGGGAGGTCGGGTTCGGTTGTGCCGGTGGTGTCGAGTACGACGGAGTCGACGGTGGTGATTCCCTGGTCGGCGAGTAGCCGGGAGGATTCGGCTTCGTCGAGGATTCGGCTGGTCGTGGGTGCGGGGGCGCCGTGGAGGGTGTCGGCGCGGACGGTGGGCGGGGTGCGGTCGAGTGCTCCGGCGATGGCGTCGGCGCAGGCTTCGGGGGTGCGGAAGGCGGCGACTCCGGCGTTGTCGAGCAGGCGGAGGGTGTGCAGGGCGTCGGGGAGTGCGAAGGCGGCGAGGGGGACTTGTCCTTCGGCGCGTTCGGCGATGGCTTTGACGGCGAGTTCTGGGTTGGAGCGGGCCGAGGAGCCGATGACGAAGCACACGAGGTCGAATTCGCCGCTGTTCTGCATGATTTCGATGGCGGAGCGGACGAGTTCGTGTTTGGCGCCGGCGAGGGTGAGGTCGGCGATGAGGTTGGGGGCGACGGGGACGCCTGCTTCGGCGAAGCGGTCGAGGACGGTGCTGCTGGGGGCGACGACTTTGACGTCGCGGGTGGCGAGCTGGTCGACCATGATGGCGGCGCCGCCGCCGGTGGTGGTGATGATGCCGACGCGGGCGGGTTCTTTGCGGGGGGTCGCGGGGAGTTTCCGCAGGAGCGCTGGTGCTTCGATGAGTGCTTCGAGTTGGTCGACGCGGGCGAATCCGCAGGCGCGGAAGAAGGCGTCGGATTCGCTGTCGGCTCCGGCGAGTGCGCCTGTGTGTGATACGGACAGTGCGGCTGCTTCTTCGGAGCGGCCGAGTTTGTAGACGACGACGGGTTTGCCTGCCTGGTGGGCTTTGTGGGCGAAGTCGGCGAGTTCGTCGGTGTGTTGCAGTGATTCCATGAACAGCGCGTATGCGCTGATGCCTTGGTCGTCGACGGTGGCGGCGCACAGTGTGCCGATGGAGATGTCGGCTTCGCCGCCGACGGAGACGAGTCCGGCGAAGCCGATGCCGCGGGCTTTGCCTCTGCTGACGAGGGCGCCGATGATGCTGCCGGATTGGGAGGCGACGAACAGGTCGCCTTGGAGGAGTTCTTCGTCGAAGGCGGCGTTGGCGGTGAGCAGCAGGTTGTTGCGGGGGTTGACGACGCCGAGGCTGCTGGGTCCGATGAGGCGGACGCCGCCTTCTCGCGCGGTGTCGCGGAGGCGTTGCTGGCGTTGTAGCCCTTCGGGGCCTTCTTCGCCGAAGCCGCTGGCGAGGATGGTGGCGACGGGGACGCCGAGCCGGGCGCATTCGCGGACGGTGTCGATGGCGGGTTCGGCGTTGGTGAGGATGTAGACGTGGTCGGGTACTTCGGGCAGGGCGGTGAGGTTGGGGTGGCAGCGTTCGCCGAGTACTTCGTCGCGGGCGGGGTTGACCAGGTGGACGGTGCCCGCGTAGCCGGCTTTGCGGAGGAAGCGTTGTGGCCGGGAGGTGGTTTTCGCGGGGTCGCCGGACGCGCCGACGATGGCGACGCTGCGTGGGTGCAGGAGGCTGTCGGCGAAGGTGTGGTTGGTGTCAACCATGGTGTTCCTTGTTTCCGTTCGTTCGGTGGGCTCGGTGCCGTGGGGGTGGTGGGTCAGGGCGGGGTGCCGCCCGCGATGCCCTTGGCGATGAGCGCGGCGATGTGGGTGTCGCTGAGGCCGAGTACTCCGGAGAGGACGGTGGCGGTGTCGGCGCCGAGGTGGGGTGCGGTCGGCGCGGGTCGTGCGGCGGTGTCGTCCCAGCGGATGGGTGAGCGGGCGGTGAGGACGGGGCCGATGCCGGGCTGGTCGGTGTTGGTGACGATGGAGTCGGTCGAGCCGGTGGTGTGCTCGGCTTCCAGGGTTGCCGCGAGTTCGCCGATGGTGTTGTAGGGGGCGTGGAGCGCGCCCGCGTTGTCGAGTGCTGCCGTGGCCTTGGGCAGGTCGTGGTCGGTGAACCAGCGTTGGAGCACGGAGGAGATGAGTCGCCGGTTGGCGTATCGTCCGTCCTCTGTGGACAGGTCGATGCGCAGGGTTGTGGTGAGTGCGTCGAAGACGGGCTGGGTTCCGGTCGCTGTTTGCAGTGCCTGCCATTGGCGCGGGGTCATGGCCATGACCATGACGTGCCGGTTGTCGCGGGTGGTCAGTACGTCGCCGTAGGTGCCGAAGACGTAGTTGCCGTCGCGTTGGCGGGGGGCGCCGAGCTGGGCTTCGGCGAGCCAGCCGAGGTCGGCGACGGAGGTGATGGCGACGTCTTCGAGCGCGATGCGCAGGTGGGCGCCTTCGCCGGTGCGCTGTCGCCGCCACAGCGCGGCCAGTAGCGCGGTGGCGGCGTGGCTTCCGGTGATGAGGTCCCATGCGGGCAGGGTGTGGTTGACGGCGGTGGTGCCGGAGCCGGTGAGGTAGGGGATTCCGGTGGTGGCGTTGACGGTGTAGTCGAGTGCGGGGCTTCCGTCGCGGCGGCCTTGGACGGCGAGGTGGATGAGGTCGGGGCGGTGCGCGCGAAGGACGTCGTCGGACAGCCAGTCGCGGCCTGCCCTGTTGTGCAGCAGCAGTCCTGATTCCGGTCCCGGTGCGGCGATGAGTGCCGCGAGTAGTTCTTTGCCTTCGTCGGTGGTGAGGTTGAGTTCGACGGAGCGTTTGCCCTTGTTGAGGCCGGTCCAGTAGAGGCTGGTGCCGGATGGGGCGAGTGGCCAGCGGGTGACGTCGGGGGCGCCGCCGATCGGGTCGACGCGGATGACGTCGGCGCCGAGCCTGGCCAGTCCCATGCCGCCGGAGGGGCCCGCGACGTAGCTGGCGCATTCGACGACGCGGACTCCGGTGAGTGGGAGCGGTGCGGTCACGATGTTGTTCCCGTGCGCAGGAGGGTGTCGGCGGTGTCGAGGAAGCCGAGGTCGTGGAAGGCCCATACCGCGTCGGCGAGTTTGCCAGCGGCTTCGGCGCCGAGGATGGGGTCGATGAGGCCGTGGAATTTGCCGGTGAGTGATTCGTCGGTCATCGGGTTGGCCGGTTCGCCGTAGGGCTGTTCGACGGTGGCGCTGACCGTGTCGCCGTCGCGGAGGGTCAGGGTGAGGGTCGCGGGCCGGGCTGTGGGGTAGGCGGCTTGCGCGATGTCGTCGGTGTGGACGGTGACGGCGCCCGCCAGCCTGCGGATGTCGGTTTCGGCGCGGGTGTCGTCGTCGAATTCGGTGAGGGTGACCGTGCCTCGGGACAGTGCGACGGCGACGGCGTAGGGGATGCTCATCTGTGCGTCGAGGAAGCTGGCGGCGTCGGTGTGCGCGTGGTGGGTGGCGACGGTGTAGGTGCCGACGGTGGCCGAGACGACGTCGTGGGTGGTGAGCCCGTGCCGTTCGCGGAGTGCGAGCGCGGCGTCGATGGGGCCGTGCAGGTGGCGGCAGCTGGGGTAGGGCTTGACGTAGGTGTCGAGCAGGACCCAGCGCTGCCCGAGGGAGGTGGTGACGGTGCCGGGATCCCAGTCGTCGCGGGCGAACGCGGCGAAGTAGCCGTGGCCGCCTTCCAGCACGGTGTGCGGTCCGGTGACGCCCGCGGCGGCCAGTTGTGCGCTGGCGATGCCGTCGCGGGCGGCTTTGCCGGGATGCACTCGTTTGACCTCGGCGGATTGTCCGAGGAATTCGAAGAGCCCTCCCGCGTGGGAGCCGGCGATGCCGAGCGCGTCGCTGGTGCGTCGGGCGTCGTTGCCCAGTAGCGCGCTGACTCCGGCCGCTGCGGCCATGACTCCGGCGAGCGGGGTGTTGTGGAAGTGGTTGCGCCAGGTCGAGGGGTGTCCTGCCGCGGCGAGCCGGCAGGTCAGTTCGAGTGCGATGGCCGAGGCGGTGAGTGTCCGTTGTGGATCGCTGCCGTGTTCTTGCGCGGCGGCGAGCACGGCTGGCAGGGCCACGGCGCTGGGGTGGACGCTGCCGGGGGTGTAGCCGTCGTCGACTTCGAGGCCGTGTGCGCTGGTGCCGTTGACGAGGGCGGCGCCGAGTGCCGAGAGCCTGCCGGCGCCGATGCCGGTGGCGCCGGTTCCGGTCGTGCCGTATGAGTTGGCGGCGTGGGCGGCGACGGCGCGGGAGACCGGGGTGGTGGCTCCGGCGACGACTCCGGCGAGGTGGTCGAGCACGAGGCGTTTGACGTGGTGTTGCACCTCTGGCGGCGGGGTGCTCTGTGTGGCGGCCCAGGAGGCGACGGTGGCGGTGAGTCCGTTCTGGTCGCTCATCGGCCGGCCTCCGTGGTCTCCCTGGTGGGGCGCTGGCTGAACTTCTGGCCGAGTACGTTCTGGGCGATGGTGTTGCGCAGGACCTCGACCGAGCCGCCCGCGATCATCCAGCCGCGTGTCCTGCGCACGATGTATTCGAGTGGGAACTCGGTGGAGTAGCCGCTTGCGCCGAACATTTGCAGCGCGTCGTTGGCGACCTTGAACGCGGTTTCGTTGGCGTGCAGTTTGGCGATGGCCGCTTCGGTGGGGTCGGGTACTCCGGTGTCGGCATTGGACACCGCGCGCATGAGCAGCATCTTGGCCGCGTCGAGCTGAACCCTCATGTCGGCGAATTTCCATTGCAGGCCCTGGAACTCGGAGAGGGTTCGGCCGAATGCCTTGCGGGTCTTGACGTGGTCGACGGCTCGTTCGTAGGCGGATTCGGCGAGTGCCAGTGCCCGGGATGCGTTGCCCATGCGTTCGACGCCGAACACCGACAGCATCTTCTTGACGGCTCCGGAGTCGGCGAGTACGTAGTCCTTGGGGATGCGGGCGTTGTCGAAGTAGAGCTGGCAGTGCCGTTCGCCCGACATGTAGGTTTCGGTTTTGCCTCTTGAGAAGCCGGGTGCGTCGACGGGGACGACGACGGCGCCGATGTCGCGGCTGCGTGGCCCGAAGCGGCACCAGACGACGGAATGGGTGATGTCGGGGCCGTGGGAGTTCCAGCATTTTTGCCCGTTGAGCACGACTTCGTCGCCGTCGTATTCGGCGCGGGTGGTGAGGTCGGTGAGCGCGGTACCGGCTTCCGGTTCGCTCATACCGGCGCTGACCAGACCGTCACCGCGCAGCAGCGGGGCCAGCACCTCGTCGTGGACGCGTCGCGAGCCGAAGTGGGCGATCTGCCGGATCGCGCCGAAGTTGGCTGCCTGGAAGGCGTCGGCGCTGTGCGGGCAGATCTTGCTGATGGTCATCATGACGAGAACGGCGTCGAGTAGTCCCGCGCCCTGGCCGCCGACCTCGACGGGCAGGGTCAGTCCGGTGAGTTCGTTCGCGGCGAGGGTCTTCAAGCTGTCCCAGGCGAAGCCGTCCCGCGTGAAGGCGTGGGCTGCGAACTCGCGTTGGGCGAGTGTGCCGACGGAGTCGACGAGGGCCTTTTGTTCGTCGGTGAGCTGGAAGTCCATATCTCCACTTCTCCTTGCGGGGTAGGGACGTGCGGAAGGGTCAGCGGCCGAGCGCGGCGACCGAGGTGGCGACCTCGTCGGCGGTGAATGCGGCGAACCGGGTGGTGAGGGTGTCGACCGCCGCGAGGACCCCGGCGGGGTCGTGGCCGCCGACGGTGGCGCAGGCCGCTGTTTTCGCGGCGAGTGCGTCGGCGCCGAGCGGGTGCAGGGGCGATCCGGTCATGGGGGCGGTCGCCGAGGACACGGCGCCGCCGGTGGTGTGCACGTGCACCGTGGCCGGTGCCATCGTGGCGGTCGTCCGCTGGTCCTGGTGCACGGTGACCAGTGCGGCTGCCCTTTCGATGCGGTCGTCGAGCAGGTCGGGGCCCGCGATGGTGGTGAGGTCGACCTTTCCGGTGACCAGTTGGGCGGCGACGAGCCACGGGATGGAGAACTGGGCGTCGATGACGGGACGGCCCCTGCGTTCGAAGGGGCGGGACACGAGTGCGTAGGCGGCGCCTTCGGGTACGTGCACGGTGATCGAGGAGATGTCGGCGGGGGACAGGTCGGCGGTGGCTTGCGCGGCGGCGGTGATGGCGGCGTGGGTGTAGCGGCAGGCGGGGTAGGGCTTGAGGGAAAGCCGTGCGCCTTCCCATCCCGGTTCGCGCAGGATCGCCGCCGCGGGCCCCGGCGCGGCGGCGAGCAGACCGTATTCGCCGTCCGCCCAGCCTGAGGGGCCTTCGACCCCGGCGCGCGCGAGAAACGCGGCGGTGAGTCCACTCTGGACGGCAAGTCCGGGCTGGAGGCGTTTGTTGACGGCACTGTCGGCGACGACCTGCCTGCTGTGCGGGGAACCGGCTGCGGGAAGCGCGAGTGCCATGGCGTTGCCGATGCCCTCGGCGTCGAGGCCCATGGTGCGGGCGGCGGCCGCGGCGGCGGCGACGGAGCCGAGCCCTGAGGTGCGCACCATGCCTTTTTGCGGGCCGATCGCCAGCGACAACCTGGCCAGTACCTGGATTCCGGTGACGAGGCCGTCGAGGATGTCGCTTCCGCCGCGCCGGGTGTGGATTCCGGCGGCGAGCGCGGAGGGCAGGGCTATGGCCATGGTGTGGACGACGGCGTCGTCGTGGGTGTCGTCGAAGTCCCAGGCGTGGATGAGCGCCGAGCAGGCGAGTGCCGCTTGTGTGGGGGGCAGGCTCAGTCCGGTCCACGGGACGGGAACTGAGCCGGAACCCTGGTCGCGCAACGCGTCGAGGCTCGGCTGGATCCCGGTGGCGGTGGCGCCTGCCGAGGCGATGCCGAGTGCGTCGCGCAGCAGCAGGGTGCCGGTTTCCCGTTCGGAGGGGGAGAGTCCTGCCCAGCTCATGCCTGCCAGTTCGGCAGGCCACTTCGTCGTGGTTTCCATGGGGCTCCCAGGTTTTGATGGTCGATGTCACTAATCGACTACCGGGAACGTACATACTCTATAGAGTGTTGTCTACAAGAAATTGAGGAGTTGATTTGATGAGTGCGTCAGCGAGGACAGCACCCACCCCGGCAGCCCAGGAAGCCTTGCCCTGCTCTGGCGACAGGGTGGCGGTGATCGGCGCCGGCATCATGGGACGAGGCATCGCGCGAGCCTTCGCCTCCGCGGGCGCGGCCGTGACACTGGTGGACGCCGACGACACCGGCGCCCGCGCCGCGATCGACGTACTGCGGACCGACCTCACCCGCGGTGCCCGCCGCGATCCCGCGCTCGACGTTGAAGGGACACTCGGGCGCATCCGGCCCGAAGGGACACTGGAAGCGGTCGGCGAGGCGAGCGCCGTCATCGAATGCGTACCGGAAGACCTCGACCTCAAACGCGGCATCTTCCAGCGGCTCGCCGAACTCGCGCCGCGCGACGCCCTGCTGAGCACCAACACCTCCGCCCTGCCCATCACCTCGATCGCCTCCGCCACCGCCGAACCGCACCGCGTGGTGGGACTGCACTTCTTCAACCCGGTGCACAGGATGAAACTCGTCGAGGTGATCGCCGGTCTGGCCACCGGCGAGGCGACCGTGACCGAGGCCCGCGCACTGTGCGAACGCGCGGGCAAGACCACGGTGCGCGTCACCGACCGCGCGGGATTCGTGACCAGCAGGGTCAACGTCCTGATCGGCAACGAGGCGTTCCACCTGCTCACCGAAGGCGTCGCCGACGCCGAGGAAATCGACATCGCGCTCACCAATGGCCTGAACCACCCGATGGGCCCCTTCGAGCTGATCGACCTCGTCGGGCTCGACACCCGGCTCTCGGTGCTGCGGTCACTGCACGAATCACTCGGCGACCGGTTCCGCCCCGACCCCACACTCGTCAGCCTCGTCCAGGCGGGCAGGCTCGGCCGCAAGACCGGACACGGCGTCTACCGCTACGACGAGGACGGCGCCCGCATCCCCGGCAGCGGCCTCAAGCAGGGAGGCAGGCCATGATCGTCCGGCTCGACCACGACAATGGCGTCAACACCCTCACCCTCGACCGGCCCGCCAAACGCAACGCGCTCAACGTCGAGATGTCCGAGGCGATCTCCGGCGCCCTCGATCAAGCCCGCGAGCAACCCGGCATCCTCGTCGTCCGCAGCAGCACACCAGGCACGTTCGTCGCCGGAGCCGACATCGCCGACCTCGCTCAGCGCACCAGAGCCGAAGCGCTGAGCAGGCTCAACCAGCAACTGTTCCTCAAACTGGAGGAATTCCCGTGGCCGAGCGTGGCCGTCGTCGACGGGCCCGCGCTCGGCGGCGGCTGCGAACTGGCGCTGGCCTGCGACTTTCGCGTCGGCTCCTCCCGCTCGCTGTGGGGGCTGCCGGAAGTACGGCTCGGCATCATCCCCTCCGCGGGCGGGTTGTGGCGGCTGCCGAGGCTCATCGGCTGGGCCGCCGCGACCGAACTGATCTACACCGGCCGCAGGGTCGGCGCCGACGAAGCGCGGCAACTGGGGCTGCTGCACCGGTTGTGTGAGCCGGCCGAGCTGGAGGGCACAATGGACGGTCTGCTCGGCGAGCTGCGGAAGGCGTCACTGACCGCTGTCCGGTACGCGAAGGAGGCCATGAAGGCGCCGCACGACCGCAACCGGGTCGGCGACGCGGCACTGCAGGCACTGTGCTTCGAGTCCGAGGATGCCCGGCAACGCCTCGGTGCCTTCCTCGCCCGCTCGAAGGGCACGTCCTGACCACCGAGGAACCGAGTTCACGACATACTGATGCCGAGCGCCTTTCCTGGGGCGGTCGCCGGACGAGAGGATTGCGATGGCGTCGGAGACCGAGCCGTTGCGGCCACCGCAAAGCAGAACGGCCTACGTGGTCGAGCGGCTCAAGGAGGACCTGGCCAACGGGCTGATCCAGCCGGGCGAGACGATCAAGCAGACCGTGCTGGCCAAACGATACGGGGTCAGCCCGACTCCGGTTCGCGAAGCACTGCGCATGCTGGAGTCCGACGGTGCCATCACCTACCTGCCGCACAGGGGCGCCTCGGTGAGGGAGATGGCTCCCGACGCCGCGGTCGACCTGTACCGGATGCGGGCCAGCGCCGAAGGTACCGCGACCGAAATGGCGGTCGAGCGGATGACGCCGTCGGGGCTGGCGCTCATCGAGGAACAGCACGTCGCGTTGAACAAGGCACGAGAAAAGGGAGCCAGTTCGGCGAAACTGTCACAACTGAACAGGTCACTGCACTTCACCATCTACGCGCAGAGTTCGCCGCTGGTGGTCGAGTACCTCGAACTGTTGTGGACGCGCTTCACCCCGTCGACGACCATCTGGACCGGCGAGCATTCCGGCGACCTCAACGACGACCACGAGGCGATCATGGACGCGATCAGGAAAGGTGACGCCAAGCGCGCGGGTGCCCTGATGTCGGAGCACATCCTGCGGGCGTCTCGGATCAGGGCGCAGGATCCCTCGGTCCGCGCCGAGGGAACCCACACCGACATGGAGACCTGAACCGGGCCGCTGGTTAGTGGGCGTTTCCGCTGATGATCCGGCGTCCTTTCTGGGTGCCGGTCAGCGTCCACCCTTCGTCGTCCCTGCTGGCGGTGAATGTCGTCGCTCTGTCCACATAGGCCGGAGTGAGCAGACTGAAGTCGTAGTGCGTCAAGGGTTTCGGCCCGGTAGCTCGGCGCGCGACGTCGAGCAGCAACAGTGCGCTGAGCGGGCCATGCACGACGAGGTCGGCGTGTCCCTCGACGCCGGTCGCGTACCGGTGGTCGTAGTGGATGCGGTGCGGGTTGTAGGTCAGCGCGCTGAACCGGAACAGCGTGACCGGGTCAGGGGTGAGTGTCGTGGTGATCTCCGGCTCCGGTCGTGGTGGCGGGGTCCGGTCCGCTCGTGGGCCGGACTGGGCGGGGGCCGCGCCGTCGTAGCGCAGTACGACCTTGCGGCGTTCGGTCAGCGCGAGACCGTCCTGCGATCCGGAGATCTCGGAGTTTTCGGCGGTGGTGTAGGCGTGCAGTTCGGTGAGCACCAGCAGCCAGCCGGTGCGTCCTGGCCGGATGCGGCAGTCTTCCAGCAGGCTGAGGCGGGTGACCTCGTCGCCGACGCGCAGCGGAGTGGTCAGGTCCATGGTCGCGCCGCCGAAGACCCTGCGCCGTGGCCGGTTGGTCGGCATCAGCGCGTGATCGGCGGCGTGACCGTCCTCGGCGAGCGTGCCGCGGGCGATCGGGTCGCGGAAGTAGACCTCCTGCCAGCCGAGGGGGAGCGGGTCGCCTTCCCGCTCGGCTGGTGGTTCGACGCCGAGGACACCGGCCAGTGCCTGTGCTCGCCACGGGTCGATGACCGAGGTGGTGCCGAACACCGGCGGCGCGAAGTCGCCGACCATGCCGACCAGTTCGGCCGGTGCCTCGTCCGGCACGTCGAGCCGGGCCGGGGTCCATGGTTCGGGCAGGGACTGGACAACCACGTTGTTGCTGCTACATTCCTCCATATTCAATAGTCTATAGAGGTGGGTCCATGCTGGGACAAGACATCGTCGTGTGTTCGCCATTGCGTACCCCGGTCGGCCGGTTCGGTGGGGGCCTGGCTTCCACGCCGGTCGTCGATCTCGCCTCCGCCGTGCTCAGCGCCGTCATGGACCGCGCCGCGCTCGACCCGGCCGTGGTCGACGACGTCATTCTCGGCCACGCCTATCCCACGTCGGAGGCGCCCGCGCTGGGCAGGGTGGCCGCGCTCGACGCGGGCCTGCCCTCGACCGTGGGCGGCATGCAGGTGGACCGCCGGTGCGGTTCGGGACTGCAAGCCGTCCTGCAAGCGGCGGCGCAGGTCGCCACCGGCGTGAGCTCGGTGGTGCTCGCCGGTGGCGCGGAGAACATGAGCCAGGCGCCCTTCTACAGCACCACGATGCGATGGGGCGCCGCCTCTCCCGCCGTGACCCTGCACGACTCGCTCGCAAGGGGAAGAGTCACCGCGGGAGGCCGCACTCAGCCGGTTCCCGGCGGGATGATCGAGACGGCCGAGAACCTGCGCAGGGAATACGGCATCAGCAGGAGCAGACAGGACGAGTACGCCCTGCTGTCCCAGCGGCGCGCGGCCACCGCGATCGCCGAAGGCCGCTTCGCCGACGAGATCGTTCCGGTCGCCACCACCGTGCGGCGCAAGGAAGTACTCGTCGACGCCGACGAGCATCCCCGCCCCGGCACGACGCTGGAGCAGCTCGCGGCGCTGCGCCCGGTGATGGGCAAGAACGACCCCGAGGCCACGGTTACCGCGGGCAACGCGAGCGGGCAGAACGACGGCGCCGCCGCGTGTGTGGTCACCACGCCGGAGCGGGCCGCCGAGCTGGGACTGGAACCCATGGCGCGGATCGTCGAATGGGCCGTCGCCGGAGTGCCCGCGGCGACCATGGGCATCGGGCCCGTCGGCGCCACGGCCAAGGTGCTCGGCAAAGCCGGGCTCAGCATGGCCGATCTCGGGCTCATCGAACTGAACGAGGCGTTCGCGGCCCAGGTACTGGCCTGCTACGACGAATGGGGTCTGACCGAGGACGACATCGCGGCGAGAGTCAACGTCAACGGCTCCGGGATCTCGCTCGGCCATCCCGTCGGCGCGACCGGTGTGCGGATCCTGTGCACCCTGGTCAGGGAAATGCGCAGGCGCGACGTTCGCTACGGGCTCGAAACGATGTGCATCGGAGGGGGTCAAGGGCTGGCCGCCTTGTTCGAACTGGCATGAGATCGTGGTACCCGCACCTCTGCGTCGTCACGGCACTGTCCCAAGCGGCCTACAACGCCGCGAGGATGCTGGTCTCCTACCGGGCGCTCGCGCTCGGCGGGGACGGCATCGCCCTCGGTGTGATCACCGCACTGTTCGCGTTGCTCCCGCTCGTCATCGCGATGCACGTGGGAAGGGCTGTCGACAATGGACGGCCGGCCGGTGTTCTTCGTTCCGGCATCGTGCTGACGATACTGGCCCTCCTGGTCATCACCGCCAGCGACAACCTGCTCGTGCTCGGTCTCGGCAACGTACTGCTGGGCTTCGGGCAGATCCTCGTCACCGTGTCCTCGCAGGGATTCGTCCCGCTACTGTCCACACCGGACCAGCTTGACCGCAGGTTCGCGGGCTGGACGCTGGCCGTGTCGGTCGGGCAGACGGCGGGACTGCCCATCGCGGGTGTGGTCTCCTCGGCCAGCAGCGGCGATGCCGGTGTCGTCACCACACCGGCGCTGCTCGCGCTCGCCGGGCTCGTCGTGCTCGCGGTGCCCTCGGCCATGCTGCTTCCGGTGCTGCGGCGGCCACCCTCGGCCCCCGCCGAAGGCAAGAGCCAGTCGGTGGTGACCATGCTCGGCATCCCCGGCATGCGGCCCGCCGTCTTCAGTAGCCTCGTCGTGCTCACGTCGATGGACGTGCTGTCGGCCTTCCTGCCCGTGCTCGGTGAGGAATTCGGGTTCAGCGTGCTGCTGGTGACCGCCCTGCTGACCCTGCGCACCGGATCGTCGATCGTGTCGAGAGCGTTTCTGCCCGCGCTACTGCGGATGGTGCCGCGACGATGGCTGCTGCTGTCGGCCACCTTGTGCTCGGCGCTGCCGATGGCGGCCATCCCGCTCGCGGGCAACCCCGTGTTCATGGGGGTGCTGCTCGTCGTCGTCGGGTTCTTCTGGGGCATCGGCCAGCCGCTGACCATGACCTGGGTGGTGAACCTGGTGTCGGTGCGCAGCAGAGCGTCGGCATTGTCCTTGCGGCTGACCGGAAACCGGCTCGGTCAGGTACTCGTGCCACTGGGCGCGGGCGCCATCGCGGGGATCACCGGAGTCGGCTCGGTGTTCGTGGTCACCGGAGCACTGCTGTGGACCTCCAGCGGGTTCACCTGGCGAGCGGTCCGCCGCCGGCGAGCGAACTGACCCCGCGAGTCCCCCGCCCAGGACACCGAGATCCGCGAACGCCGGGCCACGGCCGGTAGCCTGAGCGTCATGACCGGCCCCGGTTTTCAGCCCACGCTCGGAGCCGACGGCATCGCCCGCATCCGCCGGTGGCATGAAGAGTCCTACCAGGCCCGCAAGAACGCTCCCGCCACGCCGCGGACCTACCACTACCTCGGCCTGACCCTCACCGTGCCGCCCGAGGTCATGCCGATCACCCCCGTGTCGCATCTGCTGGGCGAGCGGGTCGCCGCCGAGGCCGGACCTGGCGATCGGGTGCTGGACATGGGGACGGGCTGCGGGGTCAACGCGATACTGGCCGCCAGGGCCGGTGCCGACGTCGTGGCCGTCGACACCAACCCCTTCGCGGTGCGGGCCGCGGTCGCCAACGCCGAACGCAACGGGGTCGGCGACCGGGTCGAGGTGCGCTCCGGTGACGTGTACAGCACGGTCGAGGGCAGCTTCGACCTGATGATCTTCGATCCGCCGTTTCGCTGGTTCGCGCCACGCGATCTTGCCGAAACAGCGACGACCGACGAGAACTACCGGGCGATGACGGAGTTCTTCGTCGGGGCGCGATCGCGGCTGACCGCGCGGGGCAGGCTGCTGATCTTCTTTGGCACCTCAGGCGATCTCGGCTACCTTCGCGCGCTGGCCGAAGACCACGGATTCCGGGTGGAGACCGTGGCGACCGGAACCGCGACCAGGGACGAGGTCACGGTCGGCTACCACACCTTTCTGATGACGCCGTCCTGACCCCGCCGACCGTGACCGGCTACAATGGACAGGCAGGCCCTACTCTGTCGCGCTGAACTTCGCCTTGTACGCGGCGGCCTGGTCGAGGGATTCCATCGCGTAGGCGACGTGGCCGACCGCGACCCGCCCATCGACTGCCTCGATGACGCGCGCGGCGTCGGGAGTGCTGAATCCGCCGCACAATTCGAGAAGTTCGATCCCGTCCTGTTCGATGAGGTCGACGGCGACGTCCGCCGCGCGGGATTCATCGGCCACCGGCACGAGGATCGTCCGTGCCCCTTCGCGTTCGATGACGGTGCGGTCGCGCCGAGGGTCCGTGCCGGGATGCCCGTAGATGAAAGCCCAGGTGATCAACTCGTGAAACCTCCTCGATGAATGGCTTTCAGCATAGCGAGCCGCCTGCGGCCACAACCGAGGTTCCGCTCAGCGCAACGCCACCGTCAGCAACACCGCCGAATCGGTCGTCGCGCGAAGACCGTGCCGCTCCGGGGGAATCGGAACCAGGTCGTCCGCGGTGAGCCGCCATTCCCGCTGCGCCGTGTGCAGCTTGACCCTGCCGACGATGACGTGCAACGTCGCCGCGGGTGGTGCTTCGTGCTCGGACAGTTCGGCGCCCTCGGCCATGGCGATGACGGTCGCTCGTTGCGAGGTTCCCGACACGATGGTGCGGGCCGCGCGGGAGGAGTGGTGCTCGCGGGCCTCTTCCAGCAGTTCGGCCGCCAGCGCGTTGATGGAGATGATGTCGGTGCGTTTGCTCATCGGACTGCCTCCCAGCCTCTGCGCGGACTACGGCTGCCCAGCGTGTCGTCGCGACTACGGTAGACGATGTAGGGCCTCGTCAGGTACCCGACGGGCATGGAGAACACGTGCACGAGCCTGCTGAACGGCCAGAAACCGAACAGAAGGAACGCCGACAGCGCGTGCAACTGGAAACCCAGCGTGGCACTGGCCATGAGTTCCGGCTGCGGCTGGAGATAGAAGATCGACCGGAACCACGGTGACACCGTCTCGCGATAGTCGTGCGGGTCGCCGGTGAGGTTGCCCAGCACCGTCGTTCCCAGACCGAGCAGCAGCGTGCCGACGAGCAGTACGTACATGAGCTTGTCGTTGCGGGTGGTCGCCGAGAACACGGGGCCGACGCTGCGTCTGCGGTAGATCAGGATGGCAGCGCCGCCGAGGGTGAGCACGCCCGCGACCGTGCCCAGCGCGACGGCGATGACGTGGTAGGCGGTGTCGGAAAGACCGATCGCCTCGGTCCAGGTTTTGGGGATCAGCAAGCCCATGACGTGGCCGAGGATGACGAACAGGATGCCGAAGTGGAACATCGGGCTTCCCCACCTCAGCAGCCTTCGCTCGTAGAGCTGGGAAGATCGTGTGGTCCAGCCGAACTTGTCGTAGCGGTAGCGCCAGATGTGACCGACCACGAACACCGCGATCGCCACGTAGGGCAGGACTCCCCACAACACGAGGTCGGTGGCACTCATCGGCGGACCCCCCGCGCTGGCATGTACTCGGGGGGCGCGAACGGCGCGAGGCCGACCTCTTCCTCGGGGGGACCGGCCTCGGCCAGCGCGAGCATCGCCTTGCGGTCCCGTTTTCCCAGCGCGGGCAACGTCGCCGACACCGAGTCGAGCACGGGCGCCCACGGCGAGGAATGCTCCTGGAGGCCGCGCCGCATCAGTTCGAGTCCCGCCCTGTGCTCACACAGCAGCCGGAGGCCGGTTTCGCTGTTGCCGCTGGCCGCGAACTCCAGCACCACCGCGATGTGGTCGGGTAGTTCGCCGTCGTCGAGCCGCATCCCCGCCGACTGGTAGGCGTGTTTGAACCGCAGCAACGCCATGCCGCGTTTGCGGGTGTCGCCGTAGGCGAAGTAGGTCAGGTACGGGCTGAACCGTTTGCGGTGGTCGAAGGTCGCCACGTATTCGGCGGCCACCGCGGCGGGCGGTGTCGTGGAAAGGTAGGTCAGAAACGCGATGAGCCCGGCGCCGTAGGTTTCCGGCAGGCGTTCGGCGATGGTGCGCACCAGCCCGGCGTTGTCGATCACCCGCTCGTCGGGGTAGCTCAGCAGCAATGACTGGGCCTGCCACGCGACAGGCCGGTCGTGGTCCACTTCGGTCATCACCGCGCCTCCGATCCGGATTGGTTCTTCGGAGGGAAGAGCCCTTCGGGGTTTCCCTTTCCGTCCCAGTTCAACAGGTTCACCCTGTTGCCCTTGTCGACAGGAGCGGCGAGTGTGTCGCTGGTCTGCCGGTCCTTGAGCATGTGGAAGTTCTCCACCGCGATCGGCGAGTTCCCTCCGGAGCTCTCCCCGAAGGGGCCCGACTCGTTCATGCCGGGCCCGCCTTCGTAGTCGAGGCTGCACTCGGTCGCCAGCTCTTCCAGGCCGTGCGCCTGCTCCGCATGGGCCGGCGGGATGACGTAGCGCTCGTCGTACTTGGCCAGCGCCAGCAGCCGGTACATGTCGTACATGTCCTCTTCGGACATTCCCGCTTTTTCCGGTATCTCCGCCCGCGGTGGTCTGCCCAGGTTGATGTCGCGCATATAGGCGCGCATGGCGGCGAGCTTGCGCAGGATGTCGTTGACCGGCTCCGGATCGCCCGCGGTGAAGAGCTGGGCAAGGTACTCGACGGGGATACGCAGCGCGTCGATGGCGCCGAAGAGGTTGCCGTGGTCCTCGGCGTCGTGTCCGGTGTCGCGCACGACGTTCACGACGGGCGAGAGCGGCGGAATGTACCAGACCATGGGCATCGTCCGGTATTCCGGATGCAGCGGAAGCGCGACCCGGTACTTGTTGATCAGCGAGTAGATGGGGGAGTGCTGCGCGGCCTCGATCCAGTCGGCGGGAATACCCGCCGCTTCGGCCTCCCTGACCACATCGGGATCGTGGGGGTCGAGCAGGATCTCGCGCTGCGCGCGGTAGAGGTCGGTGTCGTCGGGGGTCGTCGCCGCTTCGAGTACCCGGTCGGCGTCATAGAGCACGAGCCCGATGTAGCGCAGCCTGCCGACGCAGGTTTCCGCGCACACCGTGGGCATGCCGACCTCGACCCTGGGAAAGCAGAACGTGCACTTCTCGGCTTTGCCGGTGCGGTGGTTGAAGTACACCTTCTTGTAGGGGCAGCCGGAGACGCACATACGCCAGCCCCTGCACCGGTCCTGATCGACCAGCACGATGCCGTCCTCGGTGCGTTTGTAGATCGCGCCGGAAGGGCACGAGGCCGCGCACGAGGGGTTGAGGCAGTGCTCGCAGATACGGGGCAGATAGAACATGAACGTCTGCTCGAACTCGAACCGCACCTTGTCGGCAATGTCCTTGAGCAGCGGATCCTTGTCGCCGTGGTCCGGCGCGCCGCCGAGGTCGTCGTCCCAGTTTGCTGACCAGGTGATCGCCGTGTTCTCGCCGGTGATCAATGACCGGGGCCTCGCGACGGGCGTGTGTTCCTGCAACGGCGCCGAGGTCAGGTTGTCGTAGTCGTAGGTCCACGGTTCGTAGTAGTCGTCGAGGCTGGGAAGTTTGGGGTTGGCGAAGATCGTCAGCAGTTTCCTGAACCGGCCACCGCCCTTGAGTTTGAGTTTTCCTCGCTTGCCGAGTTTCCAGCCGCCGAGCCACTTCCGCTGGTCCTCGTAGGTGCGCGGATATCCTTGGCCAGGCCGGGTTTCCACGTTGTTGAACCACACGTACTCGACGCCCGAGCGGTTGGTCCACGCCTGTTTGCACGTGACGGAGCAGGTGTGGCAGCCGATGCACTTGTCGAGGTTCATCACCATCGCCATCTGGGCCATGGGTTTCATCAGTAGCGCACCTCCTGGCTTCGGCGGCGGATCACGGTCACCTCGTCCCGTTGATTACCGGTGGGGCCGAGATAGTTGAACGCGAAGGACAACTGGGCGTAGGCGCCGATGAGATGACTCGGTTTGATCATCAGGCGGGTCAGCGAGTTGTGGATTCCGCCGCGCTTGCCCGAGGTCTCGGCCAGCGGTACGTCGATCAACCGGTCCTGCGCGTGATGCATGTAGACGGTGCCTTGTGGCATCCGGTGTGACACCACGGCCCTGGCGACGACGACACCGTTGCGGTTGACCGCCTCGATCCAGTCGTTGTCGTGAACACCGATCTTGTCGGCATCCGGTGTGGACATCCAGATCGTCGGGCCACCTCGGGAAAGGCTGAGCATGAACAGGTTGTCCTGGTACTCCGAGTGGATGGACCACTTGCTGTGCGGGGTCAGGTAACGCACGGTGAGCCCTAGTTCGCCCTGCTCGCCGAGGTGTGGTTCGCCGAACAGGGCGGCCATGTTCAGCGGCGGCCGGTACACCGGGAGGCATTCGCCCAGTTCGGCCATCCAGTCGTGGTCGAGGAAGAAATGCTGACGTCCCGTCAGGGTGTGCCACGGTTTGAGCCGCTCCACGTTGACCGTGAACGGTGAATAGCGGCGGCCCCCTGTTTCCGAACCCGACCACTCCGGCGAGGTGATGACCGGGACGGGCGCCGCCCTGGTGTCGGCGAAGGTGATCTGCTTGCCCTCGTGTTCGGCGGCGAGGTCGGCCAGCCGCATGCCGGTCCTGTGCTCCAGCATCCGGAAGCCCTCGGTGGCCAGGTGTCCGTTGGTGGTGCCGGACATCGCGAGGACGGCCTCACAGGCATGCAGATCCCGCACCAGCGAAGGGCGGCCGTCGGCGGGCCCGCCCCTGATCGTTCCGTTCTGGTGCTTGAGATACTCCACCGAGCGGCCCAGTTTGTAGGGAACTCCCTTGGTGACGGCACCGAGCGAGTCGGCCAGCGGCCCCAGCGCGCCCATCTTCGCCGCGATGGCGCCGTAGTCGCGCGACACCACGGTGATCTTCGGCATCGTGACCCCGGGAACCGGTTCGCACTCGCCGTACTTCCAGTCCAGCACTTTGCCGTGTGGGGTGGCCAGCTCGTCGGGCGTGTCGTGCAGCAGCGGCGAGGCCACCAGGTCCCTGCGCACGCCGAGCCGTTCGGCGGCCAGCTCGCTGAACGCGTGCGCGATCTCCTGGAACGCCTGCCAGTCGGTGCGGGTCTGCCACGGCGGTGCGATGGCGGGATTGAACGAGTGGATGAACGGATGCATGTCGGTGGTGTTGAGGTCGTGCTTCTCGTACCAGGTCGCCGCGGGCAGTACCACGTCCGAGTACAGCGTCGTGCTCGTCATCCGGAAGTCCAGCGTCAGCAGCAGATCCAGCTTCCCCTCCGGGGCTTCGTCGTGCCACACCACGTCGCGAGGACGGTTGCCGGGAGGCGCCTCGCTCGCGCGTAGCGACGAATCGGCGCCGAGCAGGTGCCGCAGGAAGTACTCGTCGCCTTTCGCGGAGGAACCGAGCAGGTTCGCCCGCCACACACTGAGGATCCGGGGGAAGTTTTCCGGCGAGTCGGGGTCCTCGCACGCGAAGCGCAACGCGCCCGATTTCAGTTGCGACACCACATAGTCGCCGGGTTCCATTCCCGCCTGCTCGGCGTCGTCGGCCAGTTCGAGCGGGTTGCGGTCGAACGTGGGATACGAGGGCATCCAGCCCAGCCTCGCCGATTTCGCGAGCACGTCGGCCGCGGTCTGACCGGCGAGCCTGCCCTCCGCGGTCGCCGAAACCATACTGTCGGTGGTGAAGGCGTCGTAGCGGAACTGGTTGGTGTGCAGGTACCAGTAGCCGGTCTGGATCATCTGCCGCGCGGGACGTGACCAGTCCAGTCCCATCGCGAGCTGGGTCCACCCGGTCACCGGCCTGCATTTTTCCTGCCCCACGTAGTGGGCCCAGCCGCCGCCGTTGACGCCCTGGCAACCGGTGAGGGTCGTCAGCGCGAGGAAAGCACGGTAGATCGTGTCGGAGTGGAACCAATGATTGGTTCCAGCCCCCATGATGATCATGGATCGGCCACGGGACTCTTCGGCGTTGGCGGCGAACTCCCTGCCGATCCGTGCCGCGGCCTCGGCGGGGACTCCGGTGATGGTTTCCTGCCACGCGGGAGTGCAGGGCTGGCTCGCGTCGTCGTATCCGCTCGGCCAGTTGCCGGGCAGCCCCTGCCTGCGCACCCCGTACTGCGCGAGCAGCAGGTCGTACACGGTCGTGACGAGATGCCCTCCGATTCGTTTGACGGGAACGCCTCTGCGCAGCACACCGGCCGATCCGTCAGGGGCGTCGAACCTCGGCAGCTCCAGCAGCACCGAGCCCTCGCCGCCGACGGACAGCATCGGGTCGACGTCGCCGAGGTCGAGGTTCCACCTTCCCGCGCCCTGTTCGCCGAATCGGTGCCCCAGCGACCCGCCCGGCACCACCGGTTTGCCGGTCGCCGAGTCCAGCAGCACGGTCTTGAACGCCGCGTGCTCGCCGCCCGCCTCGTCGTCGAGATCGGCGGCGGTGAGGAACTTGCCGGGAACGTAGGTCTCGCCGCGCGGATCGAGCCGGACGAGGAAAGGCAGGTCGGTGTAGCGCTTGACGTAGTCGGTGAAGTACGGGGTCTGCCGCTCCACGAAGAACTCCCGCAGCACCACGTGCCCCATCGCCATTGCCAGCGCGCCGTCGGTACCGGGTTGCGCGGCAAGCCATTCGTCGGCGAACTTCACGTTGTCGGCGTAGTCGGGGGACACGGCGATGACCTTCTGCCCCCGGTAGCGGGCCTCCGCCATCCAGTGCGCGTCCGGGGTGCGGGTGACCGGAACGTTGGAACCCCACATGATGAGGTAACCGGCGTCCCACCAGTCGCCGGATTCCGGTACGTCGGTCTGGTCGCCGAACACCTGCGGTGAGGCGACGGGAAGGTCGGCGTACCAGTCGTAGAACGACAGCATCGAACCGCCCAGCAGGGATACGAACCTGGCGCCGGAGGCGTGCGAGATCATCGACATCGCCGGGATGGGGGAGAACCCGGCGATCCGGTCAGGACCGTACTTCTCGATGGTGTGCACGTGGGCTGCGGCGATGAGTTCACATGCCTCCGCCCACGAAGCCCGCACCAGCCCGCCTTTTCCGCGCGCCGACTTGTAGCGGCGCGCGCGTTCGGGGTCGCCGGTCAGTTCGGCCCACGCGTCCACCGGATTTCCCGTGCGTGCCTTGGCTTCCCGGTACATCTCCAGCAGAACTCCCCTGATGTAGGGGTAGCGCACGCGGGTCGGCGAGTAGGTGTACCACGAGAACGCGGCTCCCCTCGGGCAGCCGCGTGGCTCGTACTCCGGCCGGTCCGCTCCGGTGGAGGGGTAGTCGGTTTCCTGGGTTTCCCAGGTGATGATCCCGTCCTTGACGTAGACCTTCCACGAGCAGGATCCGGTGCAGTTGACGCCGTGGGTCGAACGGACGACCTTGTCGTGGCTCCACCGGTCGCGGTAGAACGCGTCGGCCTGTCTGCCGCCGTGCTTGGTCATGGTGCGCAGGTCGGGCGAGATCTCCGTTCTCGTGAAGAACCGCCTCGTCTTGACGAGCGCGTCGATGAGGCCATTGTCCAGACCTTCGCCGCGTGACCCGCTCGCGGATGGAGTTTTGCGATTGCCCACCTGGCTGCCCCTTCCGCCTTCTCGTCACCGCTCACGTGCTCGCGCCGGCGGTGCTTTCCTGTCGTGCGTGCTTGTCGACTGCCTTGCGTACGGTCGTGGTGGTGAACACGAACAGCAGCAACGACACCAGCGCCAGCGCGGCGAGACCCAGCGCGTAGGAACCCAGCGCACCGTAGATTCCGCCCATCACCAGCGGCGGCACGAAACCGCCGAGTCCGCCGGCCGCGCCGACGAAACCGGTGACCGAGCCGACCCTGCCCGCCGGTGTCAGCAGCGAGACGAGCGCGAACACCGCGCCACTGCCCGCGCCGAGCGCTCCCGCCATGACGAGAAACGCGATGGTGCCGACCGGCATCAGGTCCGGAGTGAACGATTGCACCGCCGCGCCGGCCGTCACCACGGCAAGCGACACCGCCGTCACGGCGACCGCGCCGAACTTGTCGGAAAGCCAGCCGCCGACAGGGCGCATCACGACCGCGAGCAACACGAAGCCCGCCATCCGGTTGGACGCGTCCGATGGAGACAGTTCGTAGGCGTTCTTGAGATAGGACGGCAAGTACACCGAGAACGCGACGTAGCCGCCGAAAGCCAGCGCGTACAGCGCCGATGCCTGCCAGGTTGCCGAAAGCCGCATGGTCTCGGCGAGCCTGCGGCCGAGTGGTTCGTTCTGTGGCGGCCTGCCTGGCGCGTCGCGCAACAACAACGCGGCCACGACCGCGTAGATCCCGAGCGCGACAGCGGTGACGATGAACGGGGTTTGCAGGTTGAACCTGTTCATCAGGTTGACGGTGGTGAGCGCGGCGATCGCCGTTCCGCCCATACCCATGCCGAAAATGCCGATCGCGAAGCCGCGCTTGCCTGGCGGAAACCACGCGTTGACGAAGGGAACGCCGATGGCGAACGCGGTGCCGCCGATGCCGAGGAAGAAGCCGCCGATGAGCAGTGCGGCCAATGACGAGTGGCCGAGAAAACCGAGGAACAGCACCGGGATCACGGTGACGACGGAGATCAGCGGGAACAGGATCCGGCCGCCGTACCGGTCGGTGAGCGCGCCGACGGGGATGCGGCCGAGCGAGCCGACCAGCACGGGAACGGCGACGAGCACCGACTGTTCGAACGAGCTGAGATCGAGTGTTTGCGTGAAGTGCGCCGCGAGCGGGCTCAGCAGCGCCCATGCCCAGAAATTCAGCGCGAAACCGATGGTGGCCAGCACCAGCATCAGCACGGGGTGACCGGAGGGTGTCTGCTGATCAGCGGTGTCCCGCGCCGGCCGATGCTTGTTCATCGCCGTCCCCTCGGTGTCGTGTCCCCTGCCGGGTCATCATCGGTCCCGGCCTGCGCGCCTGCCACCGGAGTGATTCCGAACGGGTGAGCCCCGGCGACAATGGAGCGGAGACGATCGCGAAGCTATCCGGGACGAACGGGCTACGAACAGAGGAGAACGGCACCGATGAGCAAGGTCGATCTGCACGAGGATTCCGGCCGTTGGACACTGACGCTCGCCGACCCCGGCAGGCGCAACTGCCTTGACGAACGCATGTGCGCGGACCTTGTCGACGCCGCGAGCATCGTCGCGGCCGACGAGCGGGCCAGGACACTGGTCGTCACGGGCGAAGGCAGCGCGTTCTGCGCTGGAGCCGACCTGCCCGCGCTGTTCGACTCCACCGAAGGCAAAGCCACCGGCGAGATCCGAGGGCAGCTGCACGCCGTCTACGACAGTTTCCTGCGGCTGCGTTCGCTGCGCGTGCCGACGATCGCCGCCGTGCACGGGCCCGCGGTGGGAGCGGGCCTGAACCTCGCCATGGTGTGCGACGTGCGGATCGCGGGACCGCGTGCCTCGTTCGCGGCGACGTTCACCAAGATCGGTCTGCACCCCGGCGGTGGCTGCACCTACTTCCTCGTCGAAGCTCTCGGCAAGCAGCGGGCACTGGCGATGTTGCTCGACGGTGGCGCGCTCGACGGGGCAGCGGCCGTCGACGCGGGACTCGCGCTCGAACTGGCCGACGATCCGGTCGCCGCGGCGCACGAGCGGGCGGCGGCGTGGGCGGCGCTCGATCCCGCGCTGGTCGCCGACATCAAGACCGCGGTGGGTATCGCGGGGCGCGGTGACTTCGCGGCCAGCCTGGAATTCGAGTCGTGGGCACAGGCGAGCACGGCCACCGGGCCGGCCATTCAGCAGGCGGTCGCCCGGTTCCGCAGGTCATGAACCCGTCGCGGCAGGTGTCTCGGCGGCGAGTTCGGCCACCGAGGCCAGGCATTGGCGTAACCACTGGTGGCCCGCGTCCCGTTCGTGCACCGGATGCCAAACCGCCGACTCGACGAACCTGGTCGGCTCGCCCCGCAGTTCGACGATCCTGACCTCGCCCGAGCCGGTCAGCCGGTCGGCGACCCCGCGCGGAACCAGTCCCGCCCTGTTCGTGCCGCGAACCAGCAACGGGACGGAAAGAAACGACTCCACCGTCGCGGCGATCAGCGGAACCGTCTCCGCCGCGCGAAGCCCCAGCGCGGGTACCTCGTCGACCGAGGAGCCTCCCGCCACCACCCACGGCAGCGCCGACAGTTCGGCGACGGTCGCGCTGCCGCCGACCACCTGCCGGTCGGCGTCCACGACGGCGACCCACTCGTCCACCAACAGGTCCTGTGAGGGCAGCCCGGTGACAACGCCCTTGCGCAGTACCAGCGCGTCGACGGTGCGCAGGCACTCGTCGACCCTGTCGATCGTGCCGGGCGGACATGACAGCAGCCGAAGCCGGACGTTCGGCGCCCGTTCCGCGATGATCCGGTGCAACCAGGGGCCCGCGGTGGCCATACCGTAGTCGGAGGCGAGAACCGTGAACTCGCGTTCGGCCGTGGCCGGATCGAAGTCGGGCATGCTGGTGAACACTCGCTCCGCTCCCGCGAGCGCGGTGCCGAGCAGCGGACGCAAATGCTCGGCGAGCGGGGTGAGCTCGTACTGGTTGCCTCGGCGCACGAGCAGATCGTCGGCGAAATGCCTGCGAAGCCGGCCCAGCGCGGTGGACATCGTCGGCTGGCTCAGGCCGATCCGGTGGGCGGCTTTGGTGACACTCTTCTCGGCGAGCAACGCATCCAGCAGCACCATCAGATTGAGGTCGAGGCCGCGCGGATGCACCGGCACAGGGTATCGGAGCGCCCAATACCGGGCAGGGTGCAGCATGATGAACCCGATGTGCCCGTGCGCCTGACGAGCCGAGGGAGGTGTCCATGACCGGGTTCGAGCTGCGGTTGCGGATCACCGGCGCTGACTCGCGGCCAGGGGACGTCCGCTCGCTGCGGCTGCGCGACGACGGCGGCGGCCGGCTTCCCGGCTTTACCCCCGGCAGTCACCTCGTGCTCGACTGCGCTGGGCGGCGCAACGCCTACTCGCTCACCGGCCCCGCCATGGCGCCTGAGGAGTATCACCTGTCGGTGCTGCTGCGTTCCTCGGGCAATGGTGGGTCCGCCTACCTGCACGGTCTCGACGTCGGTTCCGTCGTCCGGTCCTCGCGGCCCCGCAGCGCCTTCCCTCCGGTCGCGACGGCACGACATCATCTCTTCGTCGCGGGCGGTATCGGGATCACCCCCATGCTCGCGCACGTACGGGAAGCGCTGCGCTGGGACCGTTCGTTCACCCTCGTCTACGTGTACCGGCGTGGCCGAGGCGCCCACCTTCCCGAACTCAGGGCACTGTGCGGCGACCGGCTGTCCGAGCCGCGCGGCCGCGACGAGACCAGAGCCGTGCTCGGCGACCTGCTCACGTCGCGGCCACTCGGCACGCACCTCTATCTCTGCGGGCCCGGCTCGCTCACCGACATGGTCACCACGGCCGCCACGGCGGCGGGCTGGCCGGGGCAGCGGGTGCACACCGAGCGGTTCTCCGCCGCCGACCACGCCCCCGGAAACCCGTTCACCGCCATCATCGCCGGTTCGGGCGAGACCGTCGCGGTCGGAGGAGACGAGAGTCTGCTCAGCGCGCTCCGGCGCGCCGGCCATGCCGTACCCAGCCTGTGCGAGCAGGGAGTGTGCGGCGAATGCAGGGTCGGCGTCCTCTCCGGAACGCCGCAGCACAGGGACCATTACCTCACGCCAGCCGAACGCGCTTCGGGTGAGGCCGTCATGTGCTGCGTGTCAAGGGCCGGTGACGAAGGGCTGGTGCTCGACCTGTGACACTGACCCGCTTTCCCTTCCCTCTCACCTCGGACCGCTTCCAGTACCGCACCAACGTCGAACCGGCCCGCGGGTTCGTCGAAACGGAAACCGGCGGCTGGGGCGGCACCGTGTTCGACATCGACGCCGACTACGCGACGGCGCTCGCCGAGCGCGAGCGCATCCTGCTCGCCGACCCCAGTCGCTGCGTCCGGCCACCCCACATGCGAGCCGCCGCGTGGGACACGCTGCTCACCGTGCTCGGGGAACTCGCGGCGGAATTCCCGCGGCACATGCGGCTCGACCGCGACGCGAGCACCTACCGCTGGCACAACGCGCTGCTCGGAGTGACCCAGGAATTCGAACTCGGCGACGAGGCGTCCCTGCCGTGTGATCCGCTGCGCTTCGCCGCGAGCCAGGTGCAGGACGACCTCGTGCTGCTCGACCAGCGCGAAGACACCCTGTGGGTGGACGCCGGACTGGTCACCTTCGCGGCGGGCTGGTCACTCGGCTTCGACGCGGGGATGCGGTTCGGCGAGATCCACGGGCCCGTTCCGAGACTGCGCGAGGAAGGCGTCGTCGAGAGGTCGGAGCGGTTCCTGCTGCGGCTGCGCGCCGGCTTGGATTTCCGGCGTACCAACTGGTCCATGACCGTGGGACGGCGGCTGGACACCTCTATCGAGAGCCGACCGGACTGGAAACCGGACTGGTATGGCATCGCCATCGACGAACTCCTGCCATGGCGGCTGCACCTGCGCGTCGAGGTGCAGCACCTGATCCGGC
The DNA here is from genome assembly GCF_002240355.1 of Prauserella marina. Lineage (GTDB taxonomy): Bacteria > Actinomycetota > Actinomycetes > Mycobacteriales > Pseudonocardiaceae > Prauserella_A > Prauserella_A marina. Next base: position 3,277,683 of record NZ_CP016353.1, read on the forward strand.
TCAGTACCTCGGGCGCCATCCTGTTCACGATCCGCACCTACCTCGCCTCACTCGCCGAGATCGCCGAAGTACCGGCGTGGCGGCGACGGCTGGCCGCCGTACTCGCCGATCTGCCTCCCGACGTCGCCGAGTACAAGGGGCTCACCGAATGCCTTCCCGCCGCGGTGCGGTGGCTGCGTTCTGGGGCCTCGGCGTCGTGAGCAGGGCAAACGCGTAGCGCGCCGGAAAATGTCGGTGGCCGATGCGAACATATGTTCGTGTCGATCGAAGGGTCCATCCTGCACGCCGACCTCGACGCGTTCTACGCGTCGGTGGAGCAGCGCGACAACCCGAGGTTGCGGGCACGGCCCGTGATCGTCGGCGGGGGAGTGGTGCTCGCGGCCAGCTATGAAGCCAAAGCGCGGGGTGTCCGCACGGCGATGGGCGGAACGCGGGCGCGGCGACTGTGTCCCGACGCCGTCGTCGTGCCGCCGCGGATGTCGGCGTACGCGCAGGCGAGCAAGGCGGTGTTCGAGATCTTCCGCGAAACCTCACCTGTCGTCGAAGGCATCTCCATCGACGAAGCGTTTCTCGACGTCGGCGGGCTGTGGCGCTTGGCGGGCCCCGCTCGCGGCATCGCCGAGCGGCTACGCCGCACCGTCGCCGAACGCGTCGGGCTTCCCATCACCGTGGGTGTCGCGCGCACCAAGTTCCTCGCCAAGGTCGCCAGCGGCGTCGCGAAACCGGACGGCCTGCTCGTCGTACCCTCCGACGGCGAGCTGGCGTTCCTGCATCCGCTGCCCGTCGAGCGACTGTGGGGCGTCGGCAAGGTCACCGCGGCCAAGCTGCACGCGAAGGGCTTGCTGACCGTCGGTCATGTCGCCGCGCTTCCCGAGCCGGATCTCGTGAGGCTGCTCGGTGTCGCCTCAGGGCGGCATCTGCACGCGCTCGCCCACAATCGCGATCCGCGTCCAGTACGGGCCGGGCGCAGGCGCAGGTCCATGGGCTCTCAGCGGGCGCTCGGTAGCAGAAGACGCCGTACGCCGGAGGAACTGGACGCCATGCTCGCCGGGCTCGTCGACCGGCTGGGCCGGAGGCTGCGCGCCGCGGGCAGGGTGTGCGGAACCGTGGTGCTTCGCCTTCGGTTCGCCGACTTCACCATGGTGACCAGATCGCACACCCTGCCCGAGGCCACCGCGCACACCGAAACTATCCTCGCCGCCGCACGCGTGCTGCTCGCGGCGGCGGCGCCGGTCATCGCCCGCGACGGCATCACCCTCATCGGGGTCTCACTGTCCAATCTGGACAATGACGACGCGGTACAGCTCGTTTTGCCTTTCGGTGAACAGGACGGCCCCGCGCTCGACTCCGCCCTCGACGTCGTGCGCGACCGGTTCGGCTCCTCCGCGATCACCAGGGCCGCGCTCCTCGGCAGAGAACAAGGACCCTCCGTACCGCTGCTACCCGATTAGCCGTGAGGAGTGTGGTCGTGATGTCGTGGCCTGATCTGCGGCTGGACCGGGCCTGGTGATCCTCTGCCGTGCCAGCGGGGATCAGCGTGGTTCCTCGCAAGGCCGTGCCGGACAGGGAAGCCCGGGCTTTCCCGCAATGCCGCGAGGGCCGTGCTGGTCTCGCAGGCCCCTTGCCACGGGCAACGGGATTCGCGGCACGCCAGGCGTGGCTGTTCAGCCGGGTGGGTGGCGGGAATCGTGGCGGATCACATGCTGGGGCACGAACGCCGTGACGACGGTGCGCCACTGAAGGTCGGCGGTCAGCAGCTGATAACTCACGACGCCAAGCGGCCCGCCATCGACGGCGGGTATCCAGCCGCGCAGCAAGCCCTTCGCCTCGTACCGGTACTGCATGCCGCCTGGTGCCTCGTCGTAAAACGCGAACGGGTCGCGGCGCAACGAACCGCGCAGGTCGACCCACACCCAGCGAGGCGGATCCACCGGCCGGAACAACTCCGGCGGCCGATCCGAGGGCGTCCACACCGGGCGAGTGGGCGTCGAACTGACGTCCCTCCGCCACCAACGGAAGGCCGCCTGCGGTAGTTGATTCACATGTACTCCCCTGACTCGCCACTGATTCGAACAAAGGTTCGAAACATGTGTCAAGGGGCCTGTCGCGGTGGTCACCGCGCTCCCGCGAGTCCCCCGCCAGGACACCGAGATCCGCACTCCGGCCGCCGACATCCGCGTCCAGGACGACGAGTTCGGCGCCCAGGACCACGAGTTGCCCACTCGGCCCGAAGCGACCGGTGCGAATGGACGCGGACCTCCGGAGGAAGCCCCCGGTCGACCAACACGGGCATCTACCAGGCACCGCATGGAACTGCGGCATTCGGCAAAAAGCCGTGGTGCGGCTGGAAAGCCGACTCGCCGGACGAGGCAGCACGCGATCCATTCCACCCAGCGTCCGGCTTCCTACCGCCCTCGGAGGCGTCCGCCACCAGCCCGGAGCCGCCCCGCCACCGGGGCGAACCAAGCCGCCACAGGTCCGGAACCGTCCCCACCGCCAGGGTCGCCCGCCACCAAGCCGCCACAGGCGGAAACCATCTCGGTCACCGGAATCGCTCGCCACGGGGCCGCCACCGGGGTGGCTGCCCCCGGGAGGGGGCCGGAGGTGTCGCGTCACTCGCCTCGCCACACAGGTGCGCGTTTTTCCTTGAAGGCCAGGGCACCTTCCCGTGCGTCGGCTGACGAGCGCACCGGCTCCGCGAATTCGTCCTGCTTGGTGAATGCCTCGTCGGCGGCCCAGTCCCTCGACGCCGTGATGATCGCCTTGCTGGCCCGTACCGCGAGTGGACCGTTTCGCGCTATGAGGCGTGCCAGTTCGATCGCGGTTTCCTTCGCCGCGCCGGGTTTGGTGAGCCGGTTGACGAGGTGAACCTCGGCGGCGACGGCCGCGGACACGAACTCACCGGTCAGCGCCCACTCCACGGCCAGGTGGTACGGAACTCGTTCCCGCAGCCGCAGCAAGCCACCACCCGCCGCGACAAGACCGCGCCTGACCTCAGGCAGTCCGAAGACGGCATTGTCGGCCGCGACGATCAGGTCACAGGCAAGCACGACCTCGAAGCCGCCCGCGATCGCATGCCCCTCGACGGCGGCGATCAACGGTTTCACGGGTGGTTGCCGGACGATCCCCGCGAACCCGCGCTCCCGCACCGAAGGACGCTCACCGGCGAGGAACGCCTTGAGATCCATCCCGGCGCAGAACGTCGATCCCGCTCCGGTGACGACACC